>CAKQXI010000001.1 GCA_934281565.1 uncultured Prevotella sp.
ATCTCACTCTCAAGCTATAAGACAAGAGAATTCTTCACTCTTCGTTCTTCACTCTTCACTTAATGTTTAACAAGAAGACAAGAGAATTCTTCACTCTTCGTTCTTCACTCTTCACTTAATGTTTAACAAGAAGGCAAGAGGATTCTTCACTCTTCGTTCTTCACTCTTCACTTAATGTTTAACAAGAAGGCAAGAGGATTCTTCACTCTTCGTTCTTCACTCTTCACTTAATTTATGAAACTTTACGACGTATTTCCACTTTTCGATATTAATATAGTAAAAGGCAAGGGTTGCCATGTATGGGACGACAAGGGACAAGAGTACCTGGATCTCTATGGCGGTCATGCCGTTATCAGTATTGGTCATTGCCATCCACACTACGTGGAGATGCTGACCAACCAGTTGAACAACCTGGGTTTCTATTCCAACTCTGTCATCAACAAGTTGCAAGTAAAGCTGGCAGAGCGTTTGGGTAAAATAAGCGGTTATGAGGATTATCAATTCTTCCTCATCAATTCGGGTGCCGAGGCAAATGAGAATGCTCTCAAGTTGGCATCCTTTACCAATGGCAGAACCCGTGTGCTCTCCATCGAAAAAGCATTCCACGGCAGAACATCACTTGCCGTTGAGGTAACCAACAATCCTAAGATTATCGCACCTATCAATGACAATGGTCATGTCACCTACCTACCTATCAATGATTTGGAGGCTTGGGAGAAGGAACTTGCCAAGGGCGATGTTTGTGCTTGTATCATTGAAGCCATCCAAGGTGTAGGCGGTTGCAATATGGTAACTCCAGAATTCGCACAGGGCTTGCAGGCAGCCTGCAAGAAATATGGCACTTTCTTGATTTGCGACGAAATACAGTGTGGCTATGGCAGAAGCGGTAAGTTTTTCGCTCACCAATGGCTCGGCATCAAGCCAGACCTCATCACCGTAGCAAAGGGCATCGGCAATGGTTTCCCAATGGGTGGTGTATTGATTTCACCTGAGTTCAAGCCTGTATATGGTCAGCTCGGTACTACTTTTGGAGGAAACCATTTGGCATGTACTGCTGCTCTCGCTGTGCTTGATGTTTTCGAGAAAGAGAACCTTGTACAGAATGCGCATGAGGTGGGCGAATATCTCATCCAGCAGTTGAAGGAACTTCAGAAGCGCAACAGCCATATCACAGAAGTACGTGGCAGGGGCTTGATGGTAGGAGCCGTTCTCGACATCCCTCATAAGGAAGTTCGCAGCAAACTCATCCATGAGCAGCATTGCTTCACGGGTTGTGCTGGCACTAACATTCTCCGTATTCTCCCTCCATTGGTATTGACCAAGGAGAATGTTGACGACTTCATTGGACGTTTGGAGGCGGTATTATAAGTGAAGAACGAAGAGTGAAGAATTCAAATGCTTTAAATTCTCACATCTCACTCTCAAGCTATAAGACAAGAGAATTCTTCACTCTTCGTTCTTCACTCTTCACTTAATGTTTAACAAGAAGGACAAGAGAATTCTTCACTCTTCGTTCTTCACTCTTCACTTAATACATGAAAATATCAATCATAGGAGCAGGTGCTATGGGCGGTGCCATGGCAGAAGGACTTCTAAATAGCGAGAAGTTCACTCCATCTGATATTACAATATCAGACCATAACCAACCAGTATTAGATCACTTCGCCAGCGAAGGTGCCAGCGTAACGCTCGACAATCAATTAGCTGTACATAATGCCGACATCGTTTGCGTGGTTGTTAAGCCTTGGTGTGTAGAGAAAACCTTGAAGGGTATCAAGGATGCACTCGACTATAAAAGTCAAAAGCTCATCATTGTTGCTGCTGGCGTACCATCTGCCAATATCAAAGAATGGCTCGACAAGGATGGCATCACACCAACATTCTTCCTCGTGATGCCAAACATCGCCATCGCCTACAAGCAGTCGATGACTTTCATCACTCCTGTGGATGCTTCTGCGAGTGAGGTCAAACAAATCACTGACATTTTCGATGAATTGGGCGAAAGCCTCATCATGGAAGAACGCCTCTTTCCTGCTGCTACAGCCATGTCATGTGCCATCGCTTACGCCATGCGCTATGTAAGAGCCAACGTGGAGGGTGGTGTTGAAATGGGCTTCAAGGCAAAGGATGCCCAAAAGATTGTGCTCCAGACCGTAAAGGGAGCCGTAGAGTTGCTTCAGGCAACAGGCGAACACCCAGAGGCAGCTATCGACAAAGTTACCACTCCTGGCGGTTGCACCATCAAGGGCCTCAACACCATGGAGCAGAATGGCTTTACCTATGCCGTCATCAATGGTTTGCTGGCTGGAAAACGATGACACCTTTGAATGATATATAATGGGCAACAAGTACAAATGCTGCATGGCGTAACAACCATGCAGCATTTGTTGCTTCAGACATCTAAGACGATGTATGCTTCTATAAAGAAATCTTTAATAACAAGTCTTTCTTTTAGAGAATAACACTTTATCAGGTCATCATTAGGATATTTTATGCTTATAAGATGCTGCCATTACAGATAATTTCCTTATCTTTGCCATCGGAAGTAAGAGTTTTACTCAGTCGACTGAGTAAAATTACTCAATCGACCGAGTAAAAACATCCATAATACACATAAAGCCCAACCATATTTGGGCATATAACATAAAAAAACAACTATCAGCAGATATGTATAAAAGAAAAATATATGATACTATCGTCAAGCGATTGGGTGAACAAAGGCTGTTCATCCAAGTAATCATGGGACCACGACAGATTGGAAAATCCACTGTGGTCAAGCAAGTTTTAGACGACATAAATAAACCATTTATCTTCTATTCTGCCGATAAATAGCGAGAGCCATACCATAGGACTCGAACACTTCCGTAAACTTTTCAATCCATTGGCTACCATTATCGTGGGTGAGAAAGGCATTTTACCAGAAGTTTTTCTCTGTATGGATTTAAGAAAACTATTTGAATAAACAATCACTATTAAGGAGCTAAATTATGGCAGAAGTAAATAAAAAGAAATTGCCTGCTGGCATACAATTCTTTAGCATTATCCGCAAAGAAGACTATCTCTACGTTGACAAGACCGATTTAGTTTGGCAACTAACTCACTCAGGTGATTTATATAATTATCTGAGCCGCCCTCGTCGATTCGGGAAGTCTCTGCTTATAGACACGTTAGAATGCTATTTTAAAGGCAAAAGAGAACTGTTCGAAGGACTCAAGATTATGGAATTAGAGACAGAATGGATAGAGTATCCAGTCATCAGACTTGACATGAGCGGTGCAGGTGCTACGGCAGACGAAATCAAAGACTACCTTGACCATGAGTTTTCCAAATATGAGGAACTATATGATATCAAGCCGAAAGCTACCTCACGTGAATCCGTACGTTTCCAAGCTATTCTTGATGCCGCATATCAAAAAACTAACAAACAAGTAGTTGTCTTGATAGACGAATACGATTCTCCATTGCAGCATTCCTGGAAAACACTAGAGCATGAAGGCTGCACAGAAGTCTATAGATCAGTGTTCTCCGTACTCAAGCTCAAAGGAGACGTTCTTCGCTTTGTCTTTATCACAGGCATCACGAAGTTTATTCAGATATCTCTTTTCTCTGTGATTAACCATCTGACTAACATCAGTTTTCTCCCCCAATACGCCCCACTATGTGGTATCACTGAAAAAGAGATGACAGATAATTTCACTCCGGAGTTGGAAGCATTGGCAGATAAAATGAAATGCAGCATAGAAGAGGCTCATGACAAACTAAAAGAATATTATGATGGTTACCATTTCAGCGATGAGAATATGACCGACATTTATAATCCTTTCAGTTTGATCAACGCTCTCTCCCAACTGCGCTTGCGCAACTACTGGATTTCATCTGGTGCCACCTCTATGTTGAACAAGTTCGTGGACAATATGGAATTACGTCTCCGTGATTTTGACGATTGTTATATTGATAAAGACACATTGGAGACATCTGATGTCATAGACGGCGGAGCAGAACTTTTCCTCTACCAAACAGGCTACCTCACCATCAAGGATTCTGACGAGGACGGCTATACCTTGGGATTTCCTAACGAGGAAGTAAGAAAGGCACTCTATAAGGCGGTATTGCCAGCACTGACCCAAAAGGACATCACTGATATTATCTCCGTACAGAGCAAGTTGATGCGCAGTTTAAACATTGGCGACTTATCAGAAGCCAAGAAGTGTATGAAAGCACTAATAGCAGATGTACCATACAGCAATAAGAAATTGGCAAGTATGGATATGGAAGAGCGTTATCGCCTCATCATCAGCACCATTCTGAATGCCATCGGCTGCCAAGTAGATGTAGAACGCATGTTTGCCACAGGTAGAATTGACATCGTAGCCTCTACCTCTCACTTCATCTATGTAATGGAGCTAAAGCTTACCAATAATGGCGGCCTGGATTCTGCTGAAAAGCAAATCATCGCTAATGGTTACCTCCAACCATTCTTGGCTGATGGACGCAAAGTCATCGGACTGGCAGTAGAGTTAGATGACTTGGGAAAGGGATTGATAGATTGGAAAGAAGTTAAATAAAACAAGACGAATACTCATGTCTTTTGAGGCAAGAATAAGACAATATAAATTATGAAACGGTATACACTTAAAAACTTACCATCCTCTGCACAAAAAGAGACAGAGGATATTCGACTTACTTTTGCTGATAGCAGAAGAACTTTTTTATGGTGTGCATTCAAAGACTTGCTCTTGAATGAGCCACTCATTATAGCCATTCTCGGAGTTGGAGCTATTGCCATGTTCGCTTTCGATTGCCCAGAGAGAGCCATTACGTGCTTAATGGCCCTACTCATCTATTATGGTAAAGGCTTTTGGACTTTCAACAAGATTTACTCCCTATGGAAAGAAAATGATTTCTTCCCGATGCTCACATCGGAAGGACCACAAAGTACCATGAGAGTTTATAATGGAGAAAGATACATCCGTGTAGAATCACCCACTTGGGAGGAAGTGGAACGCATCAGCTTCTATCAAGACTACTTGGTTATTGAAATGAAGAATGATTCTGAATTTGGTCTGTTATTCATGTGGACAAACGATATGGCAATGGCACAACTATCCGCATTGAGCATGTGGAGAAATGCCTTGGACAAAAAGGAAGAAAATTCCCAACTACCCGAACAATACTCAGAAACTGAACTCGAAGAACTTTCAGATTTTATCGAGAAGACATTTGGCAAGTACGACCATGTTTTCCATGAGGTTATCTTTCCAGACATACATATGGATATCATCATCATTCCACCTACCGAAGAACGAAATTATTACACATTGTGTACTATGGGGGTAGGAGCACATCGTATGGATGTGCCAGATGAATTTGAATTTAGATATGAGACTCTTATTGCTGAACGTGCCGAATTATTGATTTACCTTCCTGCTGACTGGAACCTAACAGTAGAAGGAATGAAAGACGAACGAAATTATTGGCCTATCCGCTTGCTGAAAGATTTCGCTCGTATGCCTATTGAAACAGAGAGTTGGATAACATGGGGGCATTCTTTTAGCCAAGAAGAGGAAGAGCCTTTTGCAGAAGGAGTACCATATTCATCTGCAGTTTTGTTGTCTCCACAGCCAGTCATAGACAATATCGTATCTTGTCCTTTGGCAGTTGGTAAAAGCGTAGATTTTTACCAAGTTTTCCCTCTTACTCACGAAGAACTGGAATATAAATTAAAATGCGCTGACGATGAAACAGCAGAAGGTTCTCCTACCGACATAATGCTTGACCACATACAGGCAGACCGAGAACACTGGATGGACTACATATCAAGCCGCTTCGACTATCGGAAAAAGGAATAAATCTAAGAATACTGTAATACGGACAAAAAGGAAAGGATGCTAATAATCTTTAGCATCCTTTCTCGTTTTATCATGACTTCAACGTTCCCTTTTTCTCAAAATGAATTAAATGACCTTAGTTAATTATCCATTTCCACCCTCTTAACATACACCTTTGCCGTTCCTCTCCCACTCGTTGTAATGCCATTAGAAACATCTTCGGAAAACATTCGAAGTTCCTTTGTTGCGGTGGAACGTGGGAGTCCTGTTAATTCTGCGTAATCAGCAACACGCAAGAAAGGATGGGCAACATCAGCAAGATAATCTTGTGCCATCTTCAATCGTTCTTCCTTGCTATAAGGAGAACGATTTACCCTTGCTACCCCGGCACGAGAAAGCGTACATCTGCTATTAACCTCTTGCACGAGTTCTTTATCAGATACATATCGCACGTTCTTCACCTCAATGCTCTTGGCATTGCGCTTAGGTTCATCACCATCAATGGTATCCATTTCCTTGTCTTCCTTCACTCCAAGAGTAGCTTGGAATGTACCAATCCCATCAAGAGTGACAGTATTGCCATCAGCCAATTCCTCCGCCAGTTGCTCTGCAATCTTACTAAGAGCATGTTTCAATATACTCTCATCCAAAAATCCATGTGCTCCAGCTCGCCCGAGGAATTTCTCAGTAGACAAGTTGCAATGTTTCTCCAGTCGATAATAACACTTCGTTTCACCAGTACCTTGAAGGTCTGGCATCTCTTGCTTGATATATCTTGCCATAATCCTAACTTTTAAAAGTTTACTTTTCTGGCTGTAAAGTTACAACTTTCTTATTACAAAACTATGAGAAGCCTATAATATTTTATAAAGTTTAATCTATATTTAGCTAAATACAGCTTATATTTAATTAAATCTAACTTATATTTCTGTAAATATAACCAAGGTGAAGTAGTTGTTTGTAGGATATATCAACTTTATATATCAGGTAAAACAAATTATATATACCAAAGCATAAAGTTAGATAAAGGAAAACTAAAAAAGGAAGCTCATGATTAAAGTAGACCATAAAATATATCCGTAATTTCGTTAAACCAATCCGTTATTCATTTAACAGCAGTTTGTGAAAATTTGATTACCTTTGCTGCGAAATTAAAAATGAACATGAAATCCATCAGATTATGAAGAAAGATGTAATGATATTGACAGGAGCTGGTCAGATTGGTATGGCAATAGCACGTCGCATGGGCTATTGCATGAAAATCATTATTGGTGACAAGAACATAGACAATGCCAAAGCCATCTGTGACACAATGAACAAGGCAGGTTTTGATGCCGTGCCTTTCGAGATGGACCTCGCTTCCCGAAAGTCCATCCTATCCTTGATTGCCGAGGCACAAAAATATGGAGAGATTGCCATGTTGGTCAATGCCGCAGGAGTATCACCAAGCCAGGCATCCATCGAGACCATCCTCAAAGTAGATTTATATGGCACAGCCGTTTTGCTCGAAGAAGTAGGCAAAGTCATCAAGGAAGGTGGCGTGGGCGTAACTATCTCCAGCCAATCGGGACACCGTATGCCAGCCCTTACTCCAAAAGAGGATGAACAACTTGCCACTACCCCAACAGAGGAACTTCTCTCATTGGAGATGCTTCAAGAGGGAAATATCCGAGACACCCTTCATGCTTACCAGATGGCAAAGCGATGCAACGTGAAGCGAGTGATGGCAGAGTCTGTGAAATGGGGAGCAAAAGGCGCACGCATCAATTCCATCTCTCCAGGCATCATCGTAACCCCACTTGCCATTGATGAATTTAATGGTCTACGTGGTGATTTCTACAAGAATATGTTCGCCAAATGTCCTGCAGGACGTCCTGGGACTGCCGATGAAGTGGCAAATGTAGCAGAGCTGATGATGAGCAGCAAAGGAACATTCATCACAGGCTCCGATTTTCTGATAGATGGAGGTGCAACAGCATCATATTTCTATGGACCACTGAAACCCGAAAATTAAGATAAGCAACTAATGAAACTTATGTGGATGATGATTTTCTTCGTACTACCTGTCGTAGGTCTGGGCTATACGCTCTGGCATATCTGGCAGGTCCTGCCTTTTAGCAACTGCTGGCGCTGGACGGCTGTGGGCATAGCCATAGCTCTATTCCTCAGTATGTTCTTGGTATTTTCGGGAGCAATTGAGAAGATGCCTCTCAACATGGCAACCGTAACATACGAAACAGGTACTTCTGTCATTTTCATTTTGCTCTATTTGGTGATGATTTTCATTTTGCTCGACATTGCTCGACTCATGCACATCATTCCGAAGGCATGGCTATACAGCAATGGTTACACTGCCATGGGACTTTTCGCAGCCATGCTTGTCATATTCGGCTATGGCAATGCACTATATAATAATAAGGTGAAAGAAGCAATAGAGATAAAGACCACTAAAATCATCTCGCCAGAGAAGAAAACTGCTAAGATTGTACTTTTGAGCGACCTCCATCTCGGTTATCACAACCGAAAAGCCGAATTCAGAAAATGGGTGGACATGATAAATGCCGAACATCCCGACCTGATACTGATAGCTGGTGACATCATTGACATCAGCGTGCGCCCACTGTTGGAAGAAAATGTCGCAGAGGAATTCCATCGGTTGAAAGCCCCTGTCTACGCTTGTCTGGGCAATCACGAATATTATAGCGGAGAGCCCAAGGCGCAACTATTTTACCAAGAGGCAGGCATCCATCTGCTGCGCGACAGCATAGCAAGGTTTGGGCATCTCTGCATTATCGGGCGTGATGACCGCACCAATCTCCATCGTAAGTCACTCGCACAGATTATAGCTCAAACAGGCATCAACAAGGACAAGGACTTGACCATCCTGCTTGACCATCAGCCCTACTTTCTCGAAGAAGCCGAGCAGAACGGCATAGACTTCCAATTCAGTGGTCACACCCATCACGGACAAGTGTGGCCAGCATCATGGGTGACAGATGCCATATATGAGGATGCTTTCGGACCGCTCCAAAAAGGCAAGACACAATATTATGTCAGCTCGGGAATGGGCATCTGGGGTGGCAAGTTCCGTATAGGCACGCAATCGGAATATGTGGTGCTGACGGTAACTTGGTAGCCCTATAAATCATGTATCCTCTGGAAAATCTGTCACGTTTTCTTTCAGTTTATTACTTTTTTGCTTGTCTATATCAACAAAAATGCGTACTTTTGCCACAAAAACTATAAAATAAAAACAATGGATGAAGCAATCAAGCAAATCGGGGAACGCCTGAAAGGTCTTCGGGAAGTTCTCAACATCCCTGCAGAGGAAGTGGCAGAGCTGTGCGAGATCAGTCTTGAGCATTATCTCAAGATTGAGGCTGGCGAAGCTGACCCTTCTGTATACCGTCTCTCCAAGATTTCTAAGAAATATGGCATCGACCTCGATGTCTTGCTCTTTGGCGAGGAACCTCGTATGAAAGGATATTATGTAACTCGCAAAAGTCAAGGACCAGAAATTGACCGCAACAACCAATACAAATACCAAAGCCTTGCCGTAGGTTTCAAGGACAGAAAAGCCAATCCTTTCATGGTACAAGTGGACCCACTGCCTAATGATGAGAAACCTCATAAGAACGGACATGATGGTCAGGAATATGACTATGTGATAGAGGGAAAGCTCGAAGTTACTATCGGGGAGAAAGCGATGGTGTTAGGTCCTGGCGACAGCATCTACTTTGACAGCAAGAAGCAACATTGCTTCCGCTCATTAGGTGGAGAGCCGGCTAAATTTCTTTGTATAATTATCTAATTCGGGAATTATAGAATTAAAAGAAGTTATAGGGAAGTTAAGGGACAACAGCAAAAAAGGCATTTGTCCCTCTAAATTCCTTTAATTTCAATAACTCCCCTTAACTTCCCTACCAAATCTACAAAAAGATGATCGAAAGATTTCTAAAACAGACTAAGTTCACTTCAGAGCAAGACTTCAAGGAGCATCTGGAGTTCATCATACCAGAGAACTTTAACTTTGCCTACGACGTGATGGATGAGTGGGCAAAGATAAAACCCAACCAGGTAGCTCTCCTTTGGGCGAGCGAACGAGGCGAAGAAATCCGCTTTACTTACAAAGACCTAAAGGAACAGAGTGACAAGACTGCCGCTTACTTCCAAAGCCTGGGCATCGGACATGATGACAAAGTGATGCTCATCTTGAAGCGTCACTATCAATGGTGGCTTGCCATGCTCGGTCTCCATAAACTGGGAGCCGTTGCCATTCCTGCCACCCATATGCTCACCAAGCACGACATTATCTATCGCAACAATGCTGCAAGTGTGAAAGCCATCATTTGTTGCGGTGACGACTATGTTGTGGAGCAAGTCAAGGAAGCGATGCCAGAAAGTCCTACCGTCAAGACTTTGGTAAGTATTGGTCCTGATATTCCTGAGGGCTTCCACGACTGGATGACGGAATGGAACAATGTTCCTCCTTTCGTCCGTCCAGAACACGTGAACACCAACGAGGATACACTCTTGATGTATTTCACATCGGGTACAACAGGCGAACCAAAGATGGTGGCTCATGACCATCTCTATGCTCTCGGTCATCTTACAACTGGCGTATATTGGCACAACCTACATGAGAACTCCATCCATCTCACCGTCGCCGATACAGGTTGGGGCAAGGCAGTATGGGGCAAGCTCTATGGTCAATGGTTTGCTGGTGCCACCGTCTTCGTCTACGACCATGAGAAGTTCACGGCGGAAAAGATACTACGCCAGATAGAGAAATATCATATCACTTCATTCTGCGCACCCCCTACTATCTATCGTTTCATGATTCGTGAGGACTTTTCTAAATATAACCTCAGCAGTCTTGAATATTGCACCACTGCGGGCGAGGCAATGAACCCATCTGTGGCTGAAACTTTCCAGAAGTTGACTGGCATCCAGATATGCGAGGGCTTCGGACAAACCGAAACTACCATGACACTCGGCACTTTCCCTTGGATTAAGCCCAAGCCCGGAAGCATGGGCAAGCCAAATCCACAATATGATGTTCATATTCTTCGTTCAGATATGAGTGAATGTGAAGATGGCGAGAAAGGTGAGATTTGTATTCGCATTGGTGATGACAAGCCGTTGGGATTGTTCAAGCATTATTATCGCGCCCAAGAGTTAACAAAAGATGTATGGCATGATGGCTATTACCATACTGGCGACATGGCTTGGCGTGACGAGGAAGGCTATTTCTGGTTTGAAGGTCGCATTGATGATGTTATCAAGAGTTCTGGCTACCGTATCGGTCCATTCGAGGTAGAGAATGCCTTGATGACTCACCCTGCTGTTGTGGAATGTGCCATCACAGGTGTACCAGACCCTATCCGTGGCATGGTAGTGAAAGCGACTGTTGTTCTTGCCAAGGAGTACAAGGACAAGGCTGGTGACGATCTCGTCAAAGAGCTCCAGAACCACGTGAAGCATGAGACTGCTCCCTATAAGTATCCCCGCATCATTGAGTTCGTAGATGAATTGCCTAAGACCATATCAGGCAAGATACGCAGAGTGGAAATCAGAGAAAAGGATAATAAGAAATAACTATATGAAAAGAATTGTAGTAAAAGTGGGCAGCAACGTACTGACCCGTGAGGACGGCAAATTAGATGTAACAAGAATGTCGTCAATCGTCGATCAAATCGTTTGGCTCAAGCGACACGACTATGAAGTAATACTCGTATCTTCTGGTGCCGTTGCTGCCGGCAGAGCGGAACTACACGTCGACCATCATTTGGATAATGTGGAACAACGCCAGCTTTTCTCTGCCATTGGCCAGGTAAAGCTGATTGGTCTTTATTACAACCTTTTCCGTGAATACAACATCAAGATTGGACAAGTGCTTACGATGAAAGAGAACTTCGGGGCAGAAGAACAATACAAGAACCAAGAGGCTTGTATGCAAGTGATGTTGGAAAATGGCGTACTCCCTATCATCAACGAGAACGATACCGTATGCATCACCGAGTTGATGTTTACCGATAACGATGAGTTGTCGGGTTTGGTAGCCCAGATGATGAAGGCAGATACCCTCATCCTCCTTTCAAATGTGGATGGTATCTACAATGGTGACCCTAAGGAACCTAACACTCGTATCATTCCATCAGTATATTATGACCGTGACATCAGCGAGTACATCTATGCCAGCAAGAGTAGTTTTGGACGAGGTGGAATGACATCGAAAGCAAAAGTTGCCCACGATGTTGCCAATGCAGGCATCAAAGTCATCATTGCCAATGGCAATACTCCTAACATTCTTGTCAATCTGAAAGAGCACCCAATGGAAACCCTACATACGGAGTTTGTGGCAAGACCTAAACTTTCTTAGCCTCATCTTGGTATTTCCGAAAAATAGTTGTATCTTTGCCATTACAAAAATGTTGTAACACAAAACATGTAATAGCGTATGAAACTAATTAGCAAGAAGTTAGTCAATCCTTTTATATATCAAGGATATGAAAGTCCTAAGTATTTCTGCGACAGACAGGCAGAGACCACGACTTTGCTTTCGCATTTACGCAATGGAAGAAACGTAACCCTCATCTCTCCTCGAAGAATAGGTAAAACCGGTCTTATCAAGAACACCTTTTATCATCTCAAAGAGGAAGAAAAAAACGCCGTATGCCTATACCTTGACATCTTCGCCACCAAGAACTTACATGATTTTGTGGAACAATTCGGTGTAATGGTCATCAACGACATCGTTCGCAAGAATGCTTCTTTCATCGAGAAAACCATAGCTTTCTTCAGTGCTTTACGACCAGTATTGACTATGGATCCATTGACTGGTGAGCCAAGTGTATCCATCACAGTAGAGCCAAGCCAAGAAGACATTACCATCCGTAGCATCTTCAACTATCTCAATGAAAGTGGCAAAGAAATATATATAGCCATAGATGAATTCCAACAGATTGCCGAATACCCAGAAAAAGGTACAGAGGCTCTACTACGTTCCTACATCCAGTTCGCCCAGCACGTACACTTCATATTCTCTGGCAGCAAGTTTCATTTGATGGCGGAGATATTCGGTTCTCCCAAGCATCCTTTCTATCAGAGTACCGAGATGATGGGATTAAAGCCTCTAAAATGTGAGGTATATTATGATTTCTGCCGTAAATTCTTTAAAGTCAAAGGTGGTGACTTATCCCAAGAGATATTTGAGCACATTTATGATCTATTCGAAGGACATACTTGGTATATCCAATGCATCATGAATCGTCTCTACGAAGTAGAAACAACCATTAGCAAAACAGAACAAGTAAATGCCGCCTTGCTTTCTATCCTCCAAGGACGGGAGGCTCAGTTTGAGAGCATGGTGCAATTCTTCACCGAAAATCAATTTTCCTTATTAAAAGCCATCGCCAAAGACAACATTGTTCCCCAGCCCACTGCAAGTAAATTCATCAAGGAACATAAATTAAGTGGAGCCAGCAGTGTGAAAGCTGCCCTCAATGTATTAGAAAATAAAGAACTTGTCTATAGAAAGCAAGAAGGATATATCATCTACGACAGATTTATGGACCTATGGTTGAAAAGGCTATAGATTATGTTGTTTCTCCCTTATGATAAGGCAACAAGAGGGTGACTACGGCTGTTCCCAATAGCGATAAAACTGTTTGCCCAGTAATATCTTTCATTGCCACAATTGTTGATTGCACGATGATACGCCCCTTTAGGGAGGTGGTGGCTAACTGTTCTGCCTCCGTCGTTCCTTTACCTCCAACCTCACCCATACGTTTGGTTTGCATGAAAGCAGTAACAGCAAGTGGGTTCTCATTATTTACTGTTTGTACTATACGGCTGACATAATATTGTTGGCGATTGTTCAGCCAGTTGGCATAGAGGGAAGAACCTACTACTGGGGCGATGGCATTACGCATCCATATCATCAGAAACACAAAGGTGGCGAGATAGTGGGACGGTAGTTTCTTCATGCCGAAAGCCGCCACAATAGAATAAAGCATCAATAATCCTGTGTAGTTCAACACAGTGGGGAGTATCATATTTCCAAACAGCCCTATTGTCTGATATTGGAAATAAAGATAAGCATTGGAAGCTGCCATCATCAGGAACGCCAGACAGAATATCATGCGAAATCGGACTTTCTTCACCACTAACAACATAGACAGCAGAAGACCAAGCAGACATCCGACAATCGCCCAACCACTTAGCGAGGCACTTTGCTGATTATTAATAGGAGTTGAGAGTTTGGCAAACATACTGACAAAGATATTTGCCGAATTGAAGATCATCGACAAAAAAAACAGCAACATCGACATCCAAACATTACGATAAGTAAACACTTCCAGCGGAAGATAGGGTTCTGCTTGTTTCCGCATCGAAAAGAAAAGGAAAGCACCACAGGCAATCAACAGCACCCCCATTGCCAAACAGATGCTATTGGAAGAAAACCAATCCAATGTCTTGCCATAGACAAGGATGTATGCCATACAGCACAAGACAACCGCCATCAACAACATACTTTTCATCTTATCCCATTCCACTTGATATTGTTGTGTTTTCTTCTCAGTGGGCATTGTACATACCACCAGAAGAATAGCTACCATCAACATCCCGATGACTACATAGTAGGCATCCTGCCAATGATATTCGTAGGCAAAGTGCGCCAGTAGCATATTACTTGTCTGCGATATGAGCAGAATGAAACCATAAAGCACTGGCATCAAGAAAGTACGTTTCCGCTCCAATACATATTGCACCTCGGCAGAAGGTTCTTCTGTCATCGTGAACATGGAGAGCGTATCCAGTCCTGTGAGATAGGGAGCTATGGTAAACGTACAGTTCAGCATGACGATAATACATACAAAGCCCGTTAGCAGACAGGCTGCAAGTAATAGCGGAACGGATGTTGCGACAGCGCAGACATAATTGAGCGGTATCAACAACAGAAAGCCCCAAAGATAGGTCTGCTTGATACGCCTAACCTGCAAGAAGCGCACCATGAACGGTGGGAACAAGCACATACCTATACTGGTAAAGAAACTTGCCAACTGTATGTCTTCCGTCCACACTCCCAAACCTCCCGACATTTCACTGATGTTGCAAAGATAAGCACCACCCGAAAACGTAGGTGGCACAAACATCATCAACAATATCAATATGCCTACTGGGCGAGGAACCCACTCATAGAAAGGACGATTGTTCTTATCCATCACTTGCCTCCTTTTACTTTCACCTTGATCTCACACATCATTCCAGCAGCCATACGGCGGTTGTCGGCAGCGCTCATATCGGCATCGAAGTCAATACGCACAGGAATGCGCTGTTGTATCTTAACGAAATTACCTGCCGAATTATCTATCGGCACCATCGAATACTTGGAACCCGTGGCAGAACTGATAGATGTTACCGTGCCATGAAAACTTTTGTCGGGCAGGGCATCAATACTGATTTCCACTTTCTGTCCCTTGCTAATGTGCGACATCTGCGTTTCCTTAAAGTTGGCAACAACCCATTTACGTGTATCAGGAATCAGCGTGGTAATGGTCTGACCCGGATTTACCAGTTGTCCTTCCTCTATCGTCCTGCGCCCTACATTGCCATCGGCAGGAGCAGTAACAACCGTATAAGAAAGATTTAGCCGTGCCATGTTCACAGCTGCTTCGGCACGCATAATGGCAGCCTCGGCATTGCCTCTGCGCTGGTTCACCTCACCAACAGATGAACGTGCTGCCTCACGCTGATGCTTCAAGGCATTGACACGGGCTTTCGCCATGTCAAGTTCTGTCTTATATTGCTCCACGATGACAGGTGTTGAAGCTTTTTTCTTCAGCAATGTGGCATAACGTTCATAGTCACGTTGCAGTTTCTCCACACGCAGTTCTGCTTCTTCGATGGAAGCATCATAAACGGTAGCACTATTGGATGCGGTGTTCAACGTATTGCTCACCACCCTGCGTCCACAGTACGCATCCATCAACGAGGCTTCCGCCTGTTGCAAAGCGATGGCATATTCACGGTCGTCAATTATTAAAAGCGTATCTCCTTTTCTGACGTGCTGATTTTCCGAAAAGCGGATTTCACGGATATATCCCGCCACCTTCACATTGATAGGAGAAATGTATTGTTCCACCTGCGCATCGTCCGTTTTCTCATAACGGTTATCGCCGAACATCAT
Source organism: uncultured Prevotella sp. (assembly GCA_934281565.1). GTDB lineage: Bacteria > Bacteroidota > Bacteroidia > Bacteroidales > Bacteroidaceae > Prevotella. Next base: position 16,021 of record CAKQXI010000001.1, read on the forward strand.
TCCTATCACTACTATTCCTGCCAGCAGCAAACCGATAGCCACTGCCTTTCCTATCCTATTTTTATTCATATTGCTGTTATTTTATTATTGCTTTGAGAGTTGCGATAAGTTTCCTGATAGCTTGAGTAGTTCAAGCTGTGCCAGACGGCATTGACAGAGGGCTTGCACACAGGCTGTTTGCGCCGTACGCAGTTGCATTTCGTCTTGTAGCAATGCTGTCATCGAAGCCACTCCTTCTTTATATTGTTCCTCTGTCACATGATACACGTCTTCTGCCTGACGACAATTCTTGGTTTGTGTCTGAAACACTTCCATGTTGTGCCTCAATTGCAACAAGGCATTCGCATAATTCTCATTCATTTGCTTTTGCACCAGTGCCAAACGATTTGTGGCTTGTTGTACATCATACTTATATTGTTTGATCTGCTGCTTCTTGGAATTGGCATCGAACAAAGATATTCTCATAGATAATCCTATATAACTGTTACCGAACCAATTGTCTGTTGCCGCATGGGTATTGAAAAAGTGATGGAACTTTTCTTGATAACCCAAAGCCCCAACATAACCTGTCAAAGAAAGCGTTGGCAGATAACCTGCTTTGACATTCCTGATACGTTGCTCAGTCAACACTTTCTGTTGTTCCTGCAAGAGTAGTTCCGGCAACCCCTCGTTGACTCCTGTAGTATATAGTGGTTCCAAGCTTTCGTCCAAATGGGTTACTTTCAATGGTGCTTCTGGAGCCATGTCCATGAGAAACCGCAGCATATTCAGTTGCTGATTATGGAGCATATTACTTTGGTCGTGCTGTACTTTCAAATTATGTAGATTGATACGCACACGATTTAAATCCACCTCCATAACCACGCCTTGCCCATAAAGAGACTCCGTAATATCACATAATTCTTCCATACGTTTGATGTTCTCTCCCATCAGTCGTCTTTGTTCCTGCGATGTCTGCGCCATATAATATACCTTACTTATCTGCACCGTCAGGTCTTCCTTTGCTTTTTCGTATGAGAGCGTACTGATTTTCTCCATTGTCCGCGCCATGTTGATAGCTGCAAAGATGGTTTGGTCATAGAGCGGCATAGAGAATTGGATGCCAGCGCTTGCATTATACGGCATACTCTTGATGGTTTGCCATGTGGGGTCATCGGGAAAGTCTTTGCCCAATAGTGTACCCGTGGTGACATTCACAGGACTTTTCAAATAGTCCGTAAACTGAAAAACACCATTAATGATTGGCAAGAGGCGTGAACGGTTTTGTGATATGCCCATGCGTCCTTTATCGATGCCTATGCGAGCATTGGTCAATGAAAGGTTGTTGGCTATGCCCACCTTGATACATTCTTGTAATGTCATTTCCTGTCCATGACATACAGAAGTCAGTATGCACCCAATAATAAATGTACAAAAATATCTCATTGTTAATTCTTTAATTTAAAAACGTTGCAAAGATAAAGTCTTTCCTGATAGTAGTTATATTCAATTTTAATGGAATATTGTGCAATTTCCCAAACACCATTAATTTATCATACCCTGTTTACTAATACTTTGTGATTTATTCCGTATCTTTGCCATATAAAATTATACAAAACACAAAATAATGTTATCATATAAACGACCGTTGAACATAGACGAACTCAATGCCAACCATTATATGGTGTCGGTTCATAAATATGGTTTCTTCCTTTGCCAAGAGGGAACGGCACGGATATTATTAGGCTCGAATACCTATCAAATATCCCGTAATCACTTGTGCATTTATGCTCCCAACACATTTTTCCAAATACTTGAGACAAGTTCGGATTTAAAAGGTATTCTGGAAGAAGACGATGTGGAAACATATTATCCTGTTCTCAATCCGATAGACATACGGAAACGATTACAGATACGCAACTCGCCTTGCGTTGAAATATCGGAAGCACAGGCTAATGGAATGATATACATTTATAATATGTTACATGAAAGAGAACTACCAGCAACCGCAAAAGAGAATTTATCCTATATGCACAACGAATTCACGGAAAAGATACATACCGACTATATGCGCTATTTACGCTATGCCCTGTGCCTGAAAGTGCTTGAAGTTTATTTCAGCAACTCTCCAGTGGAGGCAATGCCACAAAACAAGGAGGATGCAATACTCAACCACTTTCTTGTCTCGGTATATGAGAATTGCCACAAGCAACGCACCGTGCAGTATTATGCCGATGAGCAACACCTCTCGCCTTACTATTTCTCGTCCATCATTCGGGAAAGGAGCGGCAAAAGTGCCTTACAGTGGATATGTAACATCACCATGACTTTCGCTCGCCAATACTTGGAATGCTCTGAGATGAGCATCAAGGAGATAGCCCACTGCCTGAATTTTCCCGACCAATCCACTTTCGGACGTTACTTCAAACATCATGAAGGTTGTTCACCATTGGAATTTAGAGAGAGAGAAAATTGCAAGATTGACTTATAAATCATTAAACGAATATAATTATGAAGATTGTAGTATTTGGTGCCACTGGCATCGTAGGAAAAGCTGTCGTAAATGAAGCTTTGAATAAAGGACATGAAGTTACTGTACTGACACGCAACGCAAGAAAGGTTATCGCACAGCATACTCAGCATACGCATCTGCATGTCGTGGAAGGCAATGTGACAGACAGAAACATAGTCCGTCATGCGTTGGAAGGTCAAGAGGCTGTTATCCAAACATTGGGAATTGGTGGAAAAGGTGATGGTAAACCAACGACCTTTGTCTCGGAAGCCAACAACATCATCATGGAAGAAATGAAACAAGTAAACGTAAAGCGTCTGGTTGCCATTAGCGTAATCGGAGCTGGCGACAGTTGGACCTTTCTTCCTTGGATATACCGGAAACTTGTCCTACCCTTGTTCATGAAATGGTTTCAGGTCATCATTGATGACAAAAATCGCATGGAACCGATGATTAGAAAGAGTGGGCTTGACTGGACTATCGTGCGATGCACTACTATCAAAGAGCATCCTGCTACCGGAAAAGTAAAAGCCTCATTAGATGGAAAAGGATTGAAGTTCAGCATTTCGGCAACAGACATGGCTACTTTCATGGTAGATCAATTGACCGACTCTCGCTTTTTGAAACAAGCCCCTACTATCAGCAATTAAAAACAAAATAAAATTTTTGAATAGCTATCATTTAGCAACTTTTAAAAGATTATCAAGGACGAACAGGAACGTATGTCCAATGACAAGAACCTAAAGCACTTGATCCAGAAATAAAAATAGCAAAGGCAGTGGGAAAATACTTACCACTGCCTTTGCCGTTTCTATTAGTCCTGTAATGCTTTACCTTTTGGAGTAAGCATATATTTTTGCCCAGGGTGTTTAGGATTTTCAGGGTGCAATTGTCCAACAAATCCTTGTTCAATTGCAGGATATAGATATTTGTCAAGGAAATTTGTTTTGTCTTTTAATTTCATAATCTCCATTATTTCTTTTGCAGACAGCATTTCTGTACCTATTGTTGCTATTACTTTTCGGAGCTGTGGGGTAGCTGTGGGGTAGCTGTGGGGTAGCTGTGGGGTAGCCACCACATTGCTTCTATTATATTTAAATACAACCCATACAAAATTACCATCTGTGTTAAATTCAGGAGCAGGCAACCCTACTCGTTTGCATTCATCTACCATTGTAACAATACCACGTCCCCAACTTTCCAAAATCTTGCTTTTATAGAGTACACTGGCAATAATCGGATTTTGAGGTTTTGAATCATGTTCCTGCATAAGGCGTTCTATTGGCAAGTCTGCGGGAAATGTTCCTGTATTTCTTATTTCAACACGGTCATCATAAATGGCTATGCTGACAGAACTTCCTGGATGATGGTACGAACGATGGCAAAAAGAGTTGATGCAGCTTTCCCTCAATGCCTTGTAAGGAATGCTCAGTTCTTCCTCACGATAAAGCCCATTTATCTTTCCCGACAATGAAAGGTGTTTGAAAAAGAACGCCATCGCAGCATCAAGTAATTCATAAATATTGCCTTCTGCACGTTGGTTGTCTATGAACTCATCCTTTGTCGTTCCCTTGAAACGTGCCATACGAAGCAAGCACTGTGGATAATCATACAGTTCTTTGCCAAACAATACGGCAGCGGCATTGTTCAATTTTCCATCATTAAACAAACGAAACTTTTTCAAAATAACAGGAATATCCTCACGTATTGTTGTCTCGGGAAGTCTTCCGTTTCTTATTCCCTCACGAACGGCGCCAAGAATAGCATTCTCGTCTAAGTCAGCTATTTTCAAGTCAGGATTAATCATTGCCTCCCAACCATATTTGCCACCTCGGTCCATCAATAAATGATTGTAGTGCTCCTGTGGCATGACAGTAGTGGTGCTTTCTATCCGCAAATAAGCCCTTCCCTTATAGGTAAAAGGACGCACAAACTGTTGCGCCTCCGCAAAAATGGCAATGACATATTTTTGGGTTTGGGGAATAGGTACATAAGAAATTTCCAAACCGACAAAAGGTTCTATTCGATTGACAGCCTCTGCAATAGAACGCTTTGTACTGTCAGATATCGTTTGCCCTATGATTTTCCCATCGTCCTTCACACCATAAAGTATTGTGCCACCTTCACTATTGAGAAATGCGCATAGAGTCTCCATCGAACGGTCTAATTGACCTGTCGACTCCTTAAACTCCAAACAACTTCCTTCTTTCTTGGTTGTTAGTTTTTCTATATCTTGATATGTCATTATATTCTATTTTTATTACTATTGGAAATACAAAAATACAGATTAATATCCGAAACTGTGCATTTATGTAAAAAACTTAATGATAATTATACATTATCACATATAACTATTTATCTTTCATATGTTTGATTCTCATTAACATCTGCAATACCATCAAAAGTAACAGTTTTATCACTCAGTTCTCTGATTCTATTTACATACTTCTTTCCATAAATATCGATAAGGTATAATGAATCATTTCTTATGAAAAATGTAAATCGATATATGGTGTCTGCTTGTGAATGGAGTACCGCACTACTATCATTGAAAAATTCAATATAAGGGTAATTAACCTGCTCCTCTCCTCCCACTAACACCCACTCTCCATACAACATATCTTTTGATATTATTCTATTATGTTTTTTCTTTGGAGTACAAGAAAGGGAGAGAAATAAAAAAATAAAGAAACCAGTCAATATATTAAAGTATTTATTCCCCAAAAGCACTGGTACTCTTTCCAAGTTGCGAACTCTTATTTTTGTCATAATGTAAATTCTCTAAATGATAACCATCCAAAAACAATACAAAAATACAAAAAAGCATAAAACGAATGTTAATCCGCTCATAACTTTCTACTTTTTTAACTGTTTGCAAAATACGATGTCCAGTAATGCAATAGTAACAAAACTCTATCTTAAACAGGCTTTTCCTATCTTTGTGAAATTGCCATTCCACATTCTAATTCTGTCATTCCCAACAATTTTGCTTCAAACATTACCGTTTCTCAACTTTTTGTTATACCTTTGCCAAAGATAAACATAAACAACTAGAATTATGAACAAGGCTGAAACTCAACAGGCTTTGGCTTTTGCAGCTATGTGTGTAGATATACCTGCTAAAGCAGAGGGGTGCAAGAGACAAGAGATGTATCTGCGACTCAAAAAGGCAAGATATGTCCATATTTTTGCATAGTTATCCATTTATAACCTAAAACCACTCTTTTAACTGCATAAATTTGCTCTTATCAATAGAATTGTTTATCTTTGCAAGTGTCTTATAACTAAGAAAAAAGGAAAAGCATGGAACTATTAGATACTTTCAAGAAAGTAAAGACGGCCAGCAAGACTTTGGGCTTGCTTAGTGATGAGCAACGCAATGAGATATTGAAAGCGGTGGCTGATGCCATTATTGTTGAGACACCTTGCTTGCTAAAGGCAAATGAGGAAGACTTGACTAAGATGGATAAGGAGAACCCACTTTATGACAGGCTCCAACTGACAGAAAAAAGACTAAAGGACATTGCTTCCGATATGCGACATGTCAGCACCTTGCCATCACCTTTAGGCAAAATCTTGAAAGAAAAGACACTCGACAATGGATTGCACTTGCAGCGAGTCAGCGTACCTTTCGGTGTCATAGGCATGATATATGAAGCTCGCCCCAATGTAACTTTCGATGTATTCTCACTTTGTTTCAAGAGTGGCAATGCTTGTATCTTGAAAGGTGGCAAAGATGCCGATGCTTCCAATCGTGCAGGAGTTGAGCTTATCCACAAAGTGTTGATACAGTTTGGTATCAATCCTGATGTCGTAGCCTTGCTCCCTGCCACCCATGAGGCGACAGGTGAGATGCTGAATGCCGTTGGTTACATTGACCTCTGTATTCCTCGTGGTGGCAAAAGACTTATCAACTTTGTTCGTGATACAGCCAAGGTTCCTGTCATCGAGACAGGCGCAGGAGTAGTTCATTGCTACTTCGACAAAGATGGTGATGCTGAGATAGGAAAAGCTATCATTACCAATGCCAAATGCAGAAGATGTAGTGTTTGCAATACGCTCGACACACTTATCATCCACGAACAACGTTTGAACGACCTTCTAACGCTATGCGAAGACCTTGCAAAGAGAGAGGTAAAAATTCATGCAGATGCCAAGGCTTACGAAACACTAAAAGGCAAGTATCCCAACACCTTATTATATAAGGTAAGCGATGAAACTCCTTGTCCCAATGCCGAGGGCAACATTTGGAACACCGAATGGCTTAGTATGCAAATGGGTATCAAGACCGTTGCATCTTTGGATGAAGCCATAGAACATATCGCCACATACGGCAGTGGTCATAGCGAGAGCATTATATCGGAAGATATAGAAGCACAGAAGAAATTCCAAGCAATGGTTGACGCAGCGTGTGTTTATGTCAATGTTCCTACCAGCTTTACCGATGGAGCACAGTTTGGATTGGGAGCGGAGATTGGCATCAGCACCCAGAAACTGGGTGCCCGAGGCCCTATGGCACTTGAAGAAATCACGACTTACAAGTGGTTGGTTACGGGACATGGACAAATTAGGAAGTGAAGAACGAAGAGTGAAAAGTGAAGAATTCAACAGTCTGAAAGGCGTATGCCTAATTATCAATTCTTAATTATTAATTCTTAATTATATAAAGATGAATACATTCTTTAATGTTGAAGACCTTGGCGACTTGAAAGCAGCACTTGCCGAGGCACAGGAAGTAAAAGCAAACCGTTTCGGTTATCAAGAGTTGGGCAAGAACAAGACCTTGCTAATGATATTTTTCAACAATAGCTTGCGTACTCGATTGAGCACACAGAAAGCAGCCATGAACCTTGGCATGAATGTCATCGTACTTGATGTGAACGCTGGTGCTTGGAAGTTGGAGACTGAGCGTGGCGTCATTATGGACGGCGACAAGAGCGAGCACCTCTTGGAAGCTATTCCTGTGATGGGCAGCTTCTGCGACTTGATTGGCGTTCGTAGCTTTGCAGGCCTGAAAGACCGCGACTACGACTATGCCGAGACTATCGTCAACCAGTTTGTCAAGTATAGTGGTCGTCCTGTCTTTGCGATGGAAACAGCGACCGTTCATCCACTCCAAGCATTCGCCGACCTCATAACCATTGAGGAACATAAGAAAACGGCTCGTCCAAAAGTAGTATTGACATGGGCACCTCATTGCCGTGCCCTTCCCCAGGCAGTACCAAACTCATTCGCCCAATGGATGAATGCTGCAGATGTAGACTTCGTAGTCACTCATCCAGAAGGATATGAGCTTGATCCTAAGTTCGTAGGCAATGCCAAGATAGAATATGACCAGAAGAAAGCCCTTGAAGGTGCCGACTTCGTGTATGCCAAGAACTGGAGTTGCCCTGGCGTGAAAGCCCCAGCACAATATGGTGAGATATTGAGCAAGGACATGAGTTGGACTATTGACGAAGAACACATGAGTTGGACTAACAATGGTTGCTTCATGCACTGTCTACCTGTTCGCCGTGGTCTCATCGTCACAGATGATGTCATAGAAAGCAAGAACAGTTTGGTTATCCCAGAAGCAGCCAACCGTGAGATTTCCGCCGAAGTAGTTATCAAGAGAATGCTTGAGTCACTATAAGATTTCCACCGAGGAATACCCTTGGCTTCCATATCACCATTTATAGGTATTTTTTGTTTTTCTTTCGTCATCTTGCTTATATCTCGGATAAAAGCAGTACCTTTGTGTCGTAATAAGCAAAAGAAAGATGGACAAATATACTATCATATCACCAGAAGCCAAGGGTTCGTTTGCAGAGCGTCTCGGTTTCCTTTATTTGGCATTAGGCAACTATCTAGACAAAGAGAACATGGAGAATCGCCATCTACAATATAGCAAGGTGTTCCTTAGCGATTCCCAGAACCAAATAAGCATACTGAAAGAGGCTTTCTTATATAGGGAGTTTCTTTCCAAGGAGTCTTGCACTATCGTTGAACAACCGCCGCTCAACGGCAGCAAGATAAGTCTGCTCGTCAAGACCACGGACGACACCACCCCTATTATTTTCCAAAGTATCCGCCTCACTGAGGAGGAAGTGGAAAACAAGAACTCGTATGCGCAGACTTGGATGCTCTTTGACAAATACTTGAAAACGATAGAGGGCAAGGACTTGACCATGGAGCGCAATCTTGTGAGAACATGGATTTACGTAACTAACATCGATGTCAATTACCAAGGCGTTGTAGAAGCCCGCAACGACATCTTCCGCAAACAAGGACTTACATCCAAGACTCATTATATCGCCAGCACTGGCATCGGTGGGGCTACCCCGACTCGCCATGCGGCAGTAGCCATGGACTTCCTCACCATTCCCGACATCAAGGAAGAAGACAAGAAATATCTCCAAGCATTGGATCACCTCAATCCCACCCATGAATATGGCGTGGCTTTTGAACGAGGAACTCGTATTACCTTGTCTGCCAAACGGCAGTACTTCATTTCTGGTACGGCAAGCATAGACAAGCATGGCAACATACTTTACCCCGGTGACATCGTAAGACAGACAGGCAGACTATTGGAGAACATAGGAGCCTTGCTGAAAGACGGTGATGCCACCATGAACGACATCCAGTATTTCATCGTCTATCTACGTGACATCTCTGACTATCAAACCGTAGAGCATTTGATGAACCAGTTCTATCCACAGATACCCCATATCATTGTCGAGGCAAAAGTATGCCGACCCGGATGGTTGATAGAAATGGAGTGTGTCGCAGAAAAGTAAATTTTCTCCATAATCATGATTGTTTTTCGATTAATTTGCGTACTTTTGTACACAAATTAATCATAAACAATGAAAGACTTAATCACTAAGTACGGAGTCTATATGCTCCTTTTGCTTTGGGCGATAGCATGCTTTGCTTTCTTCCAATGGTGGTATCCCTATCACTTTTTCTACCAAGAACAAAACCAGTTGTTCCTTTGGTCAACCGATTATCTACTTACTTATTTCAACAAGCCTGCATGGCTTGCCTGCCTTGCAGGAGACTTTCTCACACAGTTTTACTATTATCTCTATGCAGGGCCTATCATCCTCACCATTGCCTTGCTGATAGTGGGCGACTTCACTCGCCGTGCCTTGCAAGCTGCCGAGATTGAAAGCAAATGGCTGCCTTATCTCATTGCCATTGTGGTCATGACAGTAGAAGCATCATTCTGCTTACACTATGATTTCCGCCTGAGCAGTGTGCTGGCATTCGCAGGTGGCGCAGCCACTTTCTGGATTAGCACCACCCTACTCAATCATATTCGTATATGGATCCACTTAGAGAACAACTTACGTGAGGCTCCTATGATGATAGCCGGCATGGGACTTCCCCATTGGTTGTCATTGCTAAGCATCATCATCTGCGTGCCTATCAGCTTTTGGCTCTTTGGTTATGGTGTCTGGGTATATGCAGCCTTGGTATTGACAGGTTGCCTACTCTATGTCAAGCAACCCTGCAACTATCTTCGCCTTGGAACCCTTGCCGTTTGTATGTTCTTGTTGATGCTTACCAAGCGATTTTATTATTTAGATTTCGATGAGCTGTATTCTTATCCGAACATCGGCAAGTTGACCAAGCCACAATTTGACTTGGAAAAGACTTTCGCCGTTGACGATGAATACTATTTCGGCAATTATAATAAGGTGGTGAAACTCGTGGAGAACGAAGCGGAGCCTAACCAGCAAATGAAGTTCTATTATAACTTAGTGATGGCACAGCAAGGTATGCTCCCCGACAAGTTGCTCTCATTCAAGGACAATTATTTAGGAACCTTTGAGCATCTTGGTCCTGATACGCCAACGCTCACCATCAAGAGCATCAATGAATTGTATTGGGTTCTTGGCGACATGACCTTTGCTGAACGAGCAGCCATATTAGGCAATGTATGCTCTCCCGACAAGAGGAACATCCGAATGATAAAACGACTGGCAGAAATCAACCTTGTCAGTGGCAATACCGAGGCAGCCAAGAAATATCTTAGAATTCTTGAAAAAACTTTCGTATGGAAGAAATGGAGCACTGCCATCCTCCTTGCCTTGGACAGGCAAATCCACACTGGAATTTCGCAAGGCATTCTACGTAAATATAACGAGAAAGCCAACAATACCAACCAGACCGACACAATCCGCAGGAATGACAACGCTCGCACCATCATGCAAGAGCTATTGCAAAGCAACCCAGAAAACCATGTGGCTCTCGACTATCTGCTATGTAGCGACTTGCTCTTGAAAGACATGGAGTCTTTCAAGCAAGACTATGATAGCTTCTGCTATCAGATGGAGAACCCACCCTACGACGTGAAGCTCTATCAAGAAGCACTCATGATTTATCTTGCCGGTACTCATGCCTCTGCCACAGAATGGATGAAATACATCAAGCGCACCGACATCATGGAACGCTTCAAGCAATATAACCAGCAACGTGGCGACATCACGTTCAACGACACTTATTGGTATTATTTCGATAAAAACAACTAAACATGAAACGACTACACTCATTCATATTATATATAGCGACATTCATGCTGCTATGCTCTTGCACAGCCACCCATGAGAACGCCATCGAGAAAGACAGCCTCCCTGCCATCTATCCCGACTATACCAATATCACCATTCCTGTAAACATCGCTCCATTGAACTTCTTGGTGCGCAACACCGATGTCACCGATGTAGAAGTCATTGCTTCTTACGATGACATTCCAGAGCATTCACTCTCCGTTACGAACAATGACAACAAAGTGAAATTTGACTTTGACGAATGGAAAGACTTTATGGAGAAAGCCATGGGGAAGCAAGTCAAAGTGCAAGTCTATACCCATGACACCAACAAGCAATGGACTGCATACAAATCTTTCACTTGGACGGTCGTGAACGACAGCATAGACCCTTATCTTACCTATCGCTTGATAGAGCCTGATTATGAAGTATGGAACAAGCTGCAAATCAAGCAACGTTGTGTCGAGAACTTCGATGAAAAGGTTCTTGCCGACCATCACTTACAAGAAAACCGCTGCATGAATTGCCATACCTTTGGCAACCAAGACCCTCGTTTGAGCATGGTATATATTCGTGGTAAGAATGGAGGTGCCATATTGAATAGGAATGGGAAGCTACGCAAGTTAGACATCAAGAACGACTCCTTGATTTCAAGCAGTGTCTATTATGGGTTCAGTCCATCAGGCAAATATATCACTTTCTCCACCAACATCATCATCCCTGCCTTCCATGCCAATCCCTCCAAACGACTGGAAGTGTATGACACCAAAAGTGATGTCTATGTCGCCGACCTTGACAACAACCGTATTATCTCCTCGCCCTTGACCAGCGACAGCACTCAGTTAGAAACTTTCCCTACTTTCTCGCCCGATGGCAAATATATCTATTATTGTGTGGCAAACCGCAATGGCTTGCAAAGCAAGAACTTAAAAGGTTTGCAATACGCCTTGGTTCGCATCCCATTCAATGAACAGAGCGGCAAGTTCGGCACACAAGTAGACACCCTATATAAGGAACGTTCCGTTTGTCATCCCAAGATAAGTCCAGACGGAAAATATCTTCTCTTTACCGTTGCCGACTATGGCACGTTCCCTATCTGGCACCCAGAGGCTGACATCTATATGATGAACCTGCAAACAAGCAAGGTTGATAGCCTCAGCATCGTGAACAGCAAGAAAAGCGATACCTATCACAGTTGGTCACACAACAGCCATTGGTTTGTCTTCGCCAGCAAGCGTGATGACGGACTTTATGGCAAGCCTTATTTCTGCTACATCGACCGCCAAGGCAAGGTTCACAAGCCTTTTGTCTTGCCACAAGAAGAACCTACGTTCTACGATAATTGCCTCAAGAGCTTTAATATCCCAGAGCTAAGTCGTGGTCCTGTTCCATTCAATGCCATCGACATTGAGAATGCGATGAAACAACCGATTGAGAAGTTCAAATAGCAAAACATACCTCACTAACATCACACGACACCACACTTTTTCTTTATAATAAGTGTGAGGTGTTAGTGAGGTGTTATATTCCACATATCACATCATATAACTACCTGTATATCAAAATATTAAATAGCATTCAGTGAGGTATGAGATAGAAAAGCCAAGCTGAATGGCATGAAATCCTAAAATCATCCTTGATGACTATCTCTGTTAGATAGTCAACTGTCCATACCCTCGACAGTTGCCTGTCATACATACGCAGTCATACAAGTCTTGTCATTTACCTTACTTTCGTAGGTATTCTCTTGTCACCAAGTATTTCATTTCCTGCCGACCGTGCATCAAACTCCACAGGCTTAGATGTGAAATCAGGCGTATTATAAGAATCCAGCAGTTTGTCATAATACTCTTTCGGATTGCGCTGTGGAAGCAAGAAAGGTTTCGTGACATTGCCTTTATCATCAACCGAAGCCAAGTAAAGACGAGTGTAAAGCCCATCACCACGGCGAGAAGTAAAGACAAACCAATGAGAGCCAAGGCTCCAATTGTGCCAGCTCTCCGTATCATCGCTATTGGCAGCAGTGAGCGGATGGGCTTGTCCTGTCCTTAAATCCAGCAACCAGTTGTCTGCTTCCTTGTGCCAGATAGGGAAACAACCATAATCGCTCATGGTAAACATGATGTACTTGCCATCGTATGATGGATGAGGATGGGTAGCACTCTTTCCCAAGGCACGAGCATTGAAGATAGTATCCACACGGTCGCCAAACTTGCCCGATGCTGCATCAAACGCTATCTTGCAGATATTATACTTGATGTCCTTATAGCCACTTGGGATAGGCTCTGCCGTAGAAGAACAGAAATAAAGCGTCTTTCCATCGGGCGAGAACACAGGATAAGTCTCATAATGGTCCTTGGTCATCAAGAGCGTATCAAGTATCAGCTCATGCGTCTCTGGTTGATAGACGAACACATCGGATGCTTGGTCAAAGACCTCGATACGCTCACTGCGAATGGCATGAAAGCTCTGGTGAGTCTGGTTGGTGCTATAAGCACAATACTTGCCCGATGGATGCCAATAAGGATACACCATTGAGCCATGCAGAGAGTCGTTCTTTGCTTTCAACCATTCTCGCTTGCCATGCTGTTGCACCAAGGTTGCACCATGGTCACCACGAACATGGAAAGTGAACTGGTCGGGATTGGTACGATTTGCCGTATGGCAATTCAAGCAAGCTCCGGGAGCAACCGTATTCTCCAAGATAGCCATCTCATCAAAGTTGCTTAGATTGCGCTGGTAAATGCCCAGCTTGCCATATACCTCATAGCCCGGAGCAATGCGACGATAAGTCAAGCCCCAGTCATCAAGGGCATAACGACTGACATGGATGTCGAAATCCTTGTATCGAGACCACTTGCCATCTTGTTCAACAGTAACGGTAACCATCAATTTGCCACCTTTATTCTGTTCCAATAATTCATGCCATTCATCAACATCGAAGTCGGCATAGTCACCGTTGGAATGAATTTCCCCAGCTTTCGAGCCTTTCACAACGACATCCATCGTCTCGACCTCATCCGCCATATTGAAATCAAGCGGAGCTATGCCTACTGGTATCGTCACCCCAACATAATCAGGGAATATTTTCGGCAATCGGTTTACCTCTGTCACATCCCGTGGAGTGGAAGAACAAGCGGCAAGCTCCATCAACAATACGCATTGCAAGGTTGCGATGACCCCATAAAATATCTTTTTCATCTTCGTAATGCTTTCCTTTATCATTGTTTAGTAGTCTTGAGAACATAATGCCAAGCATTGGTAACGTATGGCTGTAGGTTGAGCATCGGGTCATTGGGATTAGCCATATAAGTACGGATGAACCCAATGGTGTTGTTCACCGTCTGCGCATCCACGCTGTAAGGGATGGAACGAGGGTCGCTGTGTGTCTTCAACCAATTGCCTATCAATATCTCTTGGAAAGAACGAGGAATATGATTATATCCTACATCTTTGCCCAAAGGATAGTATTCCATAAAATGCTCCAAGTCACCTTTCAGCAACTCATAGCACATCAAATACTCATACGCCATCTTGTTCTCCTTGCTGTTCAAGAACAGGAAGCCCAGCATCTGGTCCATTTCCTTGTCACTGAAAAGAGCATCATGCCTCTTTTCACGAAACTTTCTCAACTTGCCATAGACAGGATGACGGTTGATAGCTTTCTCGTTTCCGAGCAAAGCCATCGTCTGCTCCGCCCAAGTATGATAGAACAAAGTCTTTTCCACTCTGCGCAACAACTTGGCTGCCACGGCATAATTGCCATTTATCAACTCACATTCTATAATTCTACGAGACAAACGAGTGCTCTTTCGGAAATTAGGAATAGCTTCCTGTGCCTCGAATACATATCTTTCGGCATCATTCACCATACCAAGTCGATAGAATATCTCTGCCGTTGATACAGGAGAAGTCATATTGGGCACGAATGTAGGAAACAGTCCCTCCACTCCATTCTGGAAGAACTCAAAAAGACGGTCGGGCAGTTGACCTGTCTGGCTCAAGGCTAAGTTGACACAAGACACTCCCATCGGAGTTATCGGTTGTTTCTTCTCTGCCTTGTTGATAATCTTATCCCATTGCTCCGTCCTCACGTAATACTCGTAATCAAGCATATCATACAAGACAGGGTCGTAAAAAGTCTTGATGCCAAATACCGTTGCTATCACCAAAACCAAATATGCCAAGACCATTACGACCTTGGATTGCTGTAACTTCAATAGTATCTCATTCTTGACGGTAACGCATCCTAACAATGGTATGATTACAAATATCGCCATCACAACTATTTGCAATCGTGGCACAACACCCGGGAAACGATAATAGTTAAGACCTGCAAAGATACGATATAACGGATATTGCAAACCTTGGGTCACCAATAGCATCCATGCCATGGTCAGTATCAAGATACAAGCTGCATAACCTATGGCGGAAAGTACGTTCTGTCTTTGTACTCCTTTCTTGATAGTATCAGCCATCAAGAACACTGCATATACCAAGACCACGGAACCCAGACACCAATATACCAAAGCTGTTGTCACCAGTTCATACACAACCAACACCAATCGGTTATGCAACCGATTATGTATCCAAGCCATTCCCAAGGCTCCCCATAAAGCAATGCCAAAAGACAGCAACACACTGATGTCGCCCATATAGCACCACAAGGCTATACTTGGAATAAAACTTAATAAATAACCGGGGAAGTCGTGCTTGGCACCAAACTGCCTCATCAAGCCCCAAGTTACTCGCTGTATGCCTATCATCAGAAGTGCGATGATACAAGCACCTACTACATAAAGATAGTAAAACTGCACCAAGAACTCAGAGACATAATCAGCCAATCCTCCCGGCAACATCAATCGGTTTACAAGATAGTCGCTATCGAAAAGGAACATCTGGTATTGTTCCTGATAGCTTAGTGCGCTCAAATAAGGCACAGCCCAGAATATGGCAACTGTCACTCCAAAAATGAGCGACAGTATCCATTTCCAAGACTTTACCACAAAAGGTTTCATTTTCATTAGGAGATTTATGTTTATTCAGTCGTGATATTTACAGCACCAACGATGTTACGTTGCTTGTCCGTTACTTTCAAGGTAATTGTTCCTGCTTGTTTGGTGCTCTGGACTGTAACCACCAACTTGCCACTGAACAGCTTCATCTGTGGCTTGGTGAATGGTTCGAGCGATGTAGCATCACCATTGCAAGCTGCTTTGAAAGTTCCTGCGCCAGATACTTCAAATGTCAGTTCATCATCGAGAGTAGGACACTCATTGCCATCCTTGTCTACCAAAGATACAGTGATATAACTGAGGTCATTGCCATCCGCCTGAATTGTCTTTCGGTCAGCTTCCAACTTCATTGCCACAGGAGCCGATGCCGTATGAATAGACTTCTCACCTACCTTATTACCTGCCTTATCATAAACAACGACCTTGACTTCGCCAGGCTGATATACAACGTTATTCCAACGCAGGCGATAACGGTCTAAGAGAGTTATGTCATTCTTGGTTATCTTGCCTTGGCTCTTACCGTTTACGAAAAGCTCTGCCGTAGGATAGTCGGTATAGCAATAAACAGGGGTAACCTGTCCTTCACGACCCTCCCAGTTCCAATGAGGCAAAAGATGAATGGTATGTTCTTTCTTGTTCCATACACTGCGATACAAATAGAAACGGTCCTTAGGAATACCAGCCAAATCGACAGCACCAAAGTAACTGCTTCTTGATGGCCAATATGAATAGTAAGGTGTAGGTTCGCCCAAGTAGTCGATACCCGTCCAGATAAACTGTCCGATAGTCCAAGGACGATCGTCTTGCATCTTGAAGTCTACATCAGGGATATTGCTCCAGCCACAGTACTCTACATCATAGCTGGAACTCTGACCGTCTGGATAGGTTTTCATAGGTCCCATCTCCACAGGGAACTTATATACTCCACGGCTGCTCACGGTAGAAGTTGTCTCCGAGCCCAAGAGGAAACCTTGCTTGAGTTTTGGGAACAATGGGTCATAGAGATGAGTGCGATAATTGAAACCCGGAACATCCATGGCATCATAGAAACCACACTTCTGGCATCCCTCTGGTTGGTCACCACCACAGGTAACCGTGCGAGTAGGGTCTAATGAATGGCAGAACTCCGTCATCTTCTTCGCACGTTCAGCTCCTTCTTTCTTCCATTGTTCAGGAATTTCATTACCGATGCTCCACATCACGATGGAAGGATGATTGCGATGACCAAGTATCAAATTGGTAAGATCCTTGCGCCACCAATCGTCATAAAATCTGCCATAACCATTCTTCACCTTTGGCTCTTTCCATCCATCAAAGCTCTCTGCCATCACCATCATACCCAAAGAGTCACACACATCCATCTGCATCTGGGAAGGCATATTGTGAGAGGTACGGATGGCATTGACACCCATATCTTTCATCAACTTTATCTGGCGGATAATCGCTGCTTTATTGACCGCAGCACCAAGAGGACCTAAATCATGATGCAGACAAACACCATTAAACTTCATGGATACGCCATTGAGTTGGAAACCATGCTCCTTTGTTATGGAGATTGTACGAATACCCACCTTTTGGGTCGTCTTGTCTATTAACTTCTTACCTTTATATAAATAAGTCTGTAGAAGATAAAGATGGGGAGCATCTACCGACCATAACAGAGGATTATTGATGGAGAATGTTACTTGTGCGTTTCCACCATTGCCAAGCAAAGAAGTCTTGGAAGCAACAATCTGTCCGTCCTTATCGCTCAATAGGTATTTTACAAGAAAGCCCTTGGTTGTAGCCAATCCATCAATTTTCGTATTGATGCTTACCTCTGCCTTGTTTGACGAAGCACATAAAGTTCGGAAGAATGTACCCCAAGGATTGATATGCTCCTTAGCTGTAAAGATGACACTCACGGGACGGAACAAGCCAGCACCAGGATACCATCGGCTACTTTCTTCCAAGTTCTGAAGTTTCACCAAGACCTCGTTCTCTCCTACCTTTACATACGGAGAAATATCCAAGCGAAAGGCATTGTAACCATAAGCCCATCTGCCTGCTTCCTTGCCATTGATATAAACCACAGGTTCGGACATGGCTCCATCAAAATAGATTTCTGCTTGCTTATACCCTTTAGGCATCTTAAAGGAAGTTTTATACTCACCCTTGCCTATCCACGGCAGACCACCAGAGCGACCTGTATGTTCCATCGGTTTTGTCTGCCCATCCTGCTCAATAGCAAGATATTGAATATCCCACTTTTTATCAAATGGACCTGCAATAGCCCAATCATGGGGCACTGCAACCTTAGACCACGAAATGCCATCATGAGAAAATTCCCACAATGGCAAGTTTACTTCCTTTCGCTCTTGCGCCAAGCACACGGAAGATAGTGCCAGCGCAAAAGCCATCGCTGTATTTCTATAACTAACCATACTTTATCTTTTAGTTTATTATTCTTTTAATTATTTGAAAGCATCCAATGACGACATGGGGCGTCCATCGTTATCAAAAGCTCCCTTGTCGTAACTATTCCAATTATTGTTACATTCAGGCTCCCAATAGAATACGCCCTCACAAGTAGAAATCTCCTTGCAACCATTGACCATCTTCTTCAGGAATGGAGCTGCATTGTTTGAATTCCAAACCATGCCAATCTCGGAAATCATGACATCGCAACCATACTTGCCCGAAAGAACCTTTATGTTATTCAAGCAATCATCAGAGACTTGTTCCCAAGTTTGATTTTCAATCCAGTCTGGATAAAGAGACATACCTATGACATCCCATTTTCCACCATTCGCTTTCAAACCATCAAACAACCAAGTGTATTGTTGCAAGTTATTGCCCTTATCCAGATGTACGATAACCTTTGCCTCTGGATACACTGCCTTTACCGCAGCATAGCCAGCAGAGACATAAGCGGCAAAGTTAGCCATGTTCTTAGAAGCACGCCCAGTCAGGGCATCATTGTTGTCATTCCAAAGCATACCATCGGTCGTTTCATTGCCTACTTGTACCCATTCTACATTGATGTTTTTTTCTTTCAAAGCAGTTAGCACATCCTTGGTATGCTTGGCAATGGCTGCTTTCATTTCTTCAAAGTCATAGTTTTTCCATGCAGAAGGAACCGTCTGCTTACTCGGATCAGCCCAAGTATCAGAATAATGGAAATCTATCATCAATCTCATACCCAACTGTTGTGCTCGCATGGCTTTAGCTACAACATCATCCTTACCGTTCCAACCATCCTTGGGATTTACCCAAACACGAAGACGGATGGAGTTCATGCCAAGAGTATGGAGAAGATACATACACTCTTGTTGCTTGCCACTGGCATCATAAAACTTGCTGCCACTTTTCTCCATTTCAGTAAGCCAACTGACATCAGCACCTTTGGCAAAGTCTGTCCTTTTCAAGGTATTATCAGGTTTCTCACTTGGCTCATTCTCTGGCAAAGAGTTACTGCCACCATTACTACTACTGCTGCAACCTGCTCCCGTAACGGAGAACAAGAGTGCAGATACCACCAAAACTACTTTTCCTAATATATGTCTCATATCTTTTGATTTTCCACTTTTAAGTGTAAACGGTATTTTTTGAGTTTTATTTTATCTACAACACCATAAAAGTCTAAAATCAATAAAAATAAAGCCGAAACCCTATAAGAGTTTCGGCTTTTAACAGTGGTACCACCAGGAATCGAACCGGGGACACAAGGATTTTCAGTCCTTTGCTCTACCAACTGAGCTATGGCACCATTCGCAAACGATATTTCGTATTTGCGGGTGCAAAGGTAGTTGTTTTATTTCATATTTGCAAATTTTTAGGCGTTTTTCTTTCTAAAAAAGATAAAAAAAAGCATTTTTATTTTGTTTTATCTGCAATTTACTGTATCTTTGCAACGCAAAACGGGATTTAGCGCAGTTGGTAGCGCACTACGTTCGGGACGTAGGGGTCGGGCGTTCGAGTCGCCTAATCCCGACTATTTTGCCCAAATAAGTGAGTGGGGGCATTATTTCTTTGGAGATTTGCCCCCTTTTTATTGAACTTAAAAGCGAGAACTATTATGCTTAAAGATTTCTTTTATCTACAACGTAACGATCGCCAAGCGATCATCGTTATCATTTCCATTATCATATTGGCAATGACACTTGTCATAGTCATCGGCAATAGCTATCAAGAGCCAGAACAAAACGCTGCTTTGCATAGCGACACTACCCATGTTAGAAAAAGAGGAACAAAAGAACGCCCTATATATTATAAGGTGGACGAAACCATCCATGAGCTGTTTCCTTTCGATCCCAACACTGCAGATAGTACCCAACTTCTAAAGTTAGGGTTAAGTCCATGGCAAGTAAGAAACATTTATCATTATCGAGCAAAAGGAGGTATCTATCGTAATCCCAAAGATTTTGCTCGCCTCTTTGGATTAACTAAGAAACAATTTGAGACCTTGGAACCCTATATACAAATCTCAGACGACTATAAGCCTGCCTCTGATTTCTACGGCAATGAATATCACCAAGAAAAACATTCTGAATACGCCCAAAAAGAGACGGAACAAGAGAAACCAGTATACAACTATCCCCACAAGCTGAAACTTGGACAACATATCGCTATCAATTCTGCCGACACTACTGAACTACAACGGATACCCGGAATTGGCAAAAGTTACGCCAAAGCTATTACTCGATACCGAGAGGAATTAGGTGGCTTCGCATCTGCGCAACAACTACTGGAGATAGAGGGCATACCAGAAAGTGCCCTGCAATTTATCACTGTTGATGCAAACGTCATTAAGAAGATGGACATCAACCATCTTTCCCTTAACCAGCTCCGTCACCATCCTTACATCAACTTCTATCAAGCAAAAGCTATCTGTGATTATCGCAGGCTTAGAGGACCTCTCAAAAGTTTACAGGAATTAAAATTATTGAAAGACTTCCCTCCTGCAGAAATAGAAAGACTGCAACCTTACATTAGTTTCTAAGTAAGATTGCAGCCTACAATCGTTATTTATAGTTTACAAAATGCCAAACTGGTGCAAGAAGATTGCGAAGATACACAACGGACAGACGAAACGTATCATGAACAAGAAAACTCCAAACAGTCTTCCTTTCAATGTCCCCCAATTGGTAAACTCATCTTTCACTATTTTCTTAGGTACATACCATCCCAAGAAAATACAGGTGAGGAATGAACCCAACGGCATCAAGAATTGTGATGTCAGGTAATTGCAACAATCCAAAAACGACATATCAAAGAATATCAACTGCGGAACTGCACCACATGAAAGGGCACAGAATATGCCAATCACACAACAAGCTATCGTCTCAATCCAAGCACCTTTCTTACGACTTATCTTCATTTCCTCATAGAAGAATGCAGTACCAATCTCGTGCATGGATATGGTAGAAGTCAATGCCGCCAACACCAAAAGAGCATAAAACAAGACAGATATGACATAGCCCACTGCTGGTATACTGGTAAACGCTTCGTTAAAAACATTTGGCAAAGTGATAAATATCAATGAGGGACCACTGTCTGGATTAACCCCTACAGAAAATGCCGCAGGGAATATCATCAAGCCTGCCAAAACCGCTATCACGGTATCAATAACAACGATTTGAACCGAAGACTTCAAAAGATTAGTCTGCCTACTAAAATAAGAGGCATACGTACAAAGACATGCCGTGCCAAGGCTGAGAGAGAAAAATGCTTGCCCCAAGGCTTCCAACATAACATTCTCATTCACCTTTGTGAAATCAGGCTTTAGCAAGAACTCCACTCCCTTAATCGCATTAGGCAAAGAGCAAGCCGCAATCACTATCACAACCAACAATACGAAAAGCAATGGCATTAACACCTTGGAAGCTTTCTCGATACCATTGCGAACTCCCCTGACGACAACCATGTGGGTTATCAAGATGAAAGCTACTGTCCACAAAGTTGGCTTTATAGCATCCGAGGAGAATGTCTGGAAATATTCTTTCACGAAACTTGGATTACCGTTTATCTGACCGGCAATGCTTGCAAAGAGATATTGCAAGCACCAACCTGCGACCACTGCATAGAAGCCCAAGATTATCATGGAAGTGAAGACACCCATATATCCTATAAATCCCCAAGGCTTACCATTGGAAAGATTGGTATAAGAACGAGCGGCATTAGCTGCCGAATGACGACCAATGATAAACTCACCCATCATACCCGGAATGCCCAACAAAACGATACAAACCAAGTATATAAGAATGAAAGCTGCTCCTCCATTCTGACCTGCCATATAAGGGAAACGCCAAATATTGCCCAACCCTACCGCTGAACCAGCAGTTGCTAAGATGACACCGAGCTTACTTCCAAAGTTTCCTCTATTTTCCATGTTTCTTTTATATTATACCATCCAACAAACCCAACTGATTCAAGAAAACTAACAAGATCAATATAGGACATACAAAACGAACCAAAAAGAGATATGTACCAAAAAGACTACCTCGTAGAGTTCCCCAGTTAGTAAACTCATCACGTACTAATTTCTTTGGTATATACCAACCTATGAACAAACAAGTCAAGAAACCTGCGATAGGCAAGAATATCTGACCTGTAATAAAGTCAAACCAGTCGAACAAACTCTTACCACAGAAAGTCAACGCATCGGTTGCCCCCAATGACAGTGAACAAAAAGCACCGATAATCGCACAAGAAACCGTAACGATACCAGCTCCTTTCTTGCGATTTATCTTTAATTCTTCATAGAAGAACGATGTGTTTACCTCATGAAGGGACATTAAAGAAGTAAGTGCCGCCAAAGAGAGCAACACATAAAACAACAATGAGATAACCCATCCCAATACAGGAAGTGAAGAAAAGGCTTCATTAAATACATTGGGGAGAGTGATAAAAATCAAAGATGGACCACTATCTGGTGACACACCTACTGAGAACGCAGCAGGGAATATCATCAAACCAGCCAAGACTGCCACCAACGAATCAATGACTGAAATCTGCAACGCAGACTTGAAAAGATTAGTCTGGCGACTGAAATATGATGCATACGTACAAATGCAGCCCATTCCTATACTCAAAGAATAAAACGACTGCCCCAGTGCACCCAAGAATACACCTCTATCAAACTTACCAAAATCTGGCTTTAACAAAAACTCTATGCCCTTGCCAGCATCTGGCAACAAACAAGAAGCAACAACAATGACAAGGAGCAAGATAAACAATGTTGGCATCATGATCTTAGAAGCTTTTTCGATACCGCCCCTTACACCATGAATGATTACAAAATGGCAAATCAAGAAAATCGCAATCGTCCACATGACTGGACGAACAGGATCGGTAGAAAATGTCTTGAAATAGTTAGTTACGAAAGTAGGATCACCATGCAACTCTCCCATGATGGAAGCATAGACATATTGCAAGCACCATCCTGAGACTACTGCATAATAGCCTGTAATCAAGAAGCCTGTGAGCACTTCCAAATAACCTACCCATTTCCAAGGCTTACCATTGGATAACTTTGTATAAGCACGAGCCGTATTGGAAGCTCCATGCCGACCGATGATAAACTCAGAGATCATACAAGGTATACCCAACAATAGGACACATCCGATATAGACTAAAATAAAGGCTGCGCCACCATTCTGACCAGCCATATAAGGAAAGCGCCACACATTGCCCAAACCTACGGCACCACCCGCAGTAGCAAGAATTAAACCTATCTTGCTGCCAAAACTTCCTCTATCTAATTCTGCCATTTTTTATACTTTCTTTTTATTCGGCTGCAAAATTATAAAATATTTTGCACTTAATCGTATAAATTGAAAGTAAAAATGCGAAAAATATTAATCTTTTCCTTTTTATTGATATTCTTGAGGAAGTGTATCACGCCATTTAGAAAATGGATAGTTCAAGAGATGAGAATTATAAAAACGTTTGTCACCTGTCACTTCCATCCCTATAAAATTCGGTTTCTCATAATCTTCCGTCTCATTAGCCAATTCTACCTCCGCCATCACTAAACCGTCATTATCACCATAAAACTCATCCACCTCAAAAATGTGATGACCACTCTTTACTAAATAACGACACTTATCAATGATACCACCTTGACATAATTGCAATAAATGCTGAGCCTCATCCATTGTAATCTCTTTCTCAAACTCATAACGTGTCATTCCGCCATTAATCGATTTTCCCTTAATCGTAAGATAAGCTTTTTCGTCTCGAGTACGAACTCGCACCGTGGCACCCTCGGCAGGAATATATCCCTGTTGGATATGACTACGAGAAAAGGCGGCGCTTTTATATGCGTCGCCCTTCTTCACAAGAAATTTCCTTTCTATTTCTAATCCGCTCATTGTTTTCTTGTAGTTAAGGAGTTAAGGGAGTTAAGAAGTTAAGACAACAGTTAAGCTCCCTAAATATTCTATTTATGCAATAGAAGCAGCATAGATGGCGAAGACGACAGCCAATGCTATCAATATACCAAATATCCACTTAATAACTTTCTCGCCCTTTTCTGCCTGTTTCTTTTCATAAGCAATATGCTTTGCTTTTCTTAAGTCTTTATTACTACTCATAGTCGTATATTTTTAGGTTATTATTTATAATTATGATTGTTCTTCATCTGTCGTAGGGAATTCCATCAGATATGCCTTGATAAACTCATCGATTTTACCATCCATCACACCATCAACATCTGAAGTTTGATAGTTGGTTCGATGGTCTTTTACACGGCGATCGTCAAACACATAGCTTCGTATCTGGCTTCCCCACTCTATCTTCTTCTTACCAGCCTCTATCTTAGCCTTAGCTTCCAGGCGCTTCTTCATAGCACGATCATAGAGTTGACTTTTCAAGAGCAACAAAGCCTTGGCACGATTCTTTGGCTGATCACGAGTCTCGGTATTCTCAATCAAGATTTCTTCTTCTTCACCTGTATCAGGATCTTGATACCAATAACGAAGGCGCACACCCGATTCCACCTTGTTTACATTCTGACCACCAGCACCACTTGAACGGAATGTGTCCCATGACAAACGAGCTGGGTCTACATAAACCTCAATGGTATCATCCACCAACGGGGTAACAAACACACTTGCAAAACTGGTCATTCGTTTACCTTGTGCATTGAATGGTGATACACGTACCAAACGATGTACTCCATTCTCACTCTTTAGGTAGCCATAAGCGTATTCACCACCCTCAATAGTCATGGTAACACTCTTGATACCAGCCTCATCACCATCTTGGATGTCAGTAATCGTACACTTATATCCATGAGCCTCAGCCCAACGCATATACATTCGCATCAGCATCGAAGCCCAATCTTGGCTCTCCGTGCCACCAGCACCAGAGTTGATTTTCAGTACACAATCCATAGGATCCTCTTTCTGACGAAGCATATTCTTCAGTTCCAAATCCTCGATAGCCTTTATCGCCTTGGCATAATCAGCATCCACTTCTTCCTCAGTAACCATCTCATCCTTATAGAAGTCGAATGCCAATTGCAACTCGTCAGCATATTGGCGTACAGTCTTATAACCATCAAGCCACTTCTGTATGCCTTTCACTTTTTTCATTTGTTCTTGAGCATACTTGGGATCCTCCCAAAAGTCCGGGGCTTGGGTTCTTAATTGTTCTTCTTCAAATTCAACTTTTTTCTGGTCTATATTTAGATAATGATGCAAGGCATCAGCACGTTCCACCACATCCTTCAACTGGTCAGCTGTTATCATCGTTTATTTTAAATTTCAACACTCAACATTTAACATTATTCTTGGTACATCGCCTCGATTTCTGCCTTATAGTTCTTATTAATGATAGGTCGACGTATCTTCAAAGTATTGGTCAGTTCACCCGACTCCATAGAAAAGTGATGAGGCAAAAGCGTGATACGCTTGATTTGCTCATAATAAGTCAACTGTTGTTGCAAAGTGTCTATACGATCCTGCAACATCTTCCTAATCTTCTCATTGGCACATAAGTCCTCACGACTTTCAAAAGTAATATGATGCTCACGTGCCCAATCCTCTATCAACCTGAACTCTGGCACAATCAATGCTGATACAAACTTTCGCTGGTCAGCAATAACTGCCACTTGATCAATATACTTATCCACCAACAATAATGATTCCACTTGTTGGGGAGCGATATACTTACCATTGGATGTCTTAAACAAATCCTTGATACGTTCCGTAAGATATAGCTCGCCATCTTTCAGATAACCTGCATCTCCCGTATGGAAGAAACCATCTTTGTCAAATACCTGTGCATTGGTTGTATCACGGTGATAATATCCCTTGGTAATGGTAGGGCCTTTCAACAGAACTTCTGAATTCTCACCTATCTTTATCTGGATACTGGAAATTGGACGTCCCACAGAGCCTATCGTATAAGCCTTGTCCATGTGGTCACAAGAAACAGTAGCCAAACTCTCTGTCAAGCCATACCCTACAACCATATTGATGCCAACGGAATGTACAAATTCCTCCACCTCAGGACTTACATACGCACCTGCCGTCGGGAAGATATTCGGATTTTCCAAGCCAATCTGTTTACGGACAATGCTCAATATAGTTTTATTAATAACCTTATATTCCAATTCCAAAGTCAAAGGAGGACGTTTTCCACGACTTACATACTCAATATTGCGCTTACGCCCCACTGCCAAAGCATGACGGAACAGTTTCTTCTGTAAAGGACCAGCATCATCCATCTTTGCTTTCACGGCAATATACACTTTCTCCCAAAAACGAGGGACACTGCTCATACAAGTAGGATGTACCTGACGCATACTCTCTTGTATCTCATGAGGATAAGTATTGATAAACAACTGTGCTCCCTCGCTCAAACAGAGGTAAGCCCATCCACGCTCAAAAATATGAGTAAAAGGCAAGAAGTCTATAACACGATCTTTCTCTGTAACAGGCACACACTCATCATTAGCCTCAAGAGCGGCATGATATTGACCGTATGTCAGCATAACACCCTTACTGTCACCCGTCGTACCACTCGTATAGAGAATATTACACAAGTCATCATCATTAGCCTGCTTCCATAATTCCTCCACTTCTGTCTGGCGAGGAAGATTTTCACCCAACTTGATGAAATCTTTGAAATAAAGGGCTGCAGGATCATGCGTGCTGATACGTACACTTGAGTCGAAAATGATGATGCGTTCCAAGGATGGACAGAGGGCAAAGACACGATGAGCCTTATCATATTGCTCTTGCTCACCCACAAAAAGGAAGCGCACTTGACCATCATTGATCATATATTGTATTTGTTGCTCACTGGTAGTAGCATAGAATGGTATCGAACAAACTCGCACACCATACGCTCCAAAGTCAGTATACAAATAGTGTACGCAATTTTGAGAGAATACAGCAATCTTGTCTTGTGGTTTAATGCCTAAATTGAGCAAGGCATTACTAACTTGTTTCACTCTCAGCGAAAACTGATTCCATGAAACGGTCTTCCACTGGTCGCTTCCGAAATGCTTAAAGGTAAGCGCAGGCTTATCCTTATATTTCTTTGCGAGGTCGTGAATCAGCACCGAAAGATGACTATTGATTTGCATAAGCATTATAAGTTATATTGGTGCAAAGATAATAGAAATCATTAAGAAAACAAAATAAATTCCAATTTAATTTTGTTCTTCTGCCGATTTACTTTAACTTTGCAGGAGATTTAAAATAAAAGAAAGACCCTTATGACACAAGAAAACTATATAAACGATGCTGTAGAATTATTAAAACAGCTCATAGCAACTCCTTCGGTAAGCAGAAATGAGAAGAATGCTGCCGACATCATGGAACAAACTATCCACAACTATGGTTTTAAGACATATCGGGAAGTTAACAATGTATGGAGCATCGACCCACATTACGATGCAAATAAGCCAACACTTCTTCTTAATGCCCACATTGATACCGTCAAACCAGTTGATTCTTGGCAACGTAATCCTTTCACTCCCAACATGGAAAATGAAACGCTTTACGGTTTAGGCAGCAACGATTGTGGTGGCGGTCTGTGTTCCCTTCTCCAGATGTACCGTATACTCACCTCGAAGCCACAACCATACAACCTTATTTATTTAGCCTCAGCAGAAGAGGAAATATCAGGCAAAGATGGCATCAGTAGAGCATTGCCGCTTTTACCACATATCGATTTAGCAATCGTAGGTGAGCCAACAGGTATGCAACCTGCCGTCGCAGAAAAAGGTTTGATGGTACTTGATGTGATTGCTCATGGAAAAAGTGGACACGCAGCCCGTAACGAGGGAGTAAACGCTATATACGAGGCTCTTGACGATATGCGTTGGATAAGAGATTATAAGTTTGAGAAAGTAAGTGATTTTCTTGGTCCTACGAAAATGACACTTACTGTTGTAAATGCAGGCTCCCAACATAATGTTATTCCAGACACCTGCACCATGCTTGTAGACATTCGAACCAATGAGTTTTACGATAACGAAGAAATATACCACTTTATTTGCAAACACCTAAAGAGTGAGTGCAAAGCACATTCTTTCCGATTGAAATCTTCCCATATCGACCCAAACCATCCTTTGATAAAAAAATGTGTTGCTATGGGAATGAAACCATTTGGAAGTCCTACTCTCAGCGACCAAGCTCTCATGCCATTTCCTTCATTCAAGCTCGGTCCCGGAGAGTCTTCCCGTTCTCATTCTGCAGATGAGTTTATTAAAGTCAGCGAAATAACCGATGCCATCACAAAATATAAAGAACTTTTGGATGGCACGGTCTTATAATTTCACATCCTAACTGCCAAGCCAAGCCTCAGGATTCAGCTTGGCAGTTTCTTTACGTAACTGGAACTGAAGAATATTGTCTGTACCCACAGCTCCCAATGTCTGGCGAGCACTTATTTTCTGTCCCTTATGGACACTGACAGACTTCAGATTACAATAAACCGAGATATAAGCGCCATGGCGAACCAAGACATTCCACATACCTCCATAGCCGAACACTGCACTTACCTCACCATCATAAATGCTTCGAGCCATGCATCCTGCCTTACCTTGGATATTAATACCTTTATTGTCGAGTGTGACACCAGACAAGCCTTGTACATTATATTGTCCAAAATGGCTTATTACACGATAAGAGCCTGTGATAGGCATTGGCAAGCGACCACGGTTAGCCTCGAAACCACCACTCAACATTCTATCTACCGAGCTTAGGCTTGTAGTTTCTTGAGCCTCTTGCTTAGCCTCAGCTATTTCCTTTTTATTTCTGACCTCGTCGGCTTTAGCTTTCAATTCAGCAGCCTGTCGTTCTGCTTCAGCCTTGCGAGCAGCTTGTTCCGCAGCAGCTTGTCTTGCAGCCTGTTCTGCAGCAGCCTCAGCCTTTGCTCGAGCTTGTGCCTGTGCTTTTTCCTTTGCCTTGGCTTCTGCTTGGGCTTGTGCTTCTTCCTGTGCCTTGCGAGCTGCCTCTTGAGCTAAACGAGCTTCTTCGGCAGCTTTCTTTCTGGCAGCCTCAGCCTCTGCTTCTCTACGTTTTGCCTCAGCAATACGACGAGCATTCTCACGAGCAGCAGCTTCTGCTGCGGCTTTCTTCCTTGCCAATTCTTCAGCTTTCTTCTTGGCTGCAGCTGCTGCAGCCGCAGCTTTACGTTGGGCTTCGGCAGCAGCACGAGCTCGAGCTTTTGCTACTTCTTGGGCTATCAAATGATCTATTTGAGCATTGATGGCAGCATCTTTCTTACGTTGGTCAGCAATGACAGCCTGAATTGTCTTCTGTTGTTTCTGCAATCCTTGAACCATCTGTTGCTGTTCGTTCTGCTTGCTTTCTAATACGTTTTTCTCTTGTTGACCTTTATATAACAAGGTGTTTTTATGTCCTTTTATATTTTGCAACTGCTCATGTTTGTCATTTACTTGGATTTGCTTTGCCTTGACTGCCTCACCCTGCGCCTTTTGATAAGCAGAGTATTGGCGAATGAAAGACAAACGGCGATACATTTGCGACAAGCTCTTGGCACTAAAGACAAACATCAACTTCTCCTGCACAGAATGATGACGAGTCATGTATCTCATTGAGCGAATATACTTGTTCTTACGGTCTTGCAACTGTTGTTCCAAGGTTTTCAACTGTGCCTGCAAGATACCTATATTCCCGTCAATATAATTTATGTCTTTTTGAATACCTTCAATGTTTTTCTGACGTTGGCCTATCTCACCATTGAGAATCATCAAGTCCTGGAGGCGTTTCTTCACATCCTCTTGATTAGCTCGCAGGGCATTTTCTTGTTCCTTGATTTTCTTTTGAATGGAAGCACGTTGTCCCTGCAAACCTCTAATAGAGGGATTGCTATTCGTTGCAGCACGACGTTCCGCCTTAGTCGGGGCTGCATTAGCCTTACTTGTCTTTTTGGTTGTTTTCTTTTGCTGTTGTACAGTGTTCTTCTTTGAGCGAGAAGTTGCAACTGTTGTTTTCGCATTCTTCTGGTTCGTCTTTTTCTGGGCGAAAGGAGATAGCGAGAACGATATTGCCAATATGAATAAGAGTATTCTTTTCATTTCGTTAGAAATTCATGATTTTTCCAAGTACATCCTCAGGAGATACTTGTTTGTATTTACTTGATACTTCTGTCTGAACATCCCAGTTTCCGTCAGTCTTGACATCATTCATCTCAATGTTCAATACTACCTCACGCTTTTTTTGAAGTGCATCAGTTGTAAAAGTAAGTATCTGAGTAGCAGGGAACATTTTTACACCCACACTACGAAAGTCACTGTATTTAACATTCAGTGAAGATGTTCCCTCATGTGAGCTCTGATAAATAACATCTGCCTGGTTAATACGTCCTGTTGCACGCTCTGCAGTCCAGATATAATTCATATCTCCATTTCTGAAAGATACCGGTACTTGTTCACCTTCCACATCCAGATTGGCATCAAACTTTTTCAAATCAGACTCTGTTACTTTCTGAACGCCAGGCAACAGTAATTGGTTCCAGAACAAAGCCTGCAAAGAATAGAAAGTAATTCCTTGCTTTTTTAGAAAGTCTACGTGGGTATAATCAGCCTTGATATACTCCTTATGCAAACGGTCAACAATCAGCACATAGGTAGGAGTAAACTCCAATCGTCCGATTTCTGTTCCCAAAAGGGGAATAAACAGTTGGATACGAATTACCTCATCTTTTCTCATGTGCAAAGAACCCGGGACGGAAATGCTCTTACCTTCGGTCTGTATACCAAAAGACATATTGCCCGTGATGTTCTTATTATACACTTGATTATCTGAAACTTTCTGAATGAAAGTTAGCTTTTGGATGGCGTCATCCTGAATGTTACGTCCCGTATGACCAGTGTTTTTGGAGACAGCCATAGGATGCTGAGCATTGGCAGCATTCATTGCAGCTTGCTTGGTACCACAAGAAGCCAAGAAAAGAGGCAAGCACAATGCCGCCAACTTTATAATTCTATTTTTTCTCATTTTCTTCGATTCTTTTGTTTTTTAAAGTTCTTCTTCAATTCCTCCTCGGTAATATATCGCTTATTTTCCATTTTCCATGCCAGCACTTCATTCTTTTGTCCGCCATCGTATGCTTTTTTCCAGAATTGCAAAGCCTTATCGGTCAATCCATTCATAGCATAAACATCACCCGCATGTTCATAGATGGCAAGGTTGCTTTCTAAAGAATCAAGATTATTGATGGCTTGGTCAATGTAAACCTTTGCTTCTGCATAGCGTTCTTCCATAAATAATATCCAAGCATAAGTATCAAGATAAGTGCCATTCTTCGGTTCTGCCTTGATAGCCTTGTAGCTCATCAATTCCGCCTTATGCAAGTTCTTGCCAACCACACTCAGATAATAGGCATAATTATTCAACCCAGCATAATTGTCAGCTTTCCATTGCAAGCAAGAATCGTATGCTGCAAAAGCTTCTTCGGGTCTATGTTTCTTATAGAGTATGTCGCCCATTATCATATACAAGTCTGAGACCAACTCTGGGGATGATTGGGAGTTAACTTGCGCCACGCCTCTCTTGAACTCATCCAATGTGGCATCATCTTGATTTTTCTGATAATATGCCATTCCACCAAAATAATAGAATACCATATCCTCGGGATTATAAGCATGGGCAGCTTGGGTCATAGCTATGACAGCATCATAATCTTTCTTATTCCATAAGTTCTGTACCAACTGCAATCGGGCATTCGCATTATCGGGAGCAATGTCAAGCACCTTTTGGAAAGCATTGTTCACACTGTCCACTGGCATTTTCTTTAAGCTCATATATGCAGCACGAAGCTCCGCTATGTCTGATGAGGACTGTGGTATGGCAAGCATCTTATCAAACAAGGAAAGGACCTCGGTAGAATCACCTCCCCGACTTTCATTATCCTGTATGAAAGAGCGTATCATCAGAACTTTAGTATCATTATCGGTTTTCTTGCTCAAAAGTATCTTATGAAGCATCTGTTGAGCCTCGGCTGTCTGTCCCACTGCATTATAATAATCATAAAGAGAGGACTGGGCATAAGCATTTTCTGGCTCCTCCTTTAATACATCCACAAACAACTTATAAGCTTCTTTTTGGCGTTCATGTTGCATGAGCCAATTCCCCAACATAATCCTATAAACCATATCCAATGGATGTGCCTCCACCAAAGACTTCAATTCTTGATAAGCCGCTTTCTTGTCATCCATCATTTCATAGATACGCATTTTCGACAATGCAAATTGCTCATTTTCACCTTCCTCTACCTCTAAGCGACTGAGTGTCTTGAGCATCATTGGATAATTTTTCTGCTGTTGATAAAGCTGTAACAATATACGCAAGGCATCCGTATTATCATGATTATGAGAGTAGATAGACTCGTATGCGTCTATCGCCTTGTCATATTGCTGGTTACCTATATAATATTGGGCGATACGTTCAGGATAAGTTTGGTTATCTGGATTCAATGACACTGCTTTCTGCAAATACTCCAAAGCCAATGAGTCTTTTTTCATCTGGGAATAATACAATGCCATGTAATAATACACCTCGGCAGCATTGGGATTTATCTTTCTGGCATGGTCCAACAGTGAAAATGCCTCAGAATATTTGCCAGCAGCCTGTTGGCGAGCAGCTTCCATGAAGAAATAATCATACTTCTTGTCATCTGCAAACGATGGCACAACAGCAGCACCAACTACCAATAACATCAAGCCCAAAGCTATATGCCTCATATTCATTTCCACTACTATTTTCTATTCCGTAATTTCCAATCTCTATCTTGTTTACTTAACGCCAGTATGACCATAGCCGCCAGTACCACGTTCTGTCTCATCCAAACTGTCCACCTCTACGAACTCGCCTTGCTCATGGCGTGCTATCACCATCTGGGCAATACGTTCTCCATCATTGACAAGAAAGTCTTCTTGGGAGAAATTAATGAGTAGCACCATAATCTCCCCACGGTAATCAGCATCAATGGTTCCCGGGGTATTCAACACTGTAATACCATGCTTCAAAGCCAATCCACTGCGAGGGCGTATCTGTGCCTCGAACCCAATGGGGAGTGCAATATGCAACCCTGTAGGAATTAAACGTCGTTCCATCGGATGGAGCACAATAGCCTCGTCTATATTGGCACGCAAATCCATGCCTGCGCTCTGGGAAGTGGCGTATGTAGGCAAAGGCTGATGCCCTTTGTTGATAACTTGTATTTTCATCATATCTCTTATATTTAAGGTGCAAAAATAATGTTTTTTATGCACATAAAGGCATTTTTTAAAGGAAAATGATAGAATTTATTGAATTTTATTTTGTTTTTTTCTTAGTTTACAGTACTTTTGCTGTATGGAATGGATAAAACTCATATCAAACAAGCGTTTCGGACAAGAGCACAAACATGCCGAGCGTCATGATGATCGCTCTGAATTTAAGCGCGATTACGACCGCTTAATCTTCTCCTCTGCCTTTAGGAGACTTCAAAACAAGACACAAGTATTTCCTTTGCCAGGTTCTGTATTTGTACATAACCGTCTGACTCATAGCTTGGAAGTAGCCAGTGTAGGAATGTCACTTGGGAATGATATTTCCAAGCGACTCATCGCAAAGCATCCCGAACTTAAGGATACACTTTTCGAGGAGATTGGCACTATCGTGAGTGCTGCTTGCTTGGCACACGACTTAGGCAATCCTCCATTTGGGCACTCTGGTGAGAAAGCCATTCAGACTTTCTTCAGTGAAGGTGCTGGACAAATAGTCAAAGACCAAGTGTCACCTACTTTTTGGGAGGACATCACCCATTTCGAGGGAAATGCGAATGCCTTTCGCATCCTTACCCATCGCTTCAAAGGACGAAGAACTGGCGGTTTTGTCATGACTTATTCGATGCTTGCTTCCATCGTGAAATATCCCTTTGCCAGCAGTTTGGCAGGAGAGCATGGTAAGTTTGGCTTCTTTAATTCCGAGGCTATTTCTTATCAGAAAATCGCTACCGAATTAGGCATCACTTGCAAGTCAAAGCCCAATGAGCCACTTTGTTATGCACGTCACCCCTTGGTATATATGGTAGAAGCTGCCGATGACATCTGTTATGAGATCATGGACATAGAGGACTCACACAAGTTGAAAATCCTCACTTACGAGGAAACAGAGCAACTTTTGCTTAGCTTCTTTGACAAAGACACACAAACAAGAATACGTCATCGCATCAAGGAGGAGAACCTAACTGATGAAAACGAGAAAGTCGTATACATGAGGGCCTGTGTCATCGGCAAGTTAGAGAATGAATGTGTAGCAGCATTCATCGAACATGAAGATGATATTCTAAATGGCACTTTCAAAGGCAGTCTCATCGACCATATCAATGAGTGCCAACGTAAGGCTTACAAGGAATGTGAAAAGACTTCTTATGCAAAGATTTATCACAGCAAGCCCGTACTTGACATTGAACTTTCTGGTTATAAGATTATGGCCACGCTCATGGAAGTTTTTATAGACGCAGCCATCAATCCTACTCGTTTCTATTCACAACAGCTCATCCGACGTGTCAGTAGCCAATATGACATCAACAACAGCAACTTAGAAAAGCGTATCATGGCTGTCATCGATTACATAAGTGGCATGACAGATGTCTATGCACTTAACATCTACCAGAAGATAAATGGAATCAGCCTTCCTATCGTATAATGTCTACTTCTCTTTATAAATGATTTTATTGGCACCACTTGTAATCTTCAAAGCCTCAGGATGTTCGGCAATGAAACTGTTGATATGGCGTACACGTTTGTCCTCCAATATCTCATCGACAGCAATCAATATACCTGTTTCCTCCACATCTCCGAAACCATAATTGATGGCAGTACCGAAAAGTTTCATTGTTGGACTAAGGTTCATATAAGCATTTACCAAAGGAGGAATGTTATAGCCTAACTTACGAATCTCATGATTGAGGATACGATAATCGGCACGGAAATCATCTTCCGTGAAGATAGCTTTCAATTCAGATTCTGGAGTCTCGATTTTCAAAGGCTTCATCGGGATAACAAGATTTTCTTTATCATCGAAATGCTTCTTAAGGAAGTAAAGGATCATATCACGACCACGACGAATATAAGAAGGATACATGGTCATCTTTCCAAAGAAATATTTCAACTCTGGATAAAGCACAGTCAAGGCACCAAGACCATCCCAAAGGTTGTCCAATGCAAAGATGCTTTTGGTGTTCACTCGTACATTCTGATATTCAAGTGACACAAAAGAACGCCCCAGCTCCACGGTATAAGGCATATAATCTTCCAAGAACTTCTCCGAAAAATGAAACATATGGCTCGTTGCTAATATAGGCTGTCCTTTTTCATCAAGTTTCCAGTCCTTGCCAAGAAGATAGCGATAACCACCTATGATCTCATCAGCTTCAGGATTCCATACGATTAGCTGTTTATAGCAATTCTCGCCATAATCAAACTCGTCCAAGTCCATCGACTTGCCAGAGCCTCCACCTGCCGTACGGAAAGCAATCTCACGAAGACGTCCGATTTCTTTCAACACATTAGGAGAATCGTTAGCCGTAATAATGTAAATCTCATTATGACTCTTATTAGTCATACGAAGTTGTTTATCAGGTGTTAACTCGCTTTTTAGCAAAGCCTTATCGACTGGTTGGATGATCTCTTCTTCCATAATTGTCTAATATACTGCTTTATAGTTCATAAATCATTTCCTCTACATACTGTGCCCATTCCGCAGGTGTCTTACTTTTATCAAAAGTTTGCCAAGGAATTGGCTTTCCTATTGCTATACGAAAAGTCTTGCCAACATTCTTATACATCTCGTCAACAAGAAAAAGCATAGCAAGATTAAACGGCAAATACTTATCACTGAACTTTGCAATGCGATAGAAGCGTTCAGAATTTTGCCCTCCGAAATGAATGGGAACGACATCACGATGATACTCTACGCTCTTTGAGACAAAGGTCTTCTTCCAAGGCAAGTCGTGAATGCTTCCATCCTTACGTTTACGACTGTTAAGTCCCGCAGGGAACATCAGCATATGATTGTCACTCCTAAACCCAGCCTCAACCATACGTGGGAAATCACGACTTTGTCGCCCAGTCTTGTTGATACCAATGCTTACCGGCTTCAAGCCTGGCAAATTGAGCAAAAGGTCGTTAACTAAGTAACGGAATTTTCCATCATAATGTTGACCGATAATAGAACCCAGTGCCACACCATCTTGTCCACCCAATGGATGATTGGAAACAAACGTATAGAGCTTGCCATCATTTTTGTCTGGCAAATTTTCCTCGCCAACAAGCTCTATCGTCATCTGAAGATAACGAACGCACTCTGTCAGCCATTCTGTTCCAGAAAGGTTACGACTTTCCCATAAGAACTTATTGACTTCATCCTCATGAACAATACGTTTCAGCCAAGAAATAGCAAACGAGGGGACAAACTTTGCCTTGTTCCCCATCTTACTTTTCAATATCTTGTCTATGTCTATTGTTTTCTTTATCGTTTCTCCCATTTAATCTTTCAAAACTTAAGTTAACTGCAAAAATAACTCAACTTTTCCAAATACGTGCCGTTTTTATTAAAAAAAATACAAAAGAGCTATAATTTGATGTTTTTTTTGAGGTTTTTTAAAGGTTTTCCATCAGTTTTGGAAGACAGTCTATCTATTTTCACACAAAACAACGACCATACGATAAAATAGCCATATAACTTATGATAAGATCATCAAAAAGAATGTAGCCTTACTGTTGGCGGAATGAACTTAGCGAATAGAATATAAATATTTTTTATCAGCGAAAATAGGTGTGAACCCCTGCAAAACACTATGAACCCTTGGTTTTAAGGGTTCACACTTTTAACACTGAAATGAACCCTTGGGGTAGAAACTTATATGCAGCGCGTGCGTAAAAGAATATAAAGAAAAGAATATCAGATAATTACATAGTACTTTTAACACATAGTATTACAATAAAAAGTTTGCAAATGGGGTCAGGGTTCAGCTTTTTTCACCAAGGGTTCATCTGCTGTATATTTTTTGGAACATCATTTTGTTTTCATAAATATCATACTTAAGTTCCCGAAGTTAATACTGAAGTTTTTATAAATATTTTATTACCATCATCACTACTTTTATGATAACGATACAAAAAAGTGCCATAGTTACGGTCGCAAAGTATTATACTTACGAGGGCTAAGTAACTTACTTAGGGAGCCTAAATATAATACTTACCTCAGCTTCGTGCAGGTGTAAAAAATACGAGAATATAAGTTTTTTATTAAGTTTTTTAAAAATTGCCGACAAAAGTAATGCGATGTGAAGAATTTTGTGTACCTTTGAACCCGAATTTCTTTTATATAAGATGTACATACGCGTTTTTATTGCAAAATGATTAAGACAGCAGAAACATATCACGTACCAGTTCTCCTCAAGGAGAGCATCGACGGAATGAGCATCAAGCCAGGAGGCATCTATGTGGATGTCACCTTTGGTGGAGGTGGGCATTCCAAGGAAATCCTTTCTCGGATAACGGCAGGAGGGCACCTCTACAGCTTCGATCAAGATGCTGACGCAGAGAAGAATATCATTACCAACCCTAACTTTACATTCGTATGCTCCAACTTTAGGTATCTCAAGAACTGGATGCGTTATTATGATGTTGACGGCATAGACGGTTTGCTCGCTGACCTTGGCGTATCCAGCCATCATTTCGATGATGAAAGCAGAGGCTTTTCTTTCAGATTTAATGCACCTCTGGACATGAGGATGAACAAAAGAGCCGGGAAAACCGCTGCTGACATTGTAAACGACTATGAAGAAGAAGCTCTTGCCAACATCTTCTATCTTTATGGAGAATTAAAGAACTCGCGCAAGATTGCATCTGCTCTTATAAAAGCAAGAAGTGGGAACAGAATAGAGACTACCCAAGACTTCATCACTGCCGTAGAACCTCTATTCAAGAGGGAGAGAGAGAAAAAAGACATGGCAAAACTCTTCCAAGCCCTAAGAATTGAGGTAAACCACGAGATGGATGCCCTTAAGGAGATGTTGAGCTCTGCAACAGAACTACTGAAACCTGGCGGACGGCTCTCTGTCATAACTTACCATTCGTTAGAGGACAGGATTGTGAAGAACGTCATGAAATCGGGAAATCCTGAAGGAAAAATCACACAAGATTTCTTCGGCAGAATAGAGTCACCTTTCAAACTCATCAATAAAAAGGTTATCATTCCTGACAAAGAAGAACAAGAACGAAACCCAAGAAGCAGAAGTGCAAAACTTAGAATTGCAGAAAAGAAATGAACGAGAATAACATAGACAATAAAGAAACTGTTGCCCCTGAAGAAGAACGCAAGACACTTGAGGAAACACAGAAAGAGGCTATTGCCCAACTTGCCATTGAGGAAGAAGCTCCCCAATCATCCAGCTTCACCTTGAGAAAGATATTGGGTGGTGACATTCTGACAGCACAATTCATACGCCGTCAGATATGGCTGATTATGCTCGTTGTTGTCTTTGTCATCGTCTATATCTCCAATCGATATGGCATACAAAAAGACCTTATCGAAATAGACCAATTACAGACAAAGTTGCAAGATGCCAAGTACAGAGCTTTGTCCACCAGCAGTCAGATAACAGAGAAAAGCCGTGAAAGCAATGTATTGGATATGCTGAACAACAACAAAGACAGCATCCTGCACATCGCAAGCCAACCACCTTACATTATTAATGTACCAGAAGAATGAGTAAATTTGACCATAAGAAAGTAATGCCTCGATATAGTGCCATTGCCATCATCATGACGCTAATAGCCATCACCGTTGTTGGCAAAGCACTATATATTATGACTGCCAAACATGATTACTGGATGAAAGTCGCAGAACGTCAGAAAAGAGACTCTGTGACTGTTAAGCCAAACCGTGGCAACATCTTGAGTTGTGATGGTCAACTGATGGCAAGTTCTCTGCCTGAATACAAGGTTTTCATGGATTTTGTAACATTGAAAGAGACCAAGAATGATACGTTATGGAAAGATAAGGAAGACTCCATATGCCTCGGTCTCCACAAAATATTTCCTGACATCACTGCCACAGAGTTCAAGAGACATCTCAACAAGGGGTACCAAAAGGATAGTCGGCACTGGGCTGTCTACGATGAGCGCATTGATTATAACACGTTCATGGAGATTAGGAATTTGCCTATATTCCGTCTCTCGAGTTACAAAAGTGGTTTCCACTGGGAAGAATATAATGCTCGCACACGACCATATGGAACATTGGCAGGAAGAACAATCGGCACATTGTATGGGGCAAAGGACACTGCCAGATTTGGACTTGAGTTGTTTTATGACTCAACCTTACGTGGCAGCAATGGTATCGTCCATCGCAGAAAGGTTCGTGATAAGTTCCTCGACATCACTGATACACCAGCCATTGATGGTGCAGACATTATGACCACCATTGATGTAAACATCCAAGATTTGGCGGAGCGTTCTGTCCTAAAGGAGTTAAAAGATATTGATGGAGATGTTGGTGTAGCCATCGTGATGGATGTACCGACTGGAGACATCAAAGCTATCGTCAATCTCGAGAAAGGCAAGGACAAAAAATATCGAGAAACAAAGAACCATGCCGTCAGCGATCTTCTGGAGCCAGGCTCTGTTTTCAAACCAGCCTCTTTATTGGTTGCCTTGGAGGATGGTGTAGTCGATACAACGTGCAAAGTCCAAACTGGCAACGGTATTTGGAAAATGTATGGTAAAGAAATGAAAGACCATAACTGGCGAAAAGGTGGATTTGGCTTAATCAGTTTTTCTAAAACTCTTTGGGTTAGTTCCAACATTGGTGTAAGCCGTATCATTGATGATCATTACAAGAACAATCCAGAGAAGTTCGTGAAAGGCATCTATCGCCTTGGCTTGGCAGACGACCTTGATATAACAATCATAGGTGCTACCCCTGCCATCATTCGTATGCCACACAAAAACAAGCATAAGCAATATACGAACTGGAGCCATACGACTCTGCCTTGGATGAGCATCGGCTATGAGACGCAAGTGCCACCTATCTCTACGCTCACATTCTATAATGCCATTGCCAATAATGGCAAAATGATGCGCCCACGCTTTGTTTCCAAAGTCGTGAAGAATGGAGAAATTATCAAGGAGTTTCCACCAGAAGTAATGCGTCCTCACATTGCCAAGGAAGAAAACATCAAGAAAATACAAAATATCTTGGAGCAAGTAGTAAGCATTGGATTAGGTAAGCAAGCAGGCTCTCATAACTTCAAAGTAGCAGGCAAGACAGGTACAGCCCAGATTTCAAAGGGACGAGGTGGATACAAGACAGGAGGGACCCATTATCTTGTCAGCTTTGCAGGCTATTTTCCTGCCGATGCCCCTCGTTACAGTTGCATTGTCTGCATCCAAAAGCCTGGACCAAATGCATCTGGCGGTACTATGTGCGGTAAAGTTTTCCATGAGATTGCAGAAGGTGTCATGGCACAAAGTCTTAAACTCGATGTAAGAGATGCGAGGGATGCCAGCTCTGTCTTCGTTCCAGATGTTAAGACTGGCAACATCTTGGCAGCCGACTATGTACTGACACATCTTGGCATTAGAACCAATCCTACATGGTCTGGGAGTTATGCCAATGGAAATCCTATATGGGGAAAAGCAGAGAAAGAGGGCAACAAGGCTATCAAACTTACCAAGGAAAAGGTATATGGCAAGCACACTGTACCAAATGTCATTGGCATGGGAGCCAGAGATGCCATCTTTATGCTAGAAAGCAGAGGCATCAAGACATACATCTATGGCAGAGGTAAGGTTACCAAGCAAAGCTTGTCACCGGGTACCCCTATCAGGAAGAAGTCCACCTGTAAAATCATACTTGAATAAGCTTCCGTCATCTGGTATATAAAGGTATGTATATAACAACAGAATAAAATAAAAACATAATATGAAACTAAAAGAATTACTCAAAAACATCACTCCGATTCAGATAATCGGCGATGCAGAAATTGAAGTGTCAGGTATAAACATTGACTCTCGAAAAATCAAGGATGGCCATCTATTTGTGGCTATGAAAGGTACGCAAGTAGACGGACATAAGTTCATTCCCAAAGCTATCGAACTTGGAGCTAAATCTATATTATGCGAAGACTTGCCTGAGGAAACAGCAGAAGGTGTCACTTATATCCAAGTAGACTCTACGGAAGAAGCTGTTGGAAAAGTTGCGACATTATTTTATGGCGACCCATCTCACAAATTGAAATTGATTGGTGTAACTGGCACTAACGGAAAGACCACTATCGCTACCTTATTATATAATATGTTCCGCAAATTCGGATATAAATGTGGCTTGCTCTCAACTGTATGCAACTACATTGAGGACAAGGCTATCCCAGCAGACCATACGACACCCGACCCTATTGAGC
This sequence comes from uncultured Prevotella sp., assembly GCA_934281565.1. Lineage (GTDB taxonomy): Bacteria > Bacteroidota > Bacteroidia > Bacteroidales > Bacteroidaceae > Prevotella. The sequence goes on from CAKQXI010000001.1 coordinate 57,984, forward strand.
TAAACGCCCTATTGGGAGAAATGGTGAAAGCTGGCTGTGAATATGCTTTTATGGAATGTTCATCCCATGCCATCGCCCAGAAGCGAATAGGAGGTCTAAACTTTACAGGTGGAATCTTCACTAACCTTACTCGTGACCACTTGGACTATCACAAGACATTTGAGAACTATCGAGATGCGAAGAAAGCTTTCTTCGACAGTCTGCCAAAGACTGCTTTTGCCATTACCAATGCCGATGACAAAAATGGTATGGTCATGGTTCAAAATACCAAAGCAAATATCAAGACTTATTCCACACGTAGCATGGCAGACTTTAAGGCAAAAATCTTGGAGTGCCATTTTGGTGGAATGTACTTGGACATTGATGGAAAGGAAGTTGGCGTACAATTCATCGGAAAATTCAATGTCAGCAACCTACTTGCCGTATATGGTACAGCTGTCATGCTTGGCAAAAAGCCAGAAGATATACTTGTCGTACTCAGCACATTGCATAGTGTCAGTGGCAGACTTGAGCCTATCCAGTCACCAGAAGGATATACTGCTATCGTAGATTATGCACATACTCCAGATGCCTTGGAAAATGTATTGAAAGCTATCCATGAAGTATTAAATGGAAAGGGACACGTCATCACTGTATGTGGAGCTGGTGGAAACCGTGACAAAGGAAAACGTCCTTTGATGGCATTAGAAGCAGTCAAGCAAAGTGACAAAGTTATCATCACCAGCGATAATCCTCGTTTTGAGGAACCACAAGACATCATCAACGATATGTTAGCAGGTCTTAACACACAACAAATGAAGAAAGTAGTTAGTATCGTTGACCGAAAAGAGGCTATTCGTACTGCCTGTATGATGGCTGAGAAAGGTGATGTCATCTTAGTTGCCGGAAAGGGACATGAGAACTATCAGGAAATAAAAGGCGTAAAGCATCACTTTGATGACAAAGAAGTGCTTCGAGATATTTTTGGAATTAAACAAGACTAAGAAAAATGTTATATTATCTCTTTAGATTTTTAGAGCAATGGGGAATCTCAGGCTCTCATATGTGGGGTTACATCTCATTCCGTGCCCTGCTCGCACTTATCGTATCATTAGTAATCTCCGCTTGGTTTGGAGAAAGATTTATCAAATATCTCAAGAGCAAACAGATTACCGAGACCCAACGTGATGCAAGCATTGACCCATTCGGAGTCAAGAAGATTGGCGTTCCATCCATGGGTGGTGTCATCATCATCATGGCTATACTCATACCAGTATTGTTATTAGGCCGTTTACGCAACATCTACCTTATCTTGATGATCATCACGACTGTATGGTTAGGTTTCCTTGGAGGTATGGATGATTTCATCAAGATTTTCAAACGAGACAAGGAAGGCTTGAAAGGTAAGTACAAAATCGTAGGTCAGATAGGTATAGGACTCATTGTAGGTTTAGTATTATGGGCATCGCCTGATGTGAAGATGAATGAAAACCTTGCCATTGAACGCCAAGGGCAAGAAACAGTAGTAAAACATCGTACGAAACCCACAAAATCATTGAAAACAACCATTCCTTTCATCAAAGGACATAATTTGGATTACTCACACATCACTGAGTTTTGTGGGAAATATAAGACCGCTGCAGGATGGATACTCTTTGTCATTATGACTATCTTTGTCGTCACTGCGGTATCCAACGGTGCCAACTTGAATGACGGAATGGATGGAATGTGTGCAGGAAACTCCGCAATCATTGGTGTTGCCTTAGGTATCTTAGCATACGTGTCATCACATATCCAATTCGCCGCTTACCTTAACATCATGTACATTCCAGGCTCAGAGGAACTTGTGGTGTTTTTCTGTGCATTCATCGGAGCCCTTATAGGTTTCCTTTGGTACAATGCTTATCCCGCACAAGTATTTATGGGTGACACAGGCTCGCTAACCATCGGCGGTATCATTGCAGTAGGTGCGATTATCATTCACAAGGAATTAATGCTACCTATCCTTTGTGGCATATTCTTTGTAGAGAGTCTTAGTGTCATTGTGCAGGTATATTATTATAAATCTGGCAAGAGAAAAGGCATCAAGCAACGCATATTCAAGCGCACACCTATCCACGACAACTTCAGGACACAAGATTGCCAATTGGACCCTGAATGTAAATACCTCATCAAGAAACCACATAGTGCCATCCATGAATCCAAGATTACCATCCGCTTCTGGATTATCACTATTATTCTTGCTGCATTGACTATCATAACATTGAAGATTAGATAAAATAACAATATGAGTAGAATTGTAATTTTAGGTGCTGGGGAGAGCGGTGCTGGTGCCGCTATCTTAGCCAAGAAAGAAGGATTTGATGTATTTGTCTCTGATATGTCTAGCATCAAGGACAAATACAAGAAACTGTTGGATGACCATGATATAGAATGGGAAGAAGGTCACCATACAGAAGAAAAAATTCTGAATGCTGATGAAGTAATCAAGAGTCCTGGCATCCCAAAAGAGGCTCCTATGATTCAGAAACTGATGAAACAAGGTACTCCTATTATCAGTGAGATTGAGTTTGCCGGACGTTATACAAATGCGAAAATGATTTGCATCACTGGTAGCAATGGCAAGACGACAACTACTTCTTTGATTTATCACATATTCAAGACTGCAGGATACGATGCCGGATTAGCTGGCAACATTGGCAATAGCTTGGCACTCCAAGTAGCAGAAACCCCACATGAATACTACATCATAGAATTGAGTAGTTTCCAGTTAGACAATATGTATAATTTCCGTGCCAACATTGCTATTTTGCTGAATATAACTCCAGACCACTTGGACCGTTATGAGTTCTGTATGCAGAACTACATCGATGCAAAGATGCGTATCACCCAGAACCAGACAAAGGAAGACAGTTTCATTTTCTGGAATGATGATCCTATCGTAAAGAAAGAACTGGACAAATACAACCTACAATCCCATATCTGTCCGTTCTCAGAAGACAAGGAAACAGACAGTGTTGGTTACATAGATAACGACAAGTATCAGTTGAATTATCCTACTCCATTCTACATGAAACAGGAAGAACTGAGTTTGACAGGGAAACATAATATCTACAATAGTCTTGCAGCAGGATTAGCATGCCATATTGCAGGCATCAAAGAAGAATATATCCGCAAAGGACTCAGCGACTTCCCGGGTGTAGAGCATCGCTTGGAGAAAGTTTGCAAAGTTAACGGTGTACAATACATCAATGACTCAAAAGCTACCAATGTCGATGCCTGTTGGTATGCCTTAGAAAGCATGAAGACCCCAACTATTCTCATTCTTGGAGGAAAGGACAAAGGCAATGACTATGAGCACATTAAAGACTTGGTAAAACAGAAATGCAGAGGATTGGTATATCTCGGAGCAGACAACCAGAAATTGCATGACAACTTCGATATGCTGGGCATCCCTGTACGTGACACGCATAGCATGAAAGATTGTGTGAAAGCCTGCCATGAAATGGCTAAGTCGGAGGATACTGTATTGTTGAGCCCTTGTTGTGCCAGCTTCGACCTCTTTAAAAATATGGAAGACCGAGGCGAGCAGTTCAAGACTCTTGTTAGACAACTATAAAAATAGTTTAAACATATAACAAAAAATGGAAAATAAGACCATAGGCAATCTTTTCAAAGGAGATAAAGTCATCTGGATGATATTTTTCTTCCTTTGTATGATAAGTATCATTGAGGTATATTCCGCCTCAAGCTCCTTGTCATATAAATCAGGTAACTACATGGGGCCAGTTCTTAGGCACATGTCCATATTACTGATGGGATTAGGCTCAATGATATGTATGCTTCAGGTCAAATGCAAGTATTTCAAACTTGTCACTCCATTTATCTTGCTCATCTCTGGAATCATGTTGCTGTGGGTGCTTTTTGCTGGGCACTCCACCAATGGGGCTGCAAGATGGATTAGCTTTATCGGCATACAGTTTCAACCATCAGAAATCGCAAAGGGTGCCGTTGTCTTAGCCGTAGCACAGATCCTAAGTGCGACACAAACAAAGGATGGAGCTGACAAGAAAGCATTCAAATTTGTTCTTTGGATCTGTATCCCCTATGCATTAGCTATTTGCTTAGAGAACTTATCCACCGCCATGTTGCTCTGTCTCACGGTTCTTTGCATGATGATTATCGGACAAGTATCCATGCGACAGATTGGCAAGCTCGTTGGAATTGTCTCACTAATAATCATTATCATCTTTGCAGGTATCATGATATTTGGTCAAGACAAAGAGATAGAGGCACAAAAGATGGGTAATTCTCTAACAGAAAAGACCGTCCAGGCTTCCGAAGAAGAACCAGGAATAATCAAAAAGATATTTCATAGGGCAGACACTTGGAAAGGGAGAATAGACAAATGGTTAGACAACAAACCTGTGCCTCCGGAAGATGTTGATTTAGACAAAGATGCTCAAGTTGCACATGCCAACATCGCCATCGCTTCTTCCAACATCATAGGTAAAGGACCGGGCAATTCTGTAGAAAGAGACTTCTTGTCTCAGGCTTTCTCAGATTTCATCTATGCCATCATCATAGAGGAACTCGGTATCACAGGAGCTATCATTGTTGCTTTATTGTATATCTTTCTACTCTTTAGGACAGGACAGATTGCCAATCGGTGTGAGAATACATTCCCAGCTTTTTTGGCAATGGGTTTAGCCATTTTGCTCGTCACCCAGGCCTTATTCAATATGCTTGTTGCAGTAGGTATCGCACCAGTTACAGGTCAGCCACTTCCGCTCATCAGTAGAGGTGGAACTTCAACGATCATCAACTGCTTGTACGTGGGCATCATCTTGAGCATAAGTAGGACGGCAAAGAAGAAAGAAACGCCACAAAAAGGGGAAAATCTTAACAAATTAGCTTCCGAATAGAAAAAGAGTATCATAATTTAGGTAAAAAATGCCATGGAATGGATTTTTTTGCTTACCTTTGCATAGAAACAAGAAAGAACATGAATAATGAATTAAGAATTATCATAAGTGGCGGTGGCACAGGAGGTCATATTTTCCCTGCTGTATCCATTGCAAATGCCATCAAGGTCAAGTACCCTGATGCAAAAATTTTGTTTGTTGGTGCATTAGGCAGAATGGAAATGCAACGTGTGCCAGCTGCAGGTTATGAAATAAAGGGCTTGCCTATCTGTGGTTTCGATAGAAAGCATTTACTCAAGAATATCGCTGTACTTTTCAAGATATGGAAAAGCCAACATATGGCGAAGAAAATCATCAAGGATTTCAAGCCTATGGTTGCTGTAGGAGTGGGTGGCTATGCCAGTGGTCCTACTCTAAATGTCTGCGCTAACAAAGGCATTCCTTGCCTCATTCAAGAGCAGAATTCTTATGCTGGTGTGACTAACAAGTTGCTTGCTAAAAAAGCAGACAAGATTTGCGTAGCTTACGAGGGCATGGAACGTTTTTTCCCAGCAGACAAGATTATCATGACTGGTAACCCTGTTCGCCAGAATGTATTAGAAACAAATATTACCCAGAAAGAAGCTCGCAAGTTGTTCGGTCTCGACCCTGATAAAAAAACTATTTTGCTCGTAGGTGGAAGCCTTGGAGCAAGAACCATCAATGAAAGTGTGCTTCAGCATCTTGACTTGATAAAGGAAAGTGGCGTACAGTTCATTTGGCAGACTGGCAAATATTACAACGCTGCAATCATGGAGCAACTAAAAGACAAGGAACTCCCAATGTTGAAAGTCACCGACTTCATTAGTGACATGGGAGCCGCCTATAAAGCAGCCGACTTGGTCATTAGTCGTGCTGGTGCCAGCAGTATCAGCGAGTTCTGCATTATTGGCAAGCCTGTCATCTTAGTCCCAAGCCCTAATGTGGCAGAAGATCATCAAACAAAAAATGCAATGGCATTGGTCAACAAGGATGCAGCAATCTATGTGAAAGACTCAGAGGCAGCTTCCGTCCTTTTGAGACAAGCCATCGAAACAGTAAAAAATGAGAATAAACTTAACTCATTAAGCAATAACATCAAAAAATTAGGATTAAAGAATTCTGCCGACGTCATCGCCGACGAAGTCATTAAATTAGCAACAAAATAATGGAACTTAAAGATATTAAAGCTGTTTATTTCGTAGGTGCAGGTGGCATTGGCATGAGTGCCATTGCCAGATATTTCTTGCACAAGGGACTTGTTGTAGCAGGCTATGACAAGACACCATCCAACTTAACTTCTGAACTTGAAAAAGAGGGGATGCTTATCCACTACGAAGAAGATCTTGACAAAATTCCTCAAGCATGCAAGAACCCCAAAAACACATTGGTTATTTTCACCCCTGCCATTCCTGCAGAACATAAAGAACTTGTATACTTTCATGAAAATGGTTTCACCATTGAGAAGCGTGCCCAGGTCTTGGGGACACTAACTCGTACCCACAAAGGATTATGTGTTGCTGGTACTCATGGAAAGACCACAACTTCAACAATGTGTGCCCATATCATGCATCAAAGCCACATTGACTGCAACGCTTTCTTAGGAGGAATCTCCAAGAATTACGGCACCAACTATATACTCTCTGACAAGAGTGACTACGTGGTTATAGAAGCTGATGAATTTGATCGTAGCTTCCACTGGTTACGCCCTTGGATGAGTGTCATCACTGCTACGGACCCTGACCATTTAGACATCTATGGCACCAAGGAAGCTTATCTTGAGAGTTTCCATCATTATACAGAACTCATTCAACCCGGAGGTGCCCTCATTATCCATAAGAATTTGGAAATGAAACAGCATGTACAAGAAGGAGTAAAAATATACGAATATAGCCTTAACGAAGGAGACTTCCATGCCGAGAACATAAAAATAGACAATGGCGAAATTACATTTGACTTCATCTCTCCTATCGAAAATGTTCATGGCATAGAATTGGGACAGCCAATACCTATCAATATCGAGAATGGCATCGCTGCTATGGCTATGGCACAGTTGAATGGTTGTACTGCCGAAGAATTGAAAAAAGGCATGAAAACCTATGGTGGAGTTGATCGCCGTTTCGATTTCAAGATAAAGAATGACAAATTAGTATTTCTCTCTGACTACGCTCACCACCCTAAAGAAATCTATCAGAGTGCAAAAAGTATCAGAGAATTATACAAGGACAGAAAAATCACTGCGATTTTCCAGCCACATCTCTATACAAGAACAAGAGACTTCTACAAGGATTTTGCAGACAGCTTAAGCCAATTGGACGAGGTCGTACTTTGCGACATATATCCTGCACGTGAACAACCTATCCCTGGTGTAACTTCAAAGTTAATCTATGACAACTTAAAACCAGGAGTAGAAAAGAGCATGATTCACAAAGAAGATGTTCTTGATTTGGTAAAGAACCGCAATTTCGATGTCCTCATCATATTAGGAGCAGGAGACTTAGACAACTATGTTCCACAAATAACAGAAATTCTAAAGCATAAATAATGCGCATCAATTGGAAGAAAATCATTATCATAACACTTGACTTGGCCTTAACCGTCTACCTTGTGTTTGCTTTCACCAGGTTTAATAAGCCTGATGAAACAAGAAAGGTATGTACAAAGGTGAACATCAATATTCAAGATGAGATGACCAATGGTTTTCTTAATGCTCAAGAGATAAAGAAAAGATTAGAGGACAAAAATCTTTATCCTCTGACGAAACCTTTAAAACAGGTAAATACAAGAGAAATAGAGAGCACCCTCAAAGCCAGTCCATTTGTAAATTCTGTAGAATGTTACAAAACACAAGATGGACTCGTTGATATTTATCTCACACAGCGTATGCCAATTGTCAGAATAAAGAGCATCAACAACGAAGATTACTATATTGACGACAAGAACCAGATTATGCCAAACACGAAATATACAAGCGACATCATCATTGCCACAGGCTACATTAATAAATGGTATGCCCAAAAGTATATTTCTCTGTTAAGCAAGTCACTTATGGTTAACGAGCTGTGGCGAAACCAAATAGAACAAATCAACGTGCTTCCAGACAAGGGCATTGAATTGATACCACGTGTAGGCAATCATATCGTCTATATAGGTAATCTCCCAGAAACAAATATCATTGACAAAAGAAAAAAAGATATAGAAGATTTCGTCAATAGGAAAATGAACCGATTGGAAAAATTCTATAAATATGGGCTATCGCAAGCTGGGTGGAACAAATACTCATATATCAACATTGAGTTTGACAACCAGATTATTTGCACCAAGCAACATAATAGCTAATAAATTAAGATAAAAGAATTGATAATATAACGACTATGCCAAAGGAATTTATTGTAGCTATCGAACTAGGCTCATCTAAGATGACTGGTATAGCAGGCCAAAAGAACTTAGACGGTAGCATTACTGTACTTGCCACCGTTGAGGAGAACTCGGCTTCTTGCATCAGAAAAGGTGTTATTTATAACATCGACAAAACGTGCCAATGCTTGACAAGTATTATCCAAAAATTAAGGACAATTCTCAAGCAAGACATTACACAAGTCTATGTTGGAGTTGGAGGCCGTTCTATCAGAAGTATCAAAAATGTCATTGTTAAAGAGCTTCCCACTAACTCTATCATCAGCCAAGAGATGATCAATGAGTTAATGGATATCAATCGCAACATGACATATCCTGACCAAGAGATTCTTGATGCTGTTACACAAGAATACAAGATTGACAACCAGTATCAAATTGATCCTGTCGGCATACAATGCAACCATCTGGAAGGCATCTTCTTGAATATCTTATGGCGTAAGAATTTTTACAACAATATCAATACTTGCTTTGAGAATGCAAATATTGATATTGCAGAGATGTATCTCGCTCCTTTGGCTATGGCGGATAGCGTACTCACCGACTCTGAAAAACGAGCAGGATGTATGCTCGTTGACTTAGGAGCTGACACCACAACGGTATCCGTATATTATAAAGGTATATTAAGACATCTTTCTGTCATTCCATTAGGCAGTAACAATATCACCAAAGACTTGACTTGCCTACAAATAGAAGAAACCGAGGCAGAGGAAATGAAGTTGAAATATGCAAAGGCATATACCGACAACAACAATATAGACCCTGCTCTTACATATCCTGTTGACAAAGACAGAAAAGTGGAGAGCAAGAAGTTCATAGAAATTGTGGAGGCACGCATTGAAGAAATTGTCGAGAATGCTTGGTTCCAAGTACCCGGGGAATATGCAGACCAACTTCTGGGTGGCATTGTTCTTACCGGTGGTGGTAGTAATATGCCAGAAATCGACAAGGTGTTCAAGAACCATACGCATATTGACAAAATACGTATCGCCAAGTTTGTCACACAAACAGTCAATACCAAGGAATCAAAAATAAACAATCATGATGGAACAAAAAATACCATCTTAGGTCTGTTGGCAAAGGGTGACATGAATTGTGCTGGTGAAGAAATCGGCAACGATTTATTCCAAAATTCAGCAGAAAAAGCATCAATGGCAACACCTGACCCTCATAAAGCAGCAAGAAAGCCTTATGAGACCGCAGGAAGTGGCGTAGTACCAACAGCTGCAGAAATGCGACAAAAGGCTGAAGAAGAAGAACTTCGTCGTAAAAAAGAGGAGGAAGAAGCTCAGCGTATTGCTGCAGAAGAAGAAGCGGCAAGACTTGCCAAGGAAAAAGAAAGAACTGAAAAGAGTATTCTTCACAAAGGTTTCCGCTTCATCAAGAGACTTGTCAATGATGCTATCAAAGAAGAAGAATAAAAATATTGACATCAAATTTTTTAAGACTATATAATTATGTTAGATAATTCAAACACTTCACATATTCTTGACTTTGGTGAACCTGAAAAGGAAAACAGCATCATCAAAGTGATTGGTGTTGGTGGCGGTGGTGGCAATGCCGTCAACCACATGTATCGCGAAGGTATCCATGATGTCAGTTTTGTATTGTGCAACACGGATAACCAAGCATTAAATGACTCACCTGTCCCTGTACACCTACAATTAGGTAAAGAGGGTTTAGGAGCTGGCAATAAACCAGAGAAAGCTCGTCAAGCTGCAGAAGAAACACTTGAGGATATCAAGAATATGCTAAACGATGGTACAAGAATGGCTTTCATCACAGCTGGTATGGGTGGTGGAACTGGAACAGGTGCTGCCCCTGTTATTGCCAGAGTCAGCAAAGAGTTAGGTATCTTGACCGTTGGCATTGTTACCATTCCTTTCAGATTTGAGGGTCCAAGGAAAATCGACCAGGCTCTCGATGGTGTGGAAGAAATGTCAAAGCACGTTGATGCCTTATTGGTCATCAACAACGAGCGTCTTCGCCAAATCTACCCTGACTTGGCTGTGCTTGACGCTTTTGGCAAAGCAGATGACACGTTGAGTGTTGCAGCCAAGAGCATTGCTGAGATTATCACCGTACATGGATTGATAAACCTTGACTTCAACGATGTTAAGACTGTCTTAAAAGATGGAGGTGTCGCCATAATGAGTACAGGTTATGGTGAAGGAGAAGGTCGTGTAAAGAAGGCTATCGAAGATGCACTGAATTCACCTTTACTTAATGACAATGATGTATTCAACTCTAAAAAGATATTGCTTAGCATAGCTTTTGCCAGCGAGAAAAAAGACAATCCTGGCTTAACCATGGATGAGATGAACGATGTCAATGATTTCATGGAGAAGTTTGGCAATGACTTTGAACTAAAATGGGGACTTGCCATTGATCCAGAACTTGGAAATCGCGTAAAGGTTACCGTTCTTGCCACTGGTTTTGGCTTGGAAGATGTAGAGGGTATGAACCATCACCTCAAAAAACATACAGAAGAAGAATCACGTCGCTTGGCTGAAGAAGAAGAAAGAAGAGCGGAAAATGAAGAAAGAAGGAAACGCTATTATGGTAATGATGGAAATACTACCCAGTATAAACGTCATCCACATATTTTCCTTTTCCGTCCTGAAGACTTAGATAATGAGGATGTCATCTTAAAAGTCGAGAACACCCCTACCTACAAACGTACTCGACAGACATTAGAAGATATTCGTAATATCGCTTCTGGCAACACTAACAAAGAAGAACCAAAGGATACAAACAATACGATACAAGGAGTAATTAGTTTTGCTTAAATATTTTTTCACCCTTTACCCAGATATTTTCCAGGTAAAGGGTGAAAAACTAAATAAAAAGATCTTGCAATACTGCAAGAGTCTTCATTTCTGGAAAATCAGGAATATGAAGTCGATAATATTCAATAATCACCTTGATACATTGATTACGCTCTATCCGAGACATGGAATAAAGATGCATAGTTGCATAATTCAGTCTTACCAACTTTTTCATTCGCATAGAACTTTCTCTATCCAAATAATGTCTATGCACAGGAACATAAGTAACAAAACGACCTTCCTCTAAATCAAAGAAATCTCCATTTAGTTCACTTTCCATATTCGGCGAGAAACCTAAAAAAAGCGATAAGCGGATCATAAACACCACATGAAAATTTGCATAATCATCTTGAGCCATATCCAACCATTCCATGCTTTTCACCAAAAACTGAAACAAAGCAGCATGAGCTTGCTCATTGCGAGTGCTATAACATAGGAACTCTGCCAAGAACATAGAAATTGATAATTTAAAAGGAGAAAAAGGAATACTCGAAAAAGGAATTCCAATACTCACTTCTTTTAAATGCTGTAGATTTGACTTCGGACGATAATCAAACTCTATATCCACAATCATCAATGGTTGGAAATATTGTCGCTTGACTTTCGCCTTAGGTGTCTTGGGTATCCGAACAATAAAGGACAACCTACCCAATTTTTCAGTAAACAAATCAGCAATAAGCTGAGTATCCCCATACTTGACGGAATGCAACACTATAGCTCTTGTTTTCTCTATCATAAGCACTTCTCAATATCAAATCTTGGGCAAAAATACAAAAAAACGAGCATCCAACGAAAATTTTCCTCGAAAAATTTGTGAGTTTCAAATAAAAGTAGTAACTTTGCACCCGCAAAAGAACAAATGGTCCCTTCGTCTATCGGTTAGGACGAGAGATTTTCATTCTCTAAAGAGCAGTTCGACTCTGCTAGGGACTACATTAGTAACGAAAATAAAAAAATAACATAAAAGATGGCAAATCATAAATCATCAATTAAGAGAATCCGTCAGGACAAGAAAAAGTCTTTGCACAATAAATATTATGCAAAGACTATGCGTAATGCTGTACGCAAATTACGCAACATGACTGACAAGGAAGAAGCTACAAAGCTCTATCCTACCGTTCAGAAGCTTTTAGACAAGTTGGCTAAAATCAACATCATCCATGACAACAAAGCTGCAAACTTGAAGTCTGGTCTTACAAAGCACATTGCTAAGTTGGGCTAACTATATAGTAAGAAGCTAAAAGATACGTAAGGCTGTAATCTATTTATGTAGATTGCAGCCTTATTGCATATATTACATTTACACATAAAAGTACCTGTTTTTTAGTTTTTTTACAACTAAACATAGTTTTTCTCATGTTTTTTTATTAACTTTGCACGGTAATAACATAAACATTAAAATGGCAGAAAATCAAAACAACGCAAGTAACTATTCTGCGAGCAACATCCAAGTCTTAGAAGGCTTGGAAGCTGTACGCAAGCGTCCGGCGATGTACATTGGAGACATCTCCGAGAAAGGTCTCCACCACTTAGTCAATGAAACTGTCGACAACTCTATCGACGAGGCTATGGCTGGCTATTGTACCGAGATTGAAGTTACCATCAATCAAGATAATTCCATCACTGTAGAAGATAATGGTCGTGGTATTCCTGTGGATGAACATGAGAAGCTTCATAAATCTGCACTTGAAGTTGTCATGACTGTACTCCATGCTGGTGGTAAATTTGACAAAGGTTCTTACAAAGTATCAGGTGGTTTGCATGGTGTAGGTGTTAGTTGTGTCAATGCACTCTCCACCCACATGATGTCTCAAGTTTTCCGTGGTGGTAAGATTTACCAACAAGAATACGAGAAAGGCAAGCCTCTTTATCCTGTCAAAGTTGTAGGTGATACAGAAAAACGTGGTACTCGTCAACAATTCTGGCCAGACCCAACTATATTTACCACGACAATATACAAATGGGATATTATTGCGAACAGAATGCGTGAGTTAGCATTCTTGAACGCAGGAATAAAAATCACCTTAACAGACCTTCGTCCTGATGAAGAAGGTAAGATTAAGCAAGAAGTTTTCCATGCAAAGGATGGATTGAAAGAATTTGTTCGCTATGTAGACCGTCATCGTACTCACCTCTTCGACGATGTTATTTATCTGAAGACAGAAAAGCAAAACATCCCTATAGAGATTGCTATCATGTACAATACGGACTATAGCGAGAACATCCATTCTTATGTGAACAACATCAACACAATAGAAGGTGGTACTCACCTCACAGGTTTCCGTATGGCACTGACTCGTACTCTGAAAGCTTATGCAGAAGCTGAGCCTACAATCTCCAAACAAATCGAGAAAGCCAAAGTTGAGATTGCGCCAGAGGACTTCCGTGAAGGTCTTACTGCTGTCATCTCCATTAAGGTTGCCGAGCCTCAATTTGAAGGACAAACCAAGACAAAACTTGGCAACAGTGAGGTACAAGGTGCCGTACAGCAAGCTGTAAATGAAGCATTGGCAGATTACCTGGAAGAACATCCTGAAGAAGCAAAGAAGATTTGTGAGAAAGTTGTGCTTGCTGCCACTGCGCGAATAGCAGCTCGCAAGGCTCGTGAAAGCGTACAACGCAAGAACTTCATGACTGGTGGAGGTTTACCTGGCAAACTTGCCGACTGCTCTATCAAGGATCCAAAAGAATGTGAGATATTCCTCGTCGAGGGTGATTCCGCTGGTGGTTCTGCCAAGCAGGGACGAGACCGTTTCCATCAAGCAATCCTCCCATTGCGTGGTAAGATTTTGAATGTAGAGAAAGTACAATGGCATAAAGTCTTCGAGGCAGAATCCGTCATGAACATTATCCAGAGCATCGGAGTTCGTTTCGGTGTGGACGGAGAAGACAGCAAGGAAGCAAATACTGAAAAATTACGCTACGACAAGATCATCATCATGACCGATGCCGATGTCGATGGTTCACACATCGACACCTTGATTATGACTTTGTTCTATCGTTTCATGCCTAAAGTTATTGAAGAAGGACATCTTTATATTGCGACACCTCCACTCTACAAATGCTCTTTCAAGAACAAAGTAAGTGAGTATTGCTATACTGAGCAGCAACGCCAAGCTTTCATCGACAAATATGGAGAGGGAATGGAAGACAAGAACATCCATACCCAGCGATACAAAGGTTTGGGTGAGATGAACCCCGAACAATTATGGGAGACAACAATGGATCCATCTACCCGTTTATTGAAACAGGTAACTATTGAGAATGCAGCACAAGCTGATGAGATATTCTCAATGTTGATGGGTGACGATGTTGAACCTCGAAGAGAATTTATCGAGCAAAATGCTACATATGCAAACATTGATGCTTAACAAAACATTAAAAGAGACAAAAGGGTAGGTCTGTTTGCCTACCCTTTTTATTATAAACAAACCTATTAACTGATTTACAAACAACATGAAAAAAGGAGCAATAACCATATTACTGACAGTATGCAGTTATGTATCTTTGGCAGACAATCTACCCAACATATTATGGTACAATCGACCTGCCATCACTTTTGAAGAAGCTCTCCCCATTGGAAATGGAAAACTTGGTGCATTAATCTATGGTGGAGCCAACAATGATTCCATCTTTCTCAATGACCTTACCTTATGGACGGGAACACCAGTCAATCCCAATGAGGGCGGAGATGCTTATAAATGGATTCCTAAAATTAGAGAAGCCTTGTTCAAGGAAGATTACAAGACGGCAGACTCTTTGCAACATTATGTACAAGGACACAACTCAGAATACTATCAACCTTTGGGTATCCTCAACATCAAAGACATAAACAAGGGGCATTTTTCAGAATATAGTAGACGATTAAGTCTTGACAGTTCCTTAGCAACACTTAGCTATGTGCGTGATGGCATCAAATATACAAGGGAATACTTTGCCTCTCATCCTGACAAGATGATAGCTATCAAACTTAGTGCCTCACAAAAGAGAGCCATCAACTGCGACATATCCTTAACATCACTCATTCCCCATCACGTAAAAGCTTCACAACAACAGCTTACAATGACAGGGCATGTATTGGGCGATGAGGCAAACAGCACTCATTTTTGTAGTATCTTACAAGCTAAAAACACAGATGGTCTCATTACGGCTAACGACTCGACCTTGCACCTACAAGGTGTATCAGAAGCTGTCATTTATCTCGTCAATGAAACCAGCTATAATGGATTTGACAAACACCCAGTCAAAGAAGGAGCTCCTTATCTCGAAAACGCGACTGACGAAGCATGGCACTTGGTAAACTATACATATCCAGAATTACGCCAACGTCACCTTAAAGACTACAAGAAACTTTTCAATCGTGTTAGCTTTAACTTGCAAGGAGCCAAGTTTGATAGCAAACGTACAACCGACCAACAGCTTCTTGCTTATACAGACCAACATGAATACAATCCTTATCTGGAGCAACTTTACTTCCAGTATGGTAGATATTTACTCATCAGTTGTTCACGCACCCCAGGTCTCCCTGCCAACTTACAAGGACTATGGGCACCAGCTCTCCGTTCACCATGGCGAGGCAACTATACTATTAACATCAATTTAGAAGAAAATTATTGGCCCGCAGAAATTACAAATCTGCCAGAAATGGTGATGCCGATGGATGGAATGCTCAAAGCACTATCTGTCACAGGAAAGCATAATGCCAAACATTTCTATGGGATAGACAAGGGTTGGTGTACAGGACATAACACTGATGCTTGGGCTATGTCAAACCCTGTTGGCACTGGCAATGAGAGTCCACAATGGAGTAACTGGGCTATGGGAGGAGCATGGCTTGTACAAACTCTCTGGGATCATTATGACTATACTCGCAATATCGAATATCTTCGCAACACAGCCTATCCATTGATGAAAGGCGCTGCTGATTTTATGCTCGAATGGCTTATTGAAGACCCACATAACCCAAACGAGTTGATAACAGCTCCTTGCACATCGCCAGAAGCTGACTATATCACAGACAAAGGCTATCGTGGCAGTTCTTTCTATGGTGGTACAGCAGACCTTGCCATCATCCGTGAACTTTTCAAGAACACTATCAAAGGTGCAAAGTCGCTTGGAATAGACAAAGACTACCAACAGAAACTCCAAGCTGCCATCAATCGCCTACGCCCTTATAAGATTGGCAAACGAGGCAATTTACAAGAATGGTATTACGATTGGGATGACCAAGACTGGCAACATCGCCATCAATCCCATCTCCTTGGTCTATATCCTTTCCACCAGATTTCTCTTTCCAAGACTCCAGAGTTAGCAGCCGCCGCTACCAAGACTTTGGAGATTAAGGGAGACAACTCCACAGGATGGAGTACAGGATGGCGTATCAATCTATGGGCTCGCTTACATCGTTCAGATAAAGCTTATCAAATACTACGCAAGTTGCTCACCTACGTAAGTCCAGACATCTATAAAGACAGCAAGCACTATTCCGGTGGTACCTATCCTAATCTTTTTGATGCTCATCCACCATTCCAGATTGATGGCAACTTTGGAGGTACAGCTGGTATCTGTGAGATGGTGATGCAATGCGATGGTGAAAACATGGATTTGCTTCCAGCATTACCACAAGAATGGAATGCAGGGGAAATTAAGGGACTTAAAGCACGTGGTAACTATGAGATCGACCTTGCTTGGAATAACCACAAAGTAACCAAGGCTAAGATAACCAGCCTCAGCGGCGGCAAGTTGACAGTCAACTACAATGGAAAAGCAAAGACACTCACATTTAAAAAAGGTACATCAAAGACTATACAATAAATGAAAAGACTTATCATTTATTTCATTTTATTCCATTGGGTATTGAACTCTTTTGGACAAGAGTTTGGTGCCCATTGGATTTCCTATCCCTTTCCTAACGACTCCTCTGAAGTTTTCTTTCGACATATTTACATCACCAAAGAGCGTCCCCGACAAGCATCCGTCAATATCATCTGCAACGGAAAGTTCAAGCTATACATCAATGAAAGGAACATTTCTCGAAGCCTCATGATAAACGGCACAGACAAAGACACCCTACTTGCGCAAACCTTTAATGTCAGCCAATATCTTAGGGCAGATTCCAATATCATTGCTGTATGGTATGCTCCGAATAGTGGTTCTTTCATAGGAAAACAGCTCTCACTTGACTATTACGGCATAGATGCCAAAGGAAAGCCTTTTTACCACAAAGCTGATGGAGAATGGTTATGTCAGTTAGGTCCGGGGTGCTATACCAAGGATGACAAAGAGGTATTCAACGCCAAGGCTTTTATCAAGGACTGGAACTCTACAGAATACATTCCTGCCACATGGCTTCACCCTACAGGTTCTTTCTCCAACAATAGCATGAGCCTT
Source organism: uncultured Prevotella sp. (assembly GCA_934281565.1). Lineage (GTDB taxonomy): Bacteria > Bacteroidota > Bacteroidia > Bacteroidales > Bacteroidaceae > Prevotella. Next base: position 75,538 of record CAKQXI010000001.1, read on the forward strand.
AAAGAGAGAACACTATACCCTACCCATTATGGTTTATCCAAGATTATCTACCCTATTAACACTTATGCCGATTCTTTAGGCTATCACATTGATTTTGGTAGGTCATTCTTTGGTTCCATCAGGCTTACATTCAGAGGTGCCAAGCGAGGGACTTCCATAAACATCAACGACTACCAGTATATTTGCAATGGAGAAATGGATGAACAAGCCTTTTGCCGCTTTAGATTTAACTATCAAAGAACCTATCTTTTGTCGGGGGACAAATATTTCAAACAAAAGGACATTACGAATATCGAAGGACTAGAATTAACGTTTCCACTTTAAATTGACCCTAATTTTTTAAAAAGTATAAAGTATAAGATGATGACAAGACAAAAGAATGATGATGATAATGAAGTCATCATTTCAATATCTCAGGCAAGAGACTATGCCCAAGAAGGATACTTCCTTGATAACGATTTTTTCTTTTATGATCATGTTAAAGAAGAAAACATACCAAACAACAAAAGAACCTTAAAATGCTTTCTTTTTGTTTTCTGTAAGAAAGGTATGGTAAGATACGAATGTAACAACAAGACCCTATATGCAAAGGTCAATGACATCATTATCCTCAACTCTGAACAAATAGTAGCCAACCACCATTTGTTTTACAACTTTGAGGGCACAGCACTCATGATCTCTAACCATATATTACCTTTGCTCCCCTATCGGCAGATGAGTTATCTTTCCCTTAAAAAGAACTTAGAAGCCAACCCTATCATTAGGCTCAAACAGGAAGACATTGACATCCTAAAGCATACCCTACAACTGATAAAAGGGTATTCGAGCAAACAAAACAAATTCAGCAAACAATCAGTATTCAATATCGCCCAACCATTATTTAATGAATTTATCCTAAATCAAGATGAAACAATACCTCCCATAGACATTGATAAAAAGGCAAGCGACCATTTCTTGGCAGTTGATTTCGCAAGACTTGTCGAAGAAAATATCAATCAGAAGATCAATGTAAACTGGTGCTGCAAGCAATTAAAATATACTTCTGCGAAACTTCTTAAGGTTATACAGGAGTATTACCATACCACGCCACAAAAGTATATTGAACTGAAGAAAATAGATTTCTCATTTACACTCCTTCTTTCAACAGACCTCAGCATAGAAGAAATCTCACATAAGCTAAAGTTCATCTCCGCAAGCTCATATTGCAGAAGTTTCAAACGGCTTACCCATACTACGCCTCGTCACTTTCGTAGTTTAGCAATTGTTCAGCAACGGAACATAATTCTTCATACCATTCCTTACCAAACCGTCGTATAAGTGGCTCTTTCAAGAATTTATAGACAGGCAAATCCAGTTCCTCCCCCTTTTTGACAGCAGCCTTACAGATACGCCATTTATTATAGTTAAGCCCATAGACTTCATTACCAAAATATTTGGCACGGATAGGATAAAGCGCACAAGAAATTGGCTTCATAAACTTTGACTTCCCCACACGATAAGCACGTTCTAAGGAACAAAGGCAACAATGAGGGATAGTATGCCCATCATTCATGTCCTTGAGATCTTGATAGCAAGTAAATACGCAATCCTTGCCATTCACGATACTTGTCACCAAATCGCCCTCTATATCGGTATAAGCCACACCTTGCTTATCAATAACAGCCTGCGCAGAGGCTGACAGGTCATCCCAAACGACATCAAGTGCATCCTCTATCTCCATCACTTCATCAAGGGAAACTGGTGCTCCTGCATCGCCTTCGATGCAACATTCTCCCTTACAAGCATCCAGGTCACAACAAAATTTCTCAGTAAAGATATCAGGTGAGACCAATACACTGCCCACCTGAACGATATGTAATTCGTCTTTATTCATAAATGTAAGGTTTCTCAACTTACTTTTCCAAGCAAATCAAGTATATTATATTACTTGGCAAAGTATATTATATTACTTGACGAAGTATATTATATTACTTAGTGAAGTATATTATATTACTTGATTAATTAAAATTTCACCATTGTATTGGCTCGATACCATTCTGCTGCAAATATTCGTTACAACGAGAAAAATGGTGATTGCCAAACCATCCACCTCTATTTGCCGACAATGGCGAGGGATGTACACTTTGCAATATCAAATGACGGCTTGCATCAATGAGGGAAGCCTTACTGCGAGCATAACCACCCCAGAGGATGAATACCAAATGATTTCTGTCCTTGTTGAGTGCCTTGATAGCGGCATCTGTAAATTCTTCCCATCCCTTACGCTGATGGCTGGCTGCTTGATGAGCACGTACCGTCAATGTTGCATTAAGCAACAACACTCCCTGCTTTGCCCAACGAGTCAAGTCACCTGTTTGTGGCATAGGAGTTCCAAGGTCCATCTGTATCTCCTTAAAGATATTGATCAGTGATGGAGGATATGGAATTCCATTAGGTACAGAGAAACTCAGTCCCATTGCCTGCCCTGGCTCATGGTATGGATCCTGCCCTATTATAACCACCTTCACATCATCAAAAGGGCAAAGATTGAAGGCATTGAATATCAACTTGCCAGGAGGATAGCATGGCGTATGCAAATATTCTTCCCGCACAAAGTTCGTAAGGTCGACAAAATACTGCTTGTCAAACTCATCCCCTATATGCTGTCTCCAACTGTCTTCAATTTTTACGTTCATTGTTGAAATATTTATAAGAGTTAAGGATTTAAAGGGAATCAAGGAGTTAGGACAATAGCATTATTTGCCATAAGCTACTTCTTGCATTTGTCTTAATTCCCTTTAAATTCTTAACTCCTAATTAAAAAACTAATCAATAATCAAATTCTCACCAGTCATGTCTGCAGGCTGCTCCAATCCCATGATATGGAGGATAGAAGGAGCTACGTCTGCAAGACGACCATCCTTGACGGTAGCTGAGTTGTTGTCAGTTACATAGATGAATGGAACTGGGTTCAAAGAATGGGCTGTGTTAGGAGTACCATCCTCGTTGATAGCGTTGTCGGCATTACCATGGTCAGCGATAATGATTGCCTCATAGTCGTTAGCCTTGGCTGTCTCGATTACTTCCTTCACGCAGTTGTCTACGGCGTGTACTGCCTTAGCAATAGCGTTGTAGATACCAGTGTGTCCTACCATATCACCATTGGCGAAGTTAACGACGATGAAATCATACTCCTGTGTATTGATGGCACCGACCAACTTATCTTTCACCTCGTAAGCACTCATCTCTGGCTTCAAGTCGTATGTAGCAACCTTTGGAGAAGGAACCAAGATACGATCCTCACCCTCGTATGGAGTCTCACGACCACCATTGAAGAAGAATGTCACGTGAGCGTATTTCTCTGTCTCTGCAGTGTGGAGCTGTTTCTTACCTTGCTTGCTGAGATACTCGCCAAGCGTATCCATTACATTCTCCTTAGGGAAAAGGATATGAACGCCCTTGAAACTTGCATCGTATGGAGTCATGCAGTAGTACTGCAAGTCCTTGATGGTGTGCATGCCTTCCTCTGGCATATCCTGCTGGGTCAATACCTGAGTCAACTCCTTGGCACGGTCGTTACGGTAGTTGATGAAGATGACAACATCACCCTCCTTGATAGTACCATCCACGCTCGAGTTATTGATAGGCTTGATGAACTCATCGGTTACGCCCTCGGCATAACTTTCCTCCATCGCCTTAACCATGTCGGTAGCCTGCTTGCCCTTTGCATCAACGAGCAAGTCGTAGGCTTCCTTTACACGATTCCAACGCTTATCACGGTCCATTGCATAGAAACGACCTACGACACTGGCAATGTGCGCACCGTTCTTATCGCAAACATCCTGTACTTCCTTGATGAAGCCAACGCCACTCTTTGGGTCAGTATCACGACCGTCCATAAAGCAGTGAACGTATGTTTCTTTCAAACCATATTCCTTAGAGATTTCAATCAACTTAAAAAGGTGATTCAATGAAGAATGAACACCACCAGTAGAAGTCAAGCCCATCAAATGGAGCTTCTTGCCTGTCTTCTGGGCATAGCTATAAGCATTGATGATTTCCTGGTTCTTCAAGATGTCACCGCTCTCACAAGCCTTGTTTATCTTAACGAGATCCTGATATACTACACGACCTGCACCAATATTGAGGTGTCCTACCTCAGAGTTACCCATCTGACCATCAGGCAAACCTACGTTCTCGCCGCAAGCCTGGAGCTGAGAGTGTGCTGAAACTGCTGTCAAATAATCCAAATAAGGAGTTGGTGTGTTGTAGATAACATCCCCCTTACCATGCTGTCCGATTCCCCATCCATCGAGAATCATCAAAAGAGCTTTTTTTGCCATAATTACATTAAATATAATAAATTCGAATTTCGACTGCAAAGTTACTGCAAATCGGAGATAAAACAAAATAAAAAGAGAGTTTTTTCACTCCGTCAACTCGCTAAAACTGATAAAAAACTGTAATTTCTCACACTTGTTGAATTATCACTTACAGAATTGAAACCTCCTTATGTCCGAAGAAACGACGGAAGAACAAGTGCGCAAGATATATCCTTTCTTGATAACGGCTTCGATACTTACATTATCATCTAAGTTCAAAGCACGACGAAGATAGGTTATCTGCACATTCAGCACAAGGGAATTGGAATAAGAGTCGTCTCCCCACACTTCATTGAGAATTGTATCACGCTCCACGAGTTGGTTCTGGTTCTCAGCCAAGAGCTTTAATATCTCAGCTTGTCGGGAGGTGACTACGACTCTCGAATTACCACATTGCAGTTCATTCTGCGCATAATAAAAAGCGATGGAACCGATGAAAATAGCGATTTCATCTTCCTTTGGTTGCTTCAACTCATAAATCATATTCTTCAAGAACTCATGACGGATGCCATCAATGCGCTTCTGGAAGACGATGGTCTTGACAAGATAGAACAAGCAACCAGCCAATATCAAAAAGAGAAGAATACTACCCACCAACTGCCACATCATCGTTTCAAGCGCCTGAGCTATAGGGATAGGAACTTGAAAGGTTATTCCTTGATGGAACATTGGGTTTGTCTGATAATTGACTGTGACAACACGCGCCCATTTGCCTCTCACATCATATTTGGCATTCATAAACACGGTTTTATAACTAACTTTGCCGTATGAAGCAATCTCTCCATAGCCTTTATCTTTCAACAAAGATTGGTACG
>CAKQXI010000002.1 GCA_934281565.1 uncultured Prevotella sp.
TCCGTACCCTTTAATTCAGCGGAAAGTGTGCGGTCTCCAGCACCATTATCGAATACGATTTCAACTTCAGTTGTACTGTTTTCATCAAACTTTTGTGGTATCATCATAAGGGTCAGAGGGTCAGTTGTTAATGCCTTGGCTACGCCTGTCTCAATGTCAATACCATTGCCATCAGTGCCTAAAGGTATTTCATAATCGGATAAGTCAGAACTTAATGTCCACTGATCAGTGGATATATTATAATCTCCCTTTCCCTTGACATTACGAATAGCAACGCTCTTGACAGTTCCTAATACCATGTCATTGCCAACAGAAAACGTGATGGCAGTCAAGGCATGGGAGAACTGCAAGTCTACGGCACTTGTTGCATCAGTAGCAGAACGACTGTTGTTCTCGCTCTTTGCCACGATGAAGTCGGGTTGTGACTTAATATCGTCTCCCGTTCCTGCTACATAGTGTACTGTCCTGTCTTTCGACAGTCCACTGCCGCTTTCAGACAGCATACTGGCGTTAGTTGGGGCATAAGCATAGAAAGATAAAGTAGCATCGGTAGCCCAATACTTATCGTTGGAGGTATGCCAAGTATTGCCACTCCTTGCTGCCTTTTCAAAAGGAAAGAACTCGGCTTCTGCATTATCTTTCTTAGATACTGCACTAACAAGGATTTCATCACCAATCTCCGTTACTTTAGTTCCTCTGGTGGATATGCTATTCTGATTATTAATTTCAGATAAAGGAACACCAGAGCGAGTAACCAACTCGTCCTTGTCATTATAGAAGTAAGTGCCTGCTTGTTCCACAGGATGAAGATACAATGGTTTCCCTAAATCGCTCTTTACGATTAATGGATGATAAGAACCAACAGAGCTCATTGCACGAGAGCTTCCATCATTACTGTTGCCAGAATTAGAAGTCCAATCATCTATTTCTGTCGTCGTGAAAGAAATCTTCTTGTCGGAGAGAGTAACACCAGATATTCCCATACTTTCAGAACACGACATTAAGGATGAAGACACTACTGATAAAGATGCCAATGCCAACAATAAACTTGTACTTTGCCTTTTAATGTATATCATTGCTTGATAGCTTTATGTCCGCCGAACTCCCAAAAGCAGATGATTATTAAAATAGGCTCAATCTATTCACAAGAAATTGGCGTAGGAGTTCTATACTAATTCATTCCTTTGTCAGTTGAGGTATTAGGGAACCTTGGAATCCAAAGGATAAAGTACAGAAGCCTACGCCAAAGAAGTATATAGAAATAACACAAGATGCACCCTCTCTTACGAAAGGGCGCATTTGTGTGATATATATACACAATGTGTAGGCGTTTACTTTGTTCCTATCTGAGATTCCTAATTGAAAGTCCCTAATTTCCAACGGATCAGAAGAAAATGCTGTAAACACCATTCTTTGTAAATAGAGCCAAGTCACAGATTAATGCCAACATCTCATTGTTGACTATCCATGAAATGACGCTGCAAAAGTAATGAAAAGAATTGATATTAGCAAAAAATATGAAGATTTATTTTTCATATTCAAGTTTCTTCAAGATTCTCCTTAAAGGTTGTTGGCGAACCACCAAACTGCTTGGTGAAGCAACGGGTGAAATACTTTGGGTCATTGAAACCTACCCGATAAGCTATCTCAGCGACATTGCGATTGGCTACATTCTCGACTATCATCTTACGAGAAATATCCAGACGGTAGTTACGGATGAACTGAGTGGTATGCAAACCTGTCTCCGTGCTCAACTTTTTGTTCAAGGCACTACGAGTCATGCCCAAGGCATCAGCCAGCTCTTGCACACCAAAATTAGAATTGGAATAGTTGCTCTCCATTATTTCCATGAGTATTTCCATGAATGGACGAACATTCTCCTTCACTTCTTTTTTGTCTGCTTCCAATGTTTTTTTCTGGCTTTCTTGATAACGGTGTTGGTTCTCCAAGATCTCTTGGATACGTGCCTGGAGCTTGTCTGGTTCTACACTGTCTTTGAGAGCCAACTCTATTGGGCGATAAAGAGCCTCAACCTCACGTTTACGAACTTGTTCCAGTCGCTTAATGTATGCCATTCGCATCAAAATGCCAACACCTATTATCAATAAGGTGACAAACCACCAACTTTTCCAGAAATAAGGCGTGACATGGATGTCAATGGAAGCTGTCTTTTCGATACCAGAGCCGACAGATGGCGAATACTTCACCATAAACTTGTAGTTGCCTGCAGGCAAGGTGGAGTATCTTACGCTATGCTGACCGGGTGGCAACTGAATCCACTCTTTCTCAAAACCTTTCATACGATAGCTATATACTCCCTGTGTTTCCGTTCCATAGTTAAGGGCAGAGAACTCAATGGTGAACGACTTGGCACTCTCATGTAAGTTGATACGCTTGGCGAAAGCTATATCTTCATCAATATGGTCGCCATCGGCAAAGATTGACTGATTGTCCACCTGCAAATGGGTAAAGCGTAAGTGTCCTTGATTATTAACTGTACCATTTTCACCTATCACAGCCACCAAACCGTTAGCTGTACCAAGGTAAACGATACCTTGTCGACTGCAAGTGGCACCGTTATAACCAAATTGCGAACTAATAAGTCCATCGTCCTTATAGAAGTTGTTAAATCTCCCGGTCTTAGGATTGAACAGTGACAGACCATGCTCCGTAGTAATCCAAAAGATACCACGGCTATCTTCCACGATACCTGTCACCGAGTTATTGGCAAGACCATCCGCCACAGTATATGACTGAACAGAATATTCACCATTCTTATTGGGAGAAGCACAATACAGACCATATCCATAACTACCTAACCATATCTTGCCATCACGCGACTGATAAAAGGCATGTATCCTCTCTATCACTCCACTTGCTGGATTATCAAACTTAGTATAATGCCGTTTTACCCTAAAGTAGCCACTGCCTGTGGGACGAGACTTCAAGTTGACTTCCACCATTCCTTGCAAGCAACCCATCAAGAGCTTTTGTTTCTTGGTTATCAAACTACCGATGCTTCCTCTGATCTCATGGCATCCTTTGAAAGGGTCTTCCAATACATGGCGTTTCAAGTTGTAGAAATAAAGTCCCTCATTGGAACCTAACCACATACCATCATTGATAGCATCATAAACCAATGCTCCCATAAAGGTCAGCAAAGGCTGGTGCATCTCATCCACAACCAACCGTGTGACTTGGCTTGGATTCTTGAGATTGACAATGTTGACTCCTCCACCCCATGTGCCAACCCATAGGTTACCATGCCCATCGGGTGCCAGTACAGAAACTGTATTGTGCGACAAATAGGAATTAGCTGTAGTAATATGGGAGAAATGGGTACTATGGGGAGATAACCTGTTTAGACCGCCTTCCGTGACACCTACCCACAACGTTCCGTCTGGCTCCACATACATTGAATTAACTACATTCTGGGACATAGAAGTCTCATCACCAGGGATATGGATATAATTAATAAGGTTCAACTGTCGTGGCATCAACTTGGTGACACCGCCAGTCTCTGTTCCTATCCATATCTGCCCATCATTAGAGTATATGCAATTGACAAAGTTGCCACTCAATGGGTTAGCCACACTGTTGCTGTTCCAATGCTCTATCTCGCCTATCTTATCATCAAGGATGTCTACACCACAAAGCGTTCCGATAAGTAACTTGCCATCGGGAGAAATCGCCAGACAAGACACTAAATCATGCTGGAGCGACTCATCAACAGAAGAATGGTGATACTCATTCCTACCTTTTCCGTTGTTATATAATCCTGCATTGGTAGCAAGCCATATTTTCTCATTATAATATATCAAATCGCTGACAAAACGCCCATGGAGCGGTGGAAACATCGATGTCAAGTCTTTAGTAACCAACTTATTACCTTTTGCCATGATTTCGTACACTTTTCCTTGATTGCCTATCACAACAGTGCCTCTACGAAATATATCCTTGATGCCTAAATCGGGAACGTAAGAAACACAAGGCAAGGAAAGAATGCTATCCAATACACCTTCTTTATTAAAAGCCAGTCGATAAATCTTAGATGGCATTATCATCCAGATGTTTCCCTTGACATCACAGTAAACACGAATGCAGCGTTCTTTCTGTAATTGAACGAAACGAGATGCCAATTGTTCTGTTGCACAATTAGGAACAACAGGTTGCATCGTTCGGAGACTAAGCACTTGTATTCCTTCCTCGAATGCTACCCAAAGGCGTTCAAAATGGTCCTCATAGACATTGCGACAACTATTGCTTCGGAAATGAGAGCCATTAGCACTTAAGCTAAAGCTCATGTAAGAATAGCCATCATAACGCACCAAACCTCCTGTATGGGTACTGAGCCATACAAAGCCATAACTATCTTGAAATATGTCGTCAATAAAGTTGCTTGGAGTGCCAGATGCCATGTTGAGGTACATCATATTATATCTACTAGCCATTCCTCCTTGCGCAAAGCTGCCCAAGGTTATCATCAATGCTACAACTAGAGATATAATATATCTAGCCATTTATCAACATTTTAGTTACTAAATTATCTTTGCAAAATTACAAATAATATTTGAAATGCAAAAATTTTTAGACAGAAAAAGCAAAGGATAGCTTTTCATCTTGAAAAGCTATCCTTTTTACATGAGTCATTATTAAAATTCAAGGATGAGTGTCTGGCGAGGACGAAGTTTCACATTCTTGTTGATAAGAACATTATGCCCCGAAGTAACATCCCTTGCTTTCTCGGCAGAACCAATAATCTCTGCATAACGATTTACATCAAGTTCATTAGCCTTGGTTGTTCCATTGATGATAGTCATCACATTCTTACCTTGATATTGGCGAGCAATGACATATACACCTTTCCAAGGAGTAAACTGCACCTGCTTGCCTTCGGTAATCACCTTATTGCCCTGTCGCCAATGCAGAAGTTTGCTAAGCCAGTTGAACATATTGTTCTCTGCTTTCGTTCTTCCTTCTGGGGTAAAGGCATTGTGCTTATCGCCGGGGAAGCCACCGGGGAAATCCTTGCGCACATTACCATCTGTCACAGCCTTTGTTCCATTCATCAGCACTTCCGTGCCATAATATAATTGTGGTGTGCGATTGATTGTCAACAACAATGCCAAGGCTTGTTTCAATGCCACGGTATCTTTTCCCTCACCGAGGAAACGGTCGGTATCATGATTTTCTATAAATGCCATCACACTCTTAGGATTAGCATAGAGATAATCATAACAAAGTACATTATAGATACGATTCATGCCGTTCCACCAGTCATCCGTTTCCTCATTCTTGGCAAGGTTGATACGGTCGTAGAAAGCAAAATCCATCACTGTCTTCAAATAGCTGTTCTTTTCCGAGAGTTTAGAATCTTTCTGCCATGCTGCTGTATAAGCTGGTTCCGTCACCCATGTCTCACCTACGGTATTGAAATTAGGATACTCCTTGTCGAGTGTCTTCATCCAGAGTGCCATTGCATCACGGTCGGCATACGGATAAGTATCCATTCGGATACCATCAATGCCCACTGTCTCTATCCACCACTCACTGTTCTGTATCAGATACTTGATGACATGAGGATTGCGCTGGTTCAAGTCTGGCATAGAAGACACAAACCATCCATCCACTGTTTCCTCCAAGTCTTTCTTTGAAGCGTATGGGTCGAGCACAGGAGTTAGCTTATAGCTTGTTTGCAGTCCATAACGAGGATTGTTAAACCAGTCTTTGCTTGGCATATCAAGATTCCAAGGATGGTCGCCCCCACAATGGTTGAATATCATGTCCATCACTACTTTTAACCCCTTGGCATGAGCCTCCTTGACAAGGTTTTTATATTCATCATTAGTGCCGAAACGTGGGTCTACCCGATAATAATTGGTTGTAGCATAGCCATGATAGGTACTGTTCTTGCCATCATTAGGACTATCGTTCTCCAAGACAGGAGTGAACCATAAGGCAGTGACACCCAACTGATTGAAATAGTCCAAGTGTTGGCGAATACCTTCCAAGTCACCTCCATGGCGCAAACTTGGTTCCAAGCGATTGTAAGTCTTGTCGCGCATCGTCTTCAAGGCATCGTTCTTGGGATTACCATTGGCGAAACGGTCTGGCATCAACATATAGAGCACATCCTCATTGGTAAATCCATAACGCTTATCTCCTGCCATTTCTCGGTTCTTCAACAAGTATTTTATTTTCTTCGTTGCCTTTCCTTGTTTAAATTGGAGTGTCATCTCACCCGCCTTGGCATCTGCCAAGTTGAGATACAGGAACAGATAATTGGGAGAATCGAGCCTAACGATAGAGTCTACTCTCACACCAGGATAATCCACCGATACATCTGCATTCTTTATATCCTTTCCATACACCATCAACTGGAGCGACGCATCTTTCATGCCGACATACCAGTCCGTTGGTTCTATGCGATCCACATTGACCGCAGCATTCATTGTAACCATCATGCTAAAAAGCAATGTTAACGAAAATACTATTCTTTTCATATTACCGTCTTTTTTAGTTATTTCACTATTTAACGAAATGCTTTCTCATACCCTCTCATGAAGCATTCCACGAACTTACTTCCTGTATAGAATTAAAGCCGACTGAGCAGCAATAGTTGCACAACTGCCTTTTACCTTGCCCAAACCGTTCTCGTCTATTACTCCATTGGCACAAGCAATGGTGTAATCACCCTCCGGGATTGCTATTTCCTTTGCCTCCTTGTTCATATTCAGGATGACAACAATATGCTTCCAAGAGTCAATCCCCTCTAAGTCCTTGAGTTGGAAAGCAACAAGACAATCCTGCTTTGGCAAGAACTCCAAGTGTTCTCTAACCTTGTTGGCAGTTGCCAAACGAAAGGCTGGGTGATTTTTACGAAGTTGGATTAGTTTGCTATAATAATCAAACACCTGTGGATATTTCTTGAGGTTGTTCCAATCCAAGTGATTGATGCTGTCTGGTGAGTTATAGCTATTATGCACACCTTTCTTATCACGAAGCATTTCCTCTCCACTCAATATGAATGGCACTCCTTGGGAAGTAAGGATTGCAGTCTGTGCCAACTCGTCAATGCGAATTAACTCGGCGATACGCTCTTTCTCTGAAATCGAAGTATCCGTAAGCGATGGTATGCTTGCTTTCAGTCTGTCTACCAAGCACATATCATCATGACAACTCACATAGTTTATTTGCTGTGTTGGCTCATTAGCCCAAGGTTTCTTATCATAATTAACCAGCCTCATATCCACCTGTGGATGGGCAATAGCACCAACGATACCAAACTTCAAGCTCTCCTCCTCACCCGGTATTCCAGCCAAGAGAGCACCTTTTTTATCGTCAGAGAAAGGCCCACGGAGAGCATCACGCATATCGTCACTGAAAGCTGCTATACCATTGAGTTGCTGAGTATTGGCTTTCATAGCCAACTTATCTTGTGGATAAGCACAAGTACCAGCACTCCATCCCTCACCATAGATAAAGATAGATGGGTCTATCTTATTGACCATGGCACGAATTTGATTCATAGTCTCAATATCGTGGACACCCATCAAGTCGAAGCGGAACCCATCAATATGATATTCATCTATCCAATATTTCACACTCTCAAGCATGAAATCACGCATCAAAGGCTTCTCAGATGCTGTCTCATTACCACAGCCAGAACCATCCGAATACTTGCCGTCTGCCGTCTTGCGATAGTAATAATCTGGATAAGTAAGCTGGAAGTTACTATGATTGATGTCAAACGTATGGTTATATACGACATCAAGGATAACTCGAATGCCTGCTTTATGCAATGCCTGTACCATTTCCTTAAACTCTTTGATACGAGTTGTCGGAGTATAAGGGTCAGTAGAATAACTGCCCTCAGGCACATTATAGTTCTTAGGGTCATACCCCCAGTTATATTGAGGTGTATCGAGTTTGGTCTCGTCCACCGAAGCATAGTCAAAAGAAGGAAGGATATGAATGGCATTGACACCCAATTTCTTTAGATGTTCGATAGCCTTTGGTTCTGTCAAAGCCAAGAACTTTCCTTTATGCTGCAAGCCAGAGGAAGCATCAATAGAGAAGTCGCGCCAGTGCATTTCGTAGATGACAAGGTCGGCTGGCGACTTGATTGTTGGTCGCTTATCTACATTCCATCCTGTAGGATTTGTATCATCCATATCTATGATTGCACCACGTAAACCATTGACACCTACTGCCTTGGCAAATACTCCGGGGGTCTCTCCCCTACCGATGTCAAAGGTATAGAACTTCCCTTTCAAGTCACCCTTGATGGTTGCTCCCCAACGGTTGTTCCCCATGGATTTCATCTTAACGGTCTTGATATTTCTACCATCCTTACCTGCATCATAGATACGTAACTTGACTGTTGCATTTGATGTTGGGGCATTCAAATGGAACATAGTCTTATCCTTTGAGTATAACATTTCGTTGAAAGTAGTTTGTGCCATCAACGAAGAAGGAAAAATGGTTGCTGTCAATGCTGTTATTATTAGTTTTTGTAACTTCATACCACTTTTTTTGTTAGATTGTGAAATAATCGGTGCAGATTTTTATCCGTTTTTTCTGCATAAAATCAAATAATTGTTAGTTGTATAGGCCTAAATAGAGCTTATTCTTCAATAATTATGCAAGAATAGACTTAAATATGCAAAACAAGGCAGAATTAAGTACGTTCATTTTGAGCGTATTTAATTCCACCTTGACGGATGCCCGTTATTTTGCGAGTAATGAGATGGCAAAACCACCACCTCTTGCCTCTTTTATTTTCAAGACATCACCTTTCTTCACTGTCTTGTGAACAATCTGGTATGCCTTTGGATTTTTCTCATAGTCTGCATCAGCTGCATCCTGATAGATTGCACAATCATATTTCTTACCCTTGTCAAGGAAATCGAGCTTAACCACTGCGGTACGAGCATCGTAGCCTGTCTTGCCACCTACAAACCAGTTGTTCGTTCCCTTTGTCTTGCGAGCTACAGTGATATACTTGGCTGGTTCTGCTTCCAAATACTTTGAGTCGTCCCAATCTGCTGCCACATCACGGATAAACTGGAAAGCATCGTCATACTTCTCATAATGTTCTGGCAGGTCGGCAGCCATCTGCAACGGACTATACATGACAAGATAGAGTGAAAGCTGACCACAGAGAGTGGTATGAACAAAGCTCTTGTTGTCGCTCCATGTAGAGAGCTGTGTCTCAAAGATGCCCGGAGTATAGTCCATAGGTCCACCTTGCAAGCGAGTGAAAGGAAGCATCACGGTATGGTAAGGAACATTACCGCCAAATGCCTCATACTCAGTACCACGAGCACTCTCATTGCCCACCAAGTTAGGCCATGTACGGCAGATACCTGTAGGGCGAGTTGCCTCATGGGCGTTCACCATGATATGGTGCTTGGCTGCCTGCTCTACCACACGCTGATAGTGATTGTTCATCAACTGGCTATAATGATACTCGCCACGAGGAATGATGTCACCTACATAACCCGTCTTCACGGCATCATAGCCATATTTGTTCATCAAGTTGAAAGCATCTTCCATGTGTCGCTCGTAGTTAAGGGCGGCGGCAGAAGTCTCGTGGTGCATCATCAACTTCACTCCCTTGGAGTGAGCATAGTCATTAAGCATCTTGATGTCAAAGTCGGGATAAGGAGTGACGAAGTCGAACACATCGAGCTTCTGATGGCCGAACCAGTCTTCCCATCCTTCATTCCATCCTTCTACCAACACTTCCTGCAAGCCATTCTTAGCTGCGAAGTCAATATATCGCTTCACTTCCTCGTTGGTAGCACCATGCTGTCCATGAGGCTTGCACTTGCTATAGTCGGTTACACCAAGACGAACAGATGGTAAGTCGTAGGTATAGCTCCACTGTTTAGTACCAACAATCATGTTCCACCACACACCGCAATACTTTGTAGGATGGATCCATGATGTATCCTTTATCTTGCAAGGCTCGTTGAGGTTCAATGTCAACTTACAAGCAAGCATATCACGAGCATCATCGCTTACCATCACGGTACGCCAAGGGGTATTGAAAGGAGTCTGGATAAATCCCTTGCGACCTACGGCATCAGGTGTCAGCCAAGACTCAAAGGTCAATGTCTTCTCATCGAGGTTAAGGTGCATGGTAGGATAATCCAAGCAAGCTGCCTCATGGATGTTGATATACAAGCCATCCTTGGTCTTCAACTGGAGGGATGTCTGCACACCAGTCTTTGAGAACACGGTGGTAGAAGAATTATTCTTGTAGCTTTCCCAATTCTTCTCGATAACAGGGCGGATGCCAGTCATCGGAGTTACCTGATATTCATACTCCTGAGTATCATAATCACCCGGAATCCAATAAGCAGTATGGTCACCGCTCATGGCGAACTGGGTATGTTCTTCCTTGATTACGAAATAGTTAAGTGACTTCTGCTGTGGGAACTCATAACGCAATCCCATACCATAATCATATACACGGAAACGAATGATGATGTTACGATCAGAAGAAGGTTGGTTCAAGTCCACTTCCATCTCATTGTAGTTGTTGCGAATGGTAGCTGTCTCTCCCCATACTGGTTTCCAAGTCTCATCAAATGTAGATGTCTTGGTATCCGTTACCTTGAAGCCGTCCATCAAGTCGGTTTCTTCCATGCCCTTTGAGGCATGCTTATCTTTCGCCAACTCCAAGCCTAAGTGGGAAGGCTTGCATACGGTCTTGCCCTTGTAAGTCATCTCGTAGGTAGGTTGTCCGTTGCCTGTCAACGAGAACTTAACGACCACATTGCCATTAGGCGACTTAACAGTCTGTGCCGCCGCAAGCATAGGCAGCAACACAAACAGCATCAATAGATTCTTAATTTTCATTGCTTTATTTATTTCTACTCTTTATTTCCTTTTAGACCTATATCATACTCTCCCCGACTGCGAGACAAGAGCCGAGAGATTAGCCATGTAATCCTTGTTAGCCATCAAGTCCTCGATGCAAAGGTGCATACGATAACGCCAATAATGCTTAGGATTGGCAGGAATATTGATACGCTCGGCATCTGCATCTGGGAGCCTCAGCTTCTCGTCGATGGCAAGCCAATCTTGTATGCTCAAGATACAGAGCATAGATGGCGAGGTGAGATGACGGGAGATAATGTCTCTCGCTAACCATCCTGGGAGCGGATGTGGAGCTGGTCCCTCACGGTGGAGCATCGTATTGTAATACTCCTGGGTGCGCTGTATGTTCTCGTCCCACCATTGGCGCAAGGTTGGCATATCATGGCTTGAGATGGTACATACCGAGCGATAAGGATTGCAGCTCAAGTGGCCAAACCTTACCTTTGGGTCCTTTGGCATACTCTGCAACTCCAAGCTCAATATCTTCAACTCGTTCATGACCCATGGCACACAGTCTGGCACCATGCCTAAGTCTTCGGCGCATACCAACATACGTGTCGCCTGTACCAACTTAGGCAACTTCTTCATTGCCTCGCGATACCAGAACTGGTTGTTGCGACGATAGAAGTAATCGTTATACAAACGATTGAACGCATACTTGTCGTTGTCATAAAGCGACTCATATATGAAATCAAACTGTGCGGAGATACGTGGGTGGAAAAGGTTTTCGTTCTTATGGTCACGCACAAAGAGCACATCGCTAATCAGCGCATAAAGCCCATCACGCAACCATAGGTCTTCCTCCTTGGTCGTGTTCTCAAAGAGTTTTTCCACTTTCTTCTGTGTATCCACTTCCGGGCGCATCTTATATCGCTCACCATCAATAGGCAAGAGGTATTTCTCCCGAACCTCCGCAGCACGCTCATGGAACATACGGTCGAGTACCCAGTCAGTAATGAAAGGTACGGTAAATCGTTCTTCCTGGAAATTGAAACCGTATGCACGGATTTCCTCCCTTGTCATTCCTAAGGATGGCGAGAACTGACCAAGCAAGCCATGAACCGACTCTACTGGGATTTCCCAGATACGGAAGAAGCCAAGCACATGGTCTATGCGATAAGCATCAAAGAACTTAGCCATGTTCTGGAAACGGCGAACCCACCACTGGCAGTCGTCTTTCAACATCTCATCCCAATTATAGGTAGGAAAGCCCCAGTTCTGACCATTCACGGAGAAGTCATCTGGTGGAGCACCTGCCTGTCCATTGAGGTTGAAGTACTTAGGCTCCATCCATACGTCACATCCATAGCGATTGACTCCGATAGGAATGTCACCTTTCAAGATGACACCTTTCACCTTGGCATACTCATGAGCCTCTTTCATCTGGGTATTCAGCACATACTGCAAGAAGTAGAAGAAAGCGACATCCTTATATGCTTTGGTACGAGGATTGGAAAGTTCCTTGCGTTCAGCCTCATCCCATACTTGGTGGTCTTTCCACTGCGAGAAGTCGGCTGTGCCGTTTTTGTCACGCAGGTAAGAATACTGGGCGTATGGCACCAACCATTCTTCCGTTTCCTGAAAGAATGTATTGAACTCATCGCTTTTCATCATCTTCTCACCCTCTTGCTCGAATATCTTGCGCAAATAGGCTATCTTGAAGTTGTTCACCCTCTCATAGTCTATCTGTGGCAAGGCGTTCAATTCCTCTCTCGTAGCCTCAGCCTCGGCACGTTCCTTGGCATCACTCAACGCTGGCAAGGCATGGAGGTTGGCATATTGTGGATGGATGGCGAAGATGCTGATACAGCTATATGGATAAGAATCCGTCCACGTATGGGTGATGGTGGTGTCGTTGATAGGCAAGAGCTGCAACACCCTCTGCCCAGTCTTTGCCACCAAGTCTATCATGCTTTTCAAGTCGCCAAAGTCACCAATGCCTGCGCTTTTACGGCTTCGGAGCGAGAACACAGGTACCAATGTTCCTGCAAGTTTGCGGTTCCAAAGCTCAAAGAACGCTTGTTCTAACTCATACACGACGACCTGTTCGTTTTTCAGCTTGGGCAACTGGATGGTGCGGTTGTAACCTGTCTCCCAATATAGCTGTTCCTTGGCAGCATCCAAGATGACGAACTTAAATTCCAGCTCATCACTCTCCAAGTTGTCCCCATCCAAGTCTACGACCCATTCATTATAGTTGTGCTGTATCATTGGCAGAGCCTTGCTCACTTTCCAACCACCCAACTGGTGGCAACTTCCGATGACTCCCAACTTCTCTCCATCTCGAAGCTGTGGAGCACGTACCTTGAGGCGGACTGTCTTAGCAAACTTACTCGTTCTCAGCACGGTAGGCTGTTGATGGTTGATGCAATCGGTAAAGGCACTGCTATACAGATAAGCATCCTCTGGCATGACATTCCACCTGTCATACAACACATATCTGTCACCTCGCTCGGCTGTCAAATCGAGTTGGTGCTTCACGGTAAGCCATTCAGCTTTCTCACCAAAACCTTCACGAGATACACTATAATAGTATTGGCAGCTCTGGGGAGCTTCCTTCTTAGACATTTCATAAGTCCATCGGCAACCATCGAGCGTTGACATACGGTATTTGCATACCTGTTCGCCCTCCAAGACATTCAAGACGATTTCCTCGCCAAATGTCGTATTATAATCGATATTGAATAGTATTATCATATCAGAAACCGGTTTATTAGTTATTCAAGTGCGAAATTAAGCAAAATACTTCATAACTCACTTTTTCATTTTTAAGTTTCACTTCATTTTGTAGTGCAAACGTTTGCATTGCTATCCTTGATGCCCGATACAGCCAGGGCGCCACAAGCTAAGAGAACGCCTGCCACTATCATCATGTCGCTTTGGTGGGACCCTACCAATCCTAAGACACCTCCGCCACAGATGGCTGCCACAATCTGAGGAATGCAGATGGTTCCATTGAACAACCCAAGGTAAGCACCCATGTGCCCATATCCTTGCAACGCATTGGTTACAAAGGTGAAAGGCATTGCCAACATCGCTGCCCAACCTGCGCCTACCATCAGGAATGGGATAAACTGTAAGTACTGGTTGTGCAAGAATGGTATCAGCACAAATCCTGCGCCACCTATCAGCAAGCTAACGGCGTATGCCACCTTGGTATTCTTGAACTGTGGCAACACCACTGCCCATACCACGCTGCCTATGGCTTGTACGGCAAAGAGGATGCCCACCCAGTTGCCAGCTTCCTGGAATGCCTCTGAAGTCGGGTCGGTTGTATTCCAAACGGTCTCGGCAATGGCACCCGTCGAATAGTTCCATAAATAAAGGAAGCCTGCCCAGCAGAAGAACTGTACCAGTCCCACTTTCCAGAAAGTAACAGGAGCCTTGCGGAGCAAAATAAACCAATTGGCTTTCTCCTCGGAAGAATTGGCTGTCCCTGCATTAGAATTCTTCACGCTACCTTCCTCGCCTTTCACTTCATTATATCTTGCGTAATCCTGTGGGTTCCACTCCTTCACTTTCATCGTAGTATAGATGACGCAAAGTATCAAGATGGCAGCACCGATATAGAACGACCAGATGACAGAGTCGGGAACCACGCCCTTGTCCGCCACATTCTTGATGCCCAAGAAAGTAAAGAGGAACGGGAAAATATATCCTGCCACAGAACCTGCGTTGCAAAGGAAGCTCTGGATGGAATAAGCCTTGGCTTTCTGCTGCTCATTCACCATGTCGCCAACAAGCATCTTGAATGGCTGCATCGCCATGTTGATGCTTGTATCGAGAAACATGAGGGCTACCAGTCCGAAAACCATAGCTCCGCTCACCGTCAAGCCCAGCGAGCCTGCATTAGGCAACAAGCACATGACCAGCACGGCGATGGTCGCACCTATGAACAGGTAAGGGATACGACGACCAAATCGACACCAAGTCTTGTCGCTCAACGTGCCGACGATAGGCTGTACCAAGATACCCATCAGAGGTGGAAGTATCCAGAAATAACTCAAGTTGTGTGGGTCTGCACCCAACGTAGCAAAGATGCGAGAGATATTGGCGCTCTGGAGAGCGTAAGCTATCTGCACACCGAAGAATCCGAAACTCAAGTTCCACAGATTCCAAAAATTAAGATTAGGTTTTTGTGTCATTTTATTTATCGTTTTAATTTTTAGTTCATGATTACATTATAGAAAGTACGAAATTACCCCATAGAAAGTACGAAGCGAACTCGACTTTACTCCGGACAAAAGGTAAGTTAGGGGTAAACCTGAGGTAAACTTGAGGTAAACCTGATACGGAGAAAACTACCTTGTGGTTCCCCTCACCACGAGCCTCGTCCTCACCACTCTCCGTTCCACTTCGTCCCTTGGGATAGAGCCTTCCACCTGTCCTATGAGGATGTTGGCAGCTTCCTCGCCGACGGCGACACCACGCTGTTCTACCGTGGTGAGCATAGGGTCGCAAACCTTGGCACGGTCACCATTGGTAAATCCGCAGATGCTAATGTCGTCTGGCACATCAAATCCCATACGTTTGGCAGTATAGAGAATGCCTATCGCCGTATCGTCATTGATGGCAAAGAAAGCATCTGGGCGTTCTTCCGCATCAAGATTGAGCAATTCTGGCGTGATGGCCTCGGCAGCGGCACGGTTGTCGCAAATCTTCACTAGGGGGGGGAATTTCCTTCAAGCCATATCGCAGCAATGCGTCATGATAGCCGTTGTACCTGTTCTTTGAAATCTCCATGTTCATCGGCGAGCCATAAAAGGCGATGCGCTTGCAACCTGTGTCTATGAGGTGGGTGACAGCCGTATAAGCTCCCATATAGTCGTCCACCACCACACGAGAGCAGTTCACCCCCGTGCAGATGCGGTCATAGAAAACCAAGGGCACGCCATTGTCCATCAATTTCTGGAAGTGCTCATATTGCTTCGTGTCCTTGGCTTGCGACACGATGATGCCACATACCTTGTTCTTATAGAAAGAATCGCAGATGGAAACCTCCTTGTCATAACGCTCGTTGCTCTGTGCCACCATCACACGGTAGCCCCTTGCCCGCGCTTCTTCCTCTATGCCAGCCAGAACCGACATAAAATAATAATGTACGAACTCAGGAATGATAACCCCGATGATTTTCATCGGCTGCACCTTGCTGTGCCGCAAAGCCTCCCCTATGACATTCGGATAAAAGTTATGCTCACGAGCATAGGTCTGGATACGTTCCCTCTGGGCAGCACTGATACGAGGGCTGTCCTTCAATGCTCGGCTCACCGTGGCTATGGAGACCCCAAGGTCGCGAGCAATATCTTTCATTGTTATTGGTATAATCTCACTCATGGTTCTTAGTTACGAGGACAAAATTATGCAAATCCGTCCTAAATGTCATCTGTTTTTGATGATTACCCACCGAATTATCCATGCAAACGTTTGCACATAATAAATAACGAATTTAACTCAAAAAAATTACATTTAACAATGAAAGAAACTACTTTTGCAATTAGAAAGTTGAAATTATGGGCAAAAAAAGCCTTTTCCTACCTTATTATATAAAGTAGAAAACCTAATTGACCAAGAGCCAAGGGAGGCTATGGATAAGCGTAGGAAAGTAGACTGACTAACTAAAAACGAAGAAATTATTAACATTAACTTTAAAATCAAGCAAATGATGAAGCAGGTAAAAATTAAATTGCCTCTCAGGATGTTGACCCTCGCAGGTGGTCTTCTCCTGACTGCAAGTTCCTTTGCGCAAGGCAATGCGATCAAGGGACAAGTGAAAGATGCTTCTGGTGAGCCTGTCATGGGTGCTACCATTACTGTGAACGGTAAGGCCGTGGGCATTACCGACATGGATGGTAACTTCTCTGTCAACGCAGCTCCAGGCACCAACCTTACTTTCACCTATCTGGGTATGACCCCTCAAACCGTGAAAGCCTCCAGCAACATGGTTATCACCCTTACGGATGACTCCAAGGCTCTCAACGAAGTCGTTGTCATAGGTTATGGTGTCGCTAAGAAGAACGACTTGACAGGTTCTGTAACAGCAATTAAACCTGATGACATGAACCACGGTCTCCAGACCAACGCACAAGACATGATTTCTGGTAAAATTGCCGGTGTAAGCGTCATCTCCAATGATGGTGCTCCTGGCTCTGGTGCTCAAATCCGTATCCGTGGTGGTTCGTCTCTGAACGCTTCCAACGACCCATTGATCGTAATTGATGGTTTGGCTATGGACAACTATGGTGTACAGGGTCTTTCCAACCCTCTCTCTATGGTCAACCCTAACGATATTGAAAGTTTCACCGTATTGAAGGATGCTTCTGCGACAGCCATCTATGGTTCTCGTGCTTCTAACGGTGTCATCATCATCACCACGAAGAAAGGTCGTTCTGGTCAGGCTCCAAAAGTAAGCTATAGTGGCAATATGTCCATCTCTACCAAGAAGAAGACATTCGACGTGATGAGCGGCCCTGAGTACCAAGAGTTCATCAAGAACCTTTATGGAGAAAAGAGTGCTGCATATCGTTCTCTTGGCTGGTACACGTATGACAACGAGACTATCAATCCTGTGGAGAAAGACAACAAGATTACGGGCTACAAGAGCACATTCAACCAAGTTGGAGAACAGCAATTCGCCGACACCAACTGGCAAGATGAAATCTATCGTACAGCCGTATCCCATGACCACAATGTCACTATCCAAGGTGGCTTGAAAAATATGCCTTATCGTGCATCCCTTGGCTATACCAACAACCAAGGTATCATCAAGACTTCTAAATTTGAGCGTTATACTGCCAGCTTGAGCTTAAATCCCTCATTCTTGCAAGACCACTTGAAGTTCAACATCAACGGTAAGGGTATGATTGCCAAGAGCCGCTATGCAGACAGTGGTGCCATCGGTGCAGCACGCTACATGGACCCTACCAAACCTGTAAGAGCCAACAATGGCGTTTACGAGAAGTACTTTGGTGGCTATACACAGTGGTATTCTGCAAGTTCTACCTATTTGGATCCAAGCTGGGGTATCTCCTACAATCGTAACGCTACCTCCAATCCTGTAGCCATGCTCGAATTGAAGAACGACCGTGCTACTTCCAAGACTTTCGTTGGTAACATCGAAGCTGATTATAAGATACACGGCTTTGAAGACTTGCATATACACATGAATGCTGGCGCTGACTATTCCACTGGTAAGCAGGACACGGACATCAGCCCATATTCATACTCCAACAACTACTTCGGCTATACTGGTTGGAGCAAGATGGATACCTATAACCTCTCATTCAATGCCTATATACAGTATCTGAAGGACATCAATAAGGCAAACCACATTGATGTGATGGCAGGTTACGAGTATCAGAAGTTCCACAAAAAGACAGACTGGGATGGTTATGGAATGTATCCTACCACCTGTGGAATGACACAAGAGATAACAAAACAAGACCTGACAAAGGAAACCATACCATTGGCTGGCACGAAATACAATGCACCTACCTCTGGTACTCTCTACAAGACAGAGAATTATCTTGTATCTTTTTTTGGTCGCTTGAATTACTCACTCTTGGATCGTTACCTCTTTACTTTCACCTTGCGTGACGATGGTTCTTCTCGCTTCGCAAAAGGCAACCGTTGGGGTCTGTTCCCATCTGCTGCTCTCG
Organism: uncultured Prevotella sp.; assembly: GCA_934281565.1. GTDB lineage: Bacteria > Bacteroidota > Bacteroidia > Bacteroidales > Bacteroidaceae > Prevotella. The sequence continues at coordinate 18,546 of CAKQXI010000002.1, forward strand.
CATGGAAGATGAAGGAAGAAACATTCTTGAAAGATGTCAAGTGGATTGAAGATGCCAAACTTCGTCTCGGCTGGGGTAAGACTGGTCAGCAGGAAGGTATCGGCGACTATACTTATATGGCAACGTTCACTCCTAACCAAGACCATGCATACTATGGTGCCATCAAGGATGCAAATGGCAATGGCGTGACATACCGCCCAGATGCATTCAATACAGACTTGACTTGGGAGAAGACCACAACATGGAACGCTGGTCTTGATTTCTCTTTCTTCCGTGATCGTTGGATCTTGAACTTGGATTGGTACTACCGCAAGACAACGGACCTTATCAACTCTGTATATGTATCGGCAGGTTCCAACTTCCGCAACAAAGTGACAAGCAACATTGGTTCTTTGCATAATACTGGTTTCGAGTTGTCTACCATCGTGCGCCCTATCCAAACTAAGGACTTGAGATGGGAGTTGAACTACAACTTGACATACAACAAGAATAAGATTGACGAGTTGGTAGGCGGTAACTCTGCAGGCTATTTGGTTGAGACCGGTGGTGTATCAGCAGGTACTGGTAGCACTATCCAGGCACATGCCGTAGGTCATCCTGCAAGTGCATTCTATGTATATCAGCAGGCATACGACAAGGACGGCAAGCCTTTGCAGAACACTTACGTTGACCGCAACGGCAATGGCTACATCGATAGTGGTGACCGTTACTTCTATTATAAGCCAGCTCCAGACGTCACTATGGGCTTCGGTTCCAAGTTGATATACAAGAACTGGGACTTCAGCTTCTCTATGCGTGCGAGCCTCGGCAACTATGTATACAATGACAACTTTGCTGGTTCTTGCAATGTTGGTAGCGGTTCTGTTTACGCATTGGGTTATCTGGGCAACCGTCCAACAGAGGCTGTCAAACTGGGCTTCACCAATCCTCTTACAGAACAGTTCTTCACCGACTACTTCGTTGAGAACGCTTCATTCTTGAAGATGGACAACATCTCCTTGGGTTACTCATTCCAGGGTCTCTTTGGCTGTGGCAAATACAAGGGCATCAGTGGACGTATCTACGCAACCGTACAGAACGTATTCACTATCACAAACTACAGTGGCATCGACCCTGAGGTTGCCAGCGGTATCGACAACTCGCTCTACCCACGTCCATTCACAACTGTTATTGGACTCAACTTAAACTTCTAATTACTTAAGGATTATTATTATGAGACTAATGAAAATTAAAAATATATTGCCTATTGCAGCAATGACTGTAGCATCATTAGGATTCTCATCATGTGTTGGAGACTTGGATGCTGACAACATCAACCCTCAGCAGGTTCCTACCGCCAACTATGATGCCCTTTTGAATAAGGTATATGCCAATATGGTATTGACAGGACAGAAAGGTCCTGATGGCAGTGGCGACATCGATGACATCGACGAAGGAACATCCAGCTTGATCCGCCAGTTGTGGAACGCTAACGAGCTTCCTACCGACGAGGCTGAATGTATCTGGGGTGATGCTGGTATTCCTGAGTTCAACCATGATTCTTGGGGTGACGCTCATCCTATGATGAAGGCTCTTTACTACCGCCTTTACATGGGTATCACATACGCCAACAACTACTTGGAGGCAACAACAGGTTCTACTGACGAAGGCATCAGCACCAAACGTGCAGAGGCTCGTTTCTTGAGAGCCCTCCATTATTCTTACTTGATGGATCTCTTTGGCAATGTACCTTTGGTACTCACTGTTTCCAAGGAATCTGCGCCTCAAGTGACACGCAAGACACTCTTTGATTTCGTAAATGGTGAGTTGCGTGAAGTTTGTGGTGAGACTTCTGACGCAACAGAAGTATTGAGCGATGCCAAGGTCGTTAGTGGAACAGACAATGCTTATGGTCGTGCCAACAAGGCAGCCGCTTGGTTGCTTCTTGCCCGAAACTACATCAACTCTAATGTTTATGCTGGCACAGAGCACAACGATTCTGCCAAGTATTTTGCCAATAAGGTAATAGAATCACCTTATAACTTGTGCAAGGAGGCTACGGGAAGTTATTCAGGTTTCCAAAAGCTCTTTATGGCAGACAATGACGTAAATGGCGCACAGAATGAAATCATTCTTCCTGCTATCCATGATGGTTGGGACACCCAGACATGGGGTGGTTGCTTGTTCTTGATTGCATCTACTACCAACGATGCAATTCTGAAAGACTACCCTACTGGTACCTCCGAGCAATGGGGTGGTAACCATGCACGCAAGCAATTCGTACAGAAGTTCTATCCAAGTAGCGAGCCTATCCAAGGAACTCCAACTGATCTCATCAGCCAATCTGGCGCTGACAAGCGTGCCTTGTTCTACACAAAGGGACACACCATGAGCATCACTAAGGAGACTGATTTCACCAAGGGATATGCCTATGTGAAGTTCCTCAATCAATATGCTGGCTCAGGCAGTCCTAAGCATACCCAGTTCGTGGACACCGACTTCCCTATGCTCCGTTACGCAGAAGCATTGTTAATCTACGCAGAGGCAGATGCTCGCATGAACAACGGTTCTTGCACAACAGACGGTCTTGCCAAGATCAAGGAAATCCGTGAAAGAGCTGGTTTGGATGTAAGCAATTTGACCTCATTCTCTCTTGATGACATCTGCGATGAGTGGGCAAGAGAGTTTGGCTTCGAGGGACGTCGCCGTATGGATTTGATACGTTTCGGCAAGTTCGGTGGTCAGAGCAAGTACAAGTGGGAATGGATGGGTGGCACCCAGGATGGTACTCCATTCGATGCACACTTCAACCTCTATGCTATACCTAATAGTGACATCAACAGTAACACTACTGGTTTGAAGCAAAACCCTGGTTATTAATACATATCTCATGATTTAATAAGATTATAATATGAAAAAGTTTAATATAATGACTGCAATGTTGGTAGGTCTCATGGCTTTCGCTTCTTGCGATAGCGACAGAGATGACAATCCAACCTTGACAGTGCCAGAATCATTCAATCTCCTTAAACCAGAGATTGGTGACAATATCATAGATTTGGAGAGCAGCGAGTACGTCCAGTTCAAGGCTGAGAAAGCTGCCAACTATGGTTTCCCTACGGAAACGTCATACTGGATTCAGATTGCAGGCGATGACAATGCTGACTTCAAGAACGAGGATCGCATCTTCTCCACTTCTACCAAAGGTAACTCCATCACTTACAATGCACCAGCCAACGAGTTTGACTTGTGCGTGATGAAAATCAAGGGATGGGAAGAAGAAAGCCAAGTCGTTAGAGACCAGCCTATCACTTTGAATGTACGTATGGTAAGCTGTCCTAAGAACTTGAACGACTCTGCTAACTACGTTTATACCAATGTTCAGCAAGTAAAGATTTATCCATACTTCATTAAGGAGAGCTTGCCACAGTTCTGGTATCTCACTGGTGGAAATGTCGCTGATGGAAGCTGGGCAAATGATGCATCGAAGATTGGTACTGGTATGTTGCCAATGTATGTAAAGGAAGATGAATCTTACGACAAGTTTACAGGTGATGGTACTGTTCAATACACAGGTTACCTTCCTGCTGGCGACTTCAAGATTATAGCTCCTAAGGGCTTGTCAAACTGGAACTATGGTCTTGGTGGCGGAACCATCACAAAGGATGGTGGTGAAGACTTCAAATACCGTGACGGTGGTGACGATACTGGTAACTTGACCGTAGCAGATCCTGGCTATTATGTACTTGAAGTTAATACCAAGGAGCACAAGATGAAAGTTTCTCCTTACAACTCTGACTACAAGTACTACAAAGGTGACATCGTAGATTACACCTCTATGAAAGTTGGCGACACTGCCATGTCTCCAATCTCTACAGTAGCAGGCAGCAAGAACCACGACTGGTATGCTGAAATCACGTTGGCATCTAAGACGGAGTTGGTGTTCTCTTCTGGCGACACAACTTGGGGTAGCTCTATCTTCCCTTGCGCTATTGGCAACAAGGATGGTGGTGTTTCCATCCCATGCGACAAGGGTACTTACAAGGTTTACTTCAATGATATTAGTGGTGCATACTCTTTCGTAGAGCAAAAATAATTCATCAAACATGGGGAGAGGATAATCCCTCTCCCCTCTTAAAAAGAAATTATCATGAAAATTAAATCATATTTATTGGCAGGTTTAGCAACATTCGCTTTGGTATCTTGCAATGAGAGTTTCAACGACTGGACAGAGCAAGCTACCAATACACAAGGCGAAACTGTTGCATTCGGCAATGGTGCCGTTAAAGCTGTTGATGCCATTGATTTTTCAAAGTTTGACGAGAATACTGATTCTGTTCAAATTTGTGAAATAACAAAGGCACCGACTTCATCCGATGGAGCTTACACAAGTGCTTACACACTTCGTATTCCATACACGGATAAAAAGGGAGAAGCCCAGACTGAAGTCTTGAAGATGGGTTCTACTGGTAAGGTGAAATATGCAGACTTCAAGTCTTTCGTTGAAACTGTTTATACCAAACGCCCAAAAGTAAACGACATAACAGCTACTGTTAGAGCTACAATGTCTATGAGCAACACCAACGCAAGTTATCTCACCTCTGATGAGTTTATCATCAAGGCTAAGCCAAATGCTCCAATTATCGAGAATGCTTATTACTACTATGGTGCTTCTACTAAATGGTCTAAGACAGACAAGACTTACAAACTTGCGAATAGTGGTGCAGACGTATACGAGGATCCTGTATTCACAGCTATCATTCCTGCTCCTAAGAATGCGGATGGAACAGCTGCAGACAACTGGTTCAAGATTGCTCCTGAGTCTGCGTTTACACTTTCTGAAGATGCTTTCGAGACAAATGTTATTGGTGCAGCAGAGGATGGTGAGAAAGGTCTTGAAGGTAGCTTTGTACAGGGAAAAGACAAGGCTCAAGCTTGGAACATTACCGATAAGGATGCCAAATATTATAAGATTGAACTGAATATGTTGGAGGGTACTTATAAGGTTACTCCTTTGAAGTTTGAAGAAATCATGTATGTATCAGGCGATGGCAATAATTGGTCTAAAACTGAAGAAGGAAATGACTATCTTACCACATCAACTTATGACGGAAAATATGAAGGCTATATGTACCTTGATGGTGGATTTAAGGTCAAGACTTCTGTTGACTGGTCTGGCACTTGCTATGGAAAGGACTTCAGTACGGCAAAAGATGCTCCTAATATGTCAATAGACAAGTCTGGTTACTACAAGGTAAACGTAGATATTCTGAATAAGAAGCTGGAAACTACAGCTATTACCAGCATTGGCATTGTTGGTTCTGCAACACCTACAGGTTGGGATAAAGATACCAATCTCACATACAACAAGGACGGTCGCTATTGGGAAATCAAGGGTATCTATTTGACCAAGGACGATTTTAAATTCAGAGCAAATGGCGCTTGGGAAATAGCCTGGGGAGGTGACATGAACAAGCTTGAGACTCGTGATGGTGCTCCTAACTGTAAATGCGAGTCTGAAGGAACATATGACATCAAGTTCTATGCTTGGGCATACGGAAAAGCCAAGTGCATCTTGACTAAGAAGTAAATTAAAATATTTTGAAAAAGCGACTCTCGGAATGCGAGAGTCGCTTTTTTATTTTCTAAACATTTGGATGTTACAGAGAATAGTCGTACATTTGCAATGCAAATCAAAATGACAGCAATGTGAAAAGAGATGACAAGGTTTTAAATTCTCCAGACTTGACACATTTATTTTCTTTGCCCCATAAAGACCTGTTTCAACGTTTGAAAGAGGAGGTTAAAAAAATATGTATGTATCACAAAATGAAGAAACCAAAAGAATTAGATTTATTCGCCTCCACTGATTTTGAAGATGTGGAAAAAGGAAGCGACAATATGACGACAAAAGAGGAACCTTTGCAGGCAATGCCAAAAGACATGACTACCTTGTTCCATCGTTTGTCACAGTCAAAGTTCCGCAGCAGTTTTTATCTGAACAAGAAAGACCGTGACATCATTTCAGATAAAGGCTTGGCGACAATCCGTGAACACGCTCAACAGATTATCGCCAAGCGATTAGCCCCTGCCATCATTCCTAACGATGGTAGGCAGACACCCATGCGCCATGGTACTTCCCCTGTATTCATTGCCCAGCATGCCACAGGTTGCTGTTGCCGTGGCTGTCTTGAGAAATGGCATCATATCCCAAAAGGAAAAGCCTTGACCGATAATGAGCAAAATTATATTGTTGACGTAATCATGCAATGGATTGAAAAGAAAATAGAGACCGGAGGGAGTGTAAAAAAATAAGGCAGCGGATATCACATCCACTGCCTTTACACAACATAGTTTTCTTAGATATTATGAGTATCTTATGATCTGACCTGGGGTCAGCTTTTTATCTTTCTTGTATCCATTGAGGCGACAAATCTGGTCGATGGAAACACCACGCTTCTCGGCGATTGTAACCAAGGTCTCACCAAACTTAACCTTGTGATAGAGCTTCTCGCCACTCGTGCTACTCTCATATCTTCCAACAGTACCACCATTGACTTCCTCCTGTGTATATCCACCATTGCCAATCTTTCCACGCACACTGTTTGCCTCGGAAGATTCTTGGGCATAGGTCTCTCGGTTGAAGTCATAGAAGTCGCCTGTAACATCCTGGTTCCGGAAATCAAACATCAACGCTGGATTTAAGGCTACCCCACAAAGACGAGTCTCGAAATGGAGGTGAGAACCTGTGCTGCGCCCCGTGTTGCCACCAAGACCAATTACCTCACCAGACTTAACTTCCTGTCCTTCTTCCACTAACTGGGCGGAGAGGTGACCATAGATAGTCTCCAGACCGTTATAGTGGCGGATGACGATATACTTACCATAGCCGCCACCTTCGTATCTTACGATACGCACCTTGCCAGAAAAAGCGGCACGGATAGAGTCGCCTATATAGACCTTGATGTCCATGCCCTTATGTTGGCGACCAAAGCTGGCACGGTAACCAAAATTGCTTGTAACGACACGACTTGGAGTAGGCATACAGAAGTGACGTAGGTCGATGCGGTAATGTTCGGGGAGAGAAGATGCCTTGTGAGCGAACTTGTTGGAGAAATCCTCGTAAAGCTCTGCAGATGGGTTCTCTCTATCTTCTATCATTTTATAGTGAGATACAGCAAGTGTATCAAGTGACTTCATTCGATGGTCGACAGGTGCTTGGCGTGCTAAGAGATCCTGTGCGCAGGCAGGAGCCGCTGTTAACGTCAACAGCACAATGACGGATAATTTCTTTATGTTGTTTTTAAAACTCATATTCTTTATTAATTCTACTTTTAGGGTTCGTCTTTTTGCCACAGAACAATAAATGAAATTCCGTGTAAAATCACTTAGACAAGTGCCTTAAAAAGCGATTTTGTTATATAGACGTTGCAAATATATAAAAAATATTTTAAGAAAAGGTCGAATTAACAAAAATTATTCCGTTTTTAACTTTTCAAATGACGTAAAATGGCCAATGCAGGTGAATGTCCCATGAAAATGTATTTTTTCACCTCTGGACTGGTGAATTTCTCGCAATGGAGATAAGCATCATAGAGTTGGTCTAAGTTGATGGTGAATTCCTTGCCCGAACTTTCTCGAATACCAATGATCATCTTCTTGGTGACGTGCATCTTGACATAGCGTATGCCAGTGATACTTTCTATCTCTTTTAAGTCTATGAGTTTTTCGCGCATTTCCTCCTTGGACATCTTCTTGGAATGTTCTGGTCCTTGGTTGAATTCTTCAAAGAGGATGCCCTCTTCCATTTCCTGTTTTTTCATATTTTCTCTTTGTTGTTAAAATTAGGGTTAGCTGATGGCAGCCCAGTTGATGTTTGTCTTTTTCATTTCCTTGAGCCTGTTCCAGAGCAAGGCATATTGTTGTTGGTTGCATTGTGGGTCGGCATCGATGATAGCCTGTGCTTCTGTGCGTGCCAACTGGACGAGCTGCCCGTCCTTTGCAATGTTGGCTATCTTGAGGTCAAAAGCTATGCCACTTTGTTGCGTTCCCTCCAAATCGCCAGGTCCACGGAGCTTCAAGTCTGCTTCGGCAATACGGAAGCCATCGTTTGTATCGCACATGATGTCAATGCGTTTGCGAGTTTCCTCGCTCAACTTGTAATTGGTTACGAGGATGCAATAGCTCTGGTCGCAACCTCGTCCTACTCGCCCTCTCAACTGGTGCAACTGGGACAGTCCGAACCGCTGTGCATCGAGTATGACCATCACCGAGGCATTGGGCACATTTACACCAACTTCTATTACCGTCGTGGCAACAAGTATCTGGGTCTCGCCCTTGACGAAGTGTTCCATTTCTTCTTCTTTCTCCGCAGGTTTCATCTTGCCATGTACCTTGCTCAAGTGGAATTCTGGGAATGCTTCTTTCAAGGTCTCAAAGCCTTCTTCCAAGTTCTTGAGGTCACTCTTTTCACTCTCCTTGATAAGGGGAAACACGATATATACTTGTCTGCCCATGTTGATTTGACGGCGGATGCTTTGGTAAAGGCTTGTCAACTGGGTATCAAACTTATGCAGAGTCTGTATTGGCTTTCTTCCTGGTGGCAGTTCGTCTATGACACTTACATCAAGGTCACCATAGATGGTCATCGCCAAAGTGCGAGGGATAGGCGTAGCTGTCATCACCAGCACATGAGGAGGGTTCTCGCTCTTGTTCCAGAGCTTGGCACGCTGGGCAACTCCAAAACGGTGTTGCTCATCAATGACGGCGATGCCAAGGTGCGCAAATTGCACATAGTCTTCAAGAACGGCATGAGTACCCACTAAGATTTTCACATCACCATTGACAAGTCCATCCAATATGGCTTGTCGCTTCTTTCCCTTTACAATGCCTGTGAGCAGTTCCACACGAATATCCATGCCTTTCAGGAACTCACGGATGGTTTGTAGATGCTGCTCGGCAAGTATCTCGGTAGGAGCCATCATGCAAGCCTGGAAGCCATTGTCGAGTGCAATGAGCATGGTCATGAGAGCCACGAGGGTCTTTCCAGAGCCTACGTCGCCTTGGAGGAGCCTATTCATCTGTCTTCCACTGCACATATCGGCACGGATTTCGTGCATCACTCGCTTTTGTGCTCCCGTGAGTTCAAAAGGCAAGTTGTGCGAATAGAAGCTGTTGAAGATGTCACCAACACGGTTGAATATGTAGCCACGGTATTTGCGGCGTTGGTCACTCGCGTACCTTAATATATTAAGTTGCACATAGAACAGTTCCTCAAACTTCAATCTCACCTGTGCCTTTTGCATCTCCTGATGGGAATGGGGATAATGGATAAGTCGGCAAGCCTCGTCCCTGGAAATAAGATGGAGGCGATTTACGATGAAGTCTGGGAGTGTTTCTGGGAGTGGTGGCAACTTCTCTACCAGTGTCTTGGTTATCTTTTCCATGGAGCGTGAGGTAAGCCCCATCTTCTTCATTTTCTCGGTAGTGCCATAATAGGGTTGCATCCCCATCTCGGAGAGCTGCAGGTTGCTGGCATCGTCCATGTCGGGATGGGCAAACTGGAAGCGTCCTCCATAGATGGACGGCTTGCCGAACACGATATACTCAGTGTTCACCTTATAAGTCTTGTAGATGTATTGCGCTCCCCGGAACCAAACCAAGTCTACGACTCCGAAACCATCGGAGAAATGGGCGACAACACGTTTGTTGCGCTTCCCCGTGTCAAATTCCTCGAAGCTGAGTATTTTTCCCTTGATTTGCACAAAGGGCATATCGCTGGTAAGCTCACTGATATGATATACCTTGGTGCGGTCTACATATTTATAAGGATAGTATTCGAGCAAGTCACCGTATGAGCAGATACCAAGTTCCTTGCTCAGTATCTCTTTCTTCTTGGGACCTACGCCAGGCAGGTACATGATGTCTTGGTCAAGAATATTACTCATACTTATGCAAAAGTACGACTTTATAGATTAATATGCAAATGTTTAACTATTTTTTGCGTAAACCATGTACTTGGGCACACCATGCCCGAAGTTTGGTAATTGTATGCCCAAGTATTTGGGCATACAATTATCATGGTCATTTGCTATTTAGATGCAGTAAGCATTCATCTATTTAGAATAGGTGGAAGTTACATCATTGACAGTGTACTTATTATCTTCTGTCTCACTCGAAATCTCAAAGTATGTGGTCTGGTTGACACCAGTCTTGTCTACGGTCTGAGGGTTGCCCTTGCCATTGTTGAATACAAAGTTAACAAAGTCCTTGGAGGAGTTGATGGTATATTCTTTCCAGTACCAAGTCTTTCCTCCAATAGTTGTGGTCTCTGTCATCACGTCTCCAGGCCATTCGGAAGAAGCATTCTGCTTGTTGTTGCTATCCCAAGAATAGAAATAAACTGGGTTCCATTTCACATTGTCTACATTGACATACACCTTAATCTTATATGCCTTGAACTTTTGGATGGTATATTCATTGGACACAACGTTTTTCACTTCACCGTTCACTAACAAACCTACTTTCAGGGTGCAAGAACCATTGATGGTGATTTCCTTGCCACTCTCGACAGTGTTGCTCTTTGCGGTAGGTTCCGAACCATCAATCGTATAAACCAACTTGGCATTGGCATCACTGCTAACGGCAGTTAAGGCAACCTTAAAAGTTTCCTCATAAGTGCCAGAAGCCTTATTTATATAAGGTATCTCTGCATTGTTGGAAAGGAAATAAGCATAATGATAGCCAGAAAGGATCTTGGTATAGCCATCTTCGCCCTGATAGTTGGCAGCATCGTTTCCTACGGCAACGAGAAGTTTTGCCTTATTGCCTGTTACCTCATTGACATAGAGAGACTTCTGTGACTTCTTGTTGGTATAATTGCTCATGTTGGTGATGCCAGCAGCCTTGCGAGCGGTAATCATTGCCTTTAACTCTGGCTCATATGCCATCCAATGAGGCTGGAAGATGCAAGGAGTACCAGGCATGGCAAGCATATAAGCGTTGGCTGCAAGGGTATCTTTCTTGATGGCATCTTCTGTATAATCGTCTCCTGCATTTGGGCGAACTTGCACGTCATGGTTCTCCACGAATGTCACGGCATAACGGCGGAGATTGGCATCGTGCATCAGGTTGTTAGTGCTGTTGAGCTTCGACCAGTCCGATTTATTGATGGCATCACGAATGTTGTAACGGAACTGGAAGTCGAATGCCGCGCTCTTTTTGTTGGTCGCATTAATCCAACTCGTAATTTTCTCGTTGCTGTCCCAGTATTCGCCAACGGAATATTCAATGCCTGTGGCATCGTTATAGTCGGCAACATGGCTGCCTGCATATCCTTTCACCATATCATAGCGGAAGCCAATATATCCAAGGTCGTTTTTTAAGAAGTTCAGATAAGCCTTTACTATCTTCTGTACATTCTCACTCTTATGGTCGAGGTCACGCATACTTCCCCAGTCTTCGCCCTCGTCATTGTTCTTGCTAAGGCTGACACCCTCGGATTTCGCTTCTGCGGCAGTCTTCCCACCGTCATCATTGGCACATATGTCAGTGCTTTGCAACTGGTAAGTCTCTCCATTGTATTCCTCTTTAGGGAAGCCAAACCAACCCTCTGTATTATGATGATTGATGACAATATCAGCGATGGTTCCGATATTGTTTTCCTTGAATGCCTTAATCATGTTACGTAGTTCCGTTTCAGTTCCGAAACTGGAGTTTTGGTTGAAGAAATAATAAGGAGTGTATCCCATTACTTGTCTGTTTTCTAAGCATTTACCACTTTGGGGAACCCAAACGAGGTCGATGTATCCTTTAAGGTCGTTGGCTTGTGAAGCCAAGATTTTCCATTGTGAGTTATCGTATGAGTCCCATGAGAACCCTTGCAACATCACACCGCCATAGTTCTCTGGCCATCCTTGCGAAACAGTAGTGGGAGTCTCGGGTTTGGGAGTCGGTTTTACCTCTGGTTGTTCTGGAGTAACGGGGTCGGTATTGCTGTCGGAGCATCCAACCAACGCAATAGCTAAAAAGGCTAAGAGTGTCGTATAAATCTTCTTCATAATTCTTTTGGTTTTTAACTTTCTTATTAGTTTTATTCTTTTTAGAATAATAGGTTTGGGTATATTTTTTCCTCGTCAAAAGTACGATAATATCCTTGATGATGTCATAAGATTTGATGCAAATCAAGTGATAAAAATGCGCAATCGTTTGCATCTTTGAATATATCATGTAGATTTTCTTGCAGGTTTCGTTTCTTTTTACTATTTTTGCACCGTCATTTCATGGATGGCTGGCAATGGGTTGCTGGCGTCAATCTGTGATTTGGCTCTATTTATAAGATGTGGTGTTTACACATTTACTTCTGACTGGTGAAACTTAGGAACTTTCAATTATGCTCAGAGGGAGATGGTTGTGGATGCCTATTACACGTGTGTATATATCACGGCACAAGTGCGCCCTTTCATAAGGAGGGGTGTATCTTGTGTTATATACATATATACCCTGTTGGCGTAGGTATATCCCTAAACTTCTATCCTTGGCATAATAGGTTTCCTAAGACCTCTACCAGCAAGGAGACAATGAAGTTTAGGACTCCTACGCCAATATCTTTTGAATAGATTGAGCCTGTATTAATAATCATCTGCTTTGGGAGTTCGGCGGAACATTAATAGCTATCAAGCAATGATATACATTAAAAGGAAAAGTACAAGTTTATTATTGGCATTGGCATCATTATCAGTAGTATCATCATCCTTAATGTCGTGTTCAGAAAACGAGGGATTGTCAAGTGTCACTCTCTCCGACAAGAAGATTTCTTTCACGACAACAGAAATAGATGATTGGACTTCTAATTCTGGCAGCAGTAATGATGAAAACTCTCGTGCAATCAGTACCATTGAAGATTATCATCCATTAATTGTAAAGAGTGACTTAGGGAAACCTTTGTATCTTCATCCTGTAGAACAAGTAGGTACTTATTTCTATAATGATAAGGACGAGCTGGTTACTCGTTCTGGTGTTCCCTTGTCTAAAATTAATAATGTAAATAGTATATCCACCAGAGGAACTAAAGTAACGAGTATAAGCAATGAAATCTTTATTAGTTCTGTTTTTAAGAAAGATAATGTAGAAGCAGAGTTCTTTCCTTTTGAAAAGGCAACACGGAGTGGCAATACTTGGCATACTTCTAATGATAAGTATTGGCCAACCGATGCTACCTTGTCTTTTTATGCTTATGCCCCAACTAATGCCAGTATGCTGTCTGAAAGTGGCAGTGGACTGTCGAAAGACAGGACAGTGCTTTATGTAGCAGGAACAGGAGAAGACATTAAGTCACAACCAGACTTCATTGTAGCAAAGAGTGAGAACAACAGTCGTTCTGCCACTGAGGCTGCAAGTGCCGTAGATTTGCAGTTCTCCCATGCCTTGACAGCCATCACCTTTTCTGTTGGCAATGATATGGTATTGGGAACTGTCAAGAGCGTAGCTATTCGTAATGTCAGGGGAAAGGGAGATTATAATATATCCACAGGTCGATGGACATTAAGTTCCGACTTGTCCGATTATGAAATACCTTTAGGCACTGATGGCAATGGTATTGACATTGAAACTGGTGTAGCCAAGGCATTAACTACCGACCCATTAACTCTTATGATGATACCCCAGAAGTTTGATGCCAACAGTACGACAAAAGTTGAAATAGTATTCAACAATGGTGTTAGTGACCGTACACTATCAGCAGAATTAAAGGGAACAGAATGGCAAGCTGGGCATACGATTAACTATAAGCTTTCTGCCAGTGCCATCACTACGCTTAATTTAGGCGATGTCACATTTCCTACTTCATGGAGCAATAGCATCAATGCAACAGCCACCAATAAACTAAAGTCTGCTTATGCCAATGGTGACAAGATTGGTCTATTTGTGGTAGATGAGAATAAGAAAGTAAAGAATGCGAATATTGCCATTACTTATAATGGTTCGGCATGGACTTTACCAAGTGGTGAAACTTATAAGTTCTCACCCCAGTACACTTACTTCGCTTATTATCCTTATCAATCCAGTTTTACAGGCTTACCTGCTGTAAATGCAACAGTAGATGTAAGCGATGCCACAACATTTTTTAGTTCTGCCATCAGTACTTGGAAAAACAGCAAGTTAGTTTCCGACCAAAGCACACTTGCTAAACTCAATGCTTGCGACTTACACATTGGCAAGGCTACATTCGACAACACAGCCAGCAAGATAAACTTTACAAACATGGCTCATGCAATGGGATTGGCAGATATTACTTTAGAGTCAAAGATTTTACCTCATTTATACAAATTGAGTACCGACCAAAGCTATACTTGGACGAATGGTTCAACAGCCGTAACGGCAAGCAACAGTTTGACTAATAGTCGTAAGTTCTACGATGTCACTTCTACAAGAGGTGTAATGATAGTACCACCAGCTACCACAACATCATTCAATAGCACCAGTACAGGCAATGATGCATGGAGTGAAGCAGTTTCCATTACAGCTGCAGCCAACGACATTGATGCAGGAACAGCTAAACTAAATCCATATATAGACAAAGGTACTTATGCCATGGCTTTAGGCGACATTTATTATTCCGATGGTGCTCTTTCTCACCAAAGTGATGCTTTACTTTCTGACAAAACTCCTATCGGTGTAATTGCGTATATTGCCCAAGGTAATGATGACTATTGGGTGGAAAAAAATACCGTGAAAGATGGCATTGGCGGTCATGCCTTGGTAATGTGCCTTAGAACAATAGGTTCGGTAGGTGCTTATACTGATGCACTAAAGGATTATCAGGCAAATGGTAATAATGGAACAGTATGTAAGGCTTACATTGGTCAAGGTTATAAATGGAGAAATACTAATACAAATTCTGGACAAACTCAGATACATGATGCAGGTCTCATTCGAGGCTCTGGCAATCAGATTTATGGGTCGGGCTATACTTTATCTAAGAAATATTGGGACTTGAATGATTACCCAGCTTTCCAACAGGTGAAGAAATATAACACGCTTCCTGCCAATTCTGATAAATGTACGGGCTGGTTTATGCCTTCTGCTGGACAATATTATGCTCTCATAAAAGGACTGGGGGCTGACACCAATACTTCTTGGAACATCCAAGGTTTCTTGACCAACGGACCGAAAGATACAGAAAATATTAATAAAGCTCTACGCAAAGTAGGAGATGACAAATATACGGAGTTCTTTGGAAAAATAAACACTTGGCAAATGAGCTCTACCGAAGCCTGGGATGTTAGTTTTTTACTGATAGATTCGGGTGTTGATGACATAAAGGTATCTGGAAGTATTAGATTTACTACAAAAAATTCTACACCTTCTGCGTGTAATAAAAATGATGGAACAGCTGTTCTTCGTCCTTTCCTCGCCTTTTAACAATAGTCTATTTGTCAATTAAAATACAGAAGAAATAAGCAACACAACTATCATAATGTTATAGTTGTGTTGTTTATTTTATTCTTTATGATGGTTTATGGCTCAATAATTGTGCCGTTTCAGTAAATTCAGTAAGGAGTTGAACCATATTGGGATTATCATTTCTGACAATGATCGGATATTTTACAATACACTAAAATATTTAGCCTCGTGCCCCATTTCTTTACGATATTCTTCACGCATACTTTTTTCAAGTTCTGCGACAAAGGCTTTCTTTTTTTCACAAGAAGCTTGAAATCTCCTTAAAGCTTCTTCTCTTGTAAGTTTCTTTGTATTCATATTCATTTCTTTACAAAAAATAGTTTGATGCAAAATTACGTTTTTTCTTTGAAATAACCAAGATTTTCTATGGAATTCTCTAATTGATACCTCTTTCCCTATAATTTTAATATTGCTCTTATTTTATATAAATAAGCACTGCCATATCATAAAATAAAGGAATACAGTTAAAATGGTCACATTTTGAACAGAAAAACAAAGAAAAATTAGTTTTCTATTCAATTTTTAGCTATCTTTGCACAATGATTATGGATTTAGAGCATATAGGTAATATTCCTGTGAACACTTCTTCCATTTCCTCATTGTTTTCAGAAATGAAAGCAGGAAATCAGAAAGTGCGTAATCTTGGATTAGATGGCAAGATCATCCGACTCAAGAAAGGACTCTATGTGATTGATCCGTCCGTATCACGTATGGCACTATCTACAGAACTTATCGCCAACCATATTTATGCGCCCTCCTATGTATCTATGTCTTCAGCATTAAGATACTATGGATTGATACCAGAGACTGTCTATATCACTCAGTCAATGACGATTAAGCATTCCCGTAGCTTTGACACTCCTGTCGGACGTTTTGATTACAGATTTATGAACCGAGATGCTTTTCCTATTGGTGTCACAATCATCAACAAGCAGAATTACGCTTTCCTGATAGCTACTCCAGAGAAAGCTCTCTGCGACCTTGTCGCTAATTCTCCCCAGGTGAACCTACGATATATGAAAGATGTTGAAGCATATCTGGAAGAAGATATACGAATGGATATTGAGGATTTTCGTAATATGGATACCAGCATCTTTGAACGTTATGCCAAGGTGGGCAAAAAGGCAAAGTCCATCCAAACACTCATTAATTATTTGAAGAAATGAACGAAATATATAATCAAATGTTGTTAGCTTACGAGCAGACAACTGAACAGCAAAAGCGAAATGCCATTTTTGAAGTCAATCAGCAAATAATCCTTGCAGGTCTATACAATGGTGGATTCTTTGATGTTGCAGCCTTTTATGGTGGCACATGTCTTCGTATATTCCATGGTCTCCAGCGTTTTTCTGAGGATATGGATTTCTCACTTCTCTGCCAAGATGACAACTTTGACTTCACACAATACTTCCAGCCTATCATTGATGAATTTGCAATGGTTGGTCGAGAAGTTGAAATTAAAAAGAAAGACAAGAAAAATTTCGGCAAGGTAGAATCTGCTTTCTTGAAAGATAATACCGATGTATATGATATTACCTTTCAAACAGAAAAATCTGTAAAAATCAAAATAGAAGTCGATACCCAGCCACCACTGAAATTCAATACCGAGCAGAAACTTCTCCTGCTTCCAAGTTCTTTCATGGCGCGTTGCTTTACGTTGCCCGACTTATTTGCAGGAAAAATGCACGCATTGGTCTATCGAGCATGGAAAAACCGTGTAAAAGGTCGCGACTGGTACGATTTTGAGTGGTATGTACGCCATAACACTTCCCTCGACTTCACTCATTTGCATGAGCGCGTTCTCCAATTCAATCAAGAAGATATCACCAAGGAATCATTCTTAGAAAGACTTAAAGAACGCCTATCAACAACTGACATCAATCAAGTGAAGGCAGATGTATTGCCCTTTGTCCGCAACCCAAAGGAACTTGACATTTGGTCGAATGATTATTTCCTGCAATTAGCAAATATGGTCAAATTTGAATAAGTGTAGAAATATTCTCCTAACTTTCCCTATTACTTTAATATTGCTCGTACTTTGCGCAAATAAGCATCGGCATATTGTCGCATTCCAAGATCGGTAGGATGAACACCTTCCACCATGGCATCCATGCAGAGAGCTAAGTCCTCGTGACTTAGATAGAAGATACCTTTGATACCCTCGTCTTGTAGCTGCTTATAAGCCTTTTTCAGACGGATGTTAGTCTGGGTATATAGGTCTTTGATTTGTAGAGAAGACAATTCGTTGGTGTTGCCACAATGCTCTACCAACAAGACTGGGGCGTTGCTCACACTTCTCAATTTCTTTACACCGCTTACTGTGTTCGGAATGATGTTGTCAAGACGGTACTCCATGTTCGGCATACAGTCAATGATGTATAACTTAGCGTCAATCTCTGCCAAAGCGGCAAATAACTCTGGCTCCAACCGTCCATTGCCAGAGAAACCGAGGTTGACAACCCTATGTCCCGACTCACGTGCCAAGATATTACTCCAAGCCATCCCCGGTCGTGATGCACAAGCTCCTTGGGCAATGGAAGTGCCATATACCACAATCGGCTTCTCTTGGCTGGCAGGATATAGTTGCCAAGTAGCTCCCTGCTTAACACCTATCTCCATCCACTTGACAGAAGCATATAGAGGCAAGTATAAGCGAAACTTATAGCCCTTGGCTGGAGCCATTTCAGCAGATACGTTCTTATAACAATATGTCACTGTATCCTTGGAGAAAGAATACTCGGCTCCACACCAGCGATATGTTCCATTCTTGTCGATGGCATACATATCTACTCCTGCTACTCCTGTGGCAGGCATGTGCCACATACTCAAGCCACCCTCCACGGCATAACGTACCGTGATTTCATTGGAATTGGTCTGGAACATGACAGAAAGCCCAGCAGTATTCTTTGCCAATATTTGGACTGGTTGGCGTACAGCCTCCATCCATCGTTGAGGCAAGCGAGCATAAGAGTCTCTCAGTTCGTTGCCCCACCAACGCCCATCTATCGCATTCTCCGTTTCATGCAATACATTGTGCCAAACTTCCTGGGCGAAAGTCCCAGACGTAGTAATAAATTCCCATACCAAAAAGAGAAGGAATACCTTCCCAAGATTACTTTTTCTCATACCCTTGTTTTTAGTTAGTTCTCTTTATGCAAAGATATGAAAAGACAGGGCAGATACCTTCTCTTTTGCGAATTTTTAGTTAACTTTTACATTTAGTAAAAGCAATTCCCTTATTTTGCTGCCAAAACCTCAACTTCGACCAAGGCTCCCTTTGGCAACTTCTCGATAGCTACGGCAGAGCGAGCTGGATATGGCTTGCTGAAGAACTCGGCATAAACCTCGTTCATGGCAGCGAAGTCGTCCATGCTGTCGAGATATACGGTGGTCTTTACTACATGAGCGAGGTCAGTGCCTGCAGCCTTCAAGATGTCCTGGGCATTGGTGAGGCACTGGCGAGTCTGCTCCTTGATGCCACCTTCTACAAATGCACCTGTCTTGGGGTCGATAGGAATTTGACCTGATGCAAATACGAAACCATTAACTTCGATAGCCTGGCTGTATGGACCGATAGCAGCAGGCGCATTGTCTGTGTGAATTGCGTTCATAATCTTCTTAAATTATAGTTTATAACTTACAGTTGATAGTTAACAGTTAATAGTTTATAGTTAATAGTTGATAGCAAGATTGCCTATAAACTGTAAACTATAAACTATCACCTACTTTAAACGATGTAAAGATGAAATCCCTTGGCTTCCAAGGCTTCCTTGATTTCTCTGACATGAGCCTCGTCACGAGTTTCCATTGTCAGGCGAAGTACACAAGCATTCACTTTCTTGCGGTTGGCAGAACGGTCATGGTGTACTCCAGTGATGTTGCCACCCAGACTGGCAATGACAGAAGCGACCTCCACAAGTTCGCCCGGTTTGTCGTCCAGCTCCATTTCAATGGTACACAGGCGACCACTCTTGGCAAGTCCACGGTTGATGACACGATTCAAGATGGTAACATCGATGTTGCCGCCACTTACCACACAGATAGTCTTCTTGCCCTTTACAGGAACCTTGTTATACATCACGGCAGCGACACTGGCAGCACCAGCACCCTCGGCAACCATCTTCTCGCTCTCAAGGAGCTTCAGAATGGCAGCGCAAATCTCGTCCTCACTCACTGTCACGATTTCATCAACATAGTTGGAACAAGTCTCAAAGGTGATAGAGCCGGGTTCTTTGACAGCGATGCCATCGGCAACAGTCGATACGGATGGAAGCATTTCTTGCTTATGGTCGTGCAAACTCTGCACCATGCTTGCCGCTCCCTCGGCTTGAACGCCATAGACCTTGACATTCGGGTTGAGTGACTTAATGGCGAAAGCTACGCCTGAAATCAATCCTCCGCCACCGACAGGCACGACGACAGCCTCCACATCTGGCAACTGGTCGAGAATTTCCAGTCCGATAGTGCCCTGACCAGCAATCACATTCTCGTCATCGAAAGGATGGACGAATGTATATCCATGCTCGTCTCTCAACTGCAATGCTTTCTGGTAGGCATCATCGTAAACACCGGGAACCAAACATACTTCGGCACCGAGTCTTTTGGTAGCCTCTACCTTACTGATAGGAGCACCCTCTGGCAAGCAAATGAGACTTTTCACCCCCATGGCTGTGGCACCAAGAGCCACGCCTTGTGCATGGTTGCCAGCAGAGCACGCGATGACACCTTTCTTCTTTTCCTCCTCTGTAAGTTGTGAAATCTTATAATATGCACCACGAATCTTGAACGAGCCAGTCTTCTGGAGACACTCTGGTTTCAGATAGACATCACTCTCTGGGTTGATTCTTGGTGTGTGGACCAACTCAGTCTTGCGAATAACCTTGCTCAATACAAAACGAGCCTTGTAGAAATTGTCAAGTTGTAACATATATGTATCTTCTCTTCTTTTGTTTAGCCTTTTATGAAAATCAGTTCTGCTCGGGGAGACAGGAGAAATGCTCCAAAGCCGCAGCCACTCCGTCTTCCTCGTTGGATAGCGTAATGTAGTCAGCTTCCGCCCTCACCTCTGGTGCCGCATTCGCCATCGCCACTCCCATTCCTGCCAATCGAAGCATGGATAAGTCGTTGTAACCATCGCCAAAGGCTATCATGTCCTCTGACGTAAGGTTTACTTTAGCCAACAAACGGCGCAAGGATTGTGCCTTGTCAATGCCCTGTGGAACAAGCTCCAGAAAGAATGGGGCTGATCGGAATACATCCATATGGCTGCCCAAGAGCTCCGCCAAATCTTCCTCTGCCTTGATCATGTCGGCAGGGTCTCCTGTCATAAGGAGCTTGGTAGGATGTGGCTCCAAGTGTTCCAAGAGATTGTCAACTTGTCGGATGTTCATCTTGTTGATGCGAGATTCTTCCTTTACATATTGGTCATCGGGCATCTCGGTGATGATTTCATTGCCAGCGTAGCCTAATAAGGCATGGTTCTTCTCCTTGGCATATTTATATATGATAGGTATCACATAGTCTGGCAGAAATTGAGAGAACAGTTCTTCCTTGGTCTTGGTGTTCACAATCTTTCCACCGTTATATGACAAGATATAACCACCTCGCTTGCCTAATTCCAGGCACTCGGCTACTGATTCGATGCCGTATGTGGGTCGCCCCGAAGCCAAGACAATGATAGCTCCGTCGTCTTGAGCCTTGAGAAGAGCCTCACGGGTCTTGGGAGTAACAATCTTCTCATGGTTAGTGAGAGTACCGTCCAAGTCGAGTGCGATGACACGATAAGGTAAGTAATTTTTCGATCTTAGTTCCATAATGAAATGATTTCCGTCTGCAAAATTACAAATAATTATTGAAAATCAAAAGAAAAGTGCTATTTGTTTGATTTGTTTATATCTTTGGGCAATTTATTAGAAGTCTTTTCAATCTTCTTTTCATTACTGGCAACTCGCCGTTCTACTTTCTTGATGTCCTCTGCTGCAGGCAAATTCTCAGGCTTAATGCCTCGTTGGTCTAACATCTGGCGCACACTCACATTATTCTGTACATGCTCTGTCGTTATATCAGTTTCACCATGTAAGTCTTTTTGGTCAACATTATAGTTGGTCATTTCTGTTGCAAGATTTTTGGCAGCAATAGTCAAAGTAGGCAAGAAATCTGCCAGAGGTCGAGTGGATTTTATCCCTAATCTTTTCTTCATGTCCTCTGTCGTATTACCACCAAACAAAGCTGTATCTCCCTTAGAACGAATTCGTCCAAAGCCTTTGTCATCAACGCCACGTTCGTAAATATTGCGAGACAATTGCTTTTCGGATGCACGAAGTCTATCACGAGTTTCCAATCTTGAAATTTGTTGTAGATGCTCGGCAACCAGTTCTGCACGGCGTGTCTGTAATGCGAAATAACCTTGTGCAAAGGCAATTTCTTCTTTCTTAGGATCACCGTTTTGAGCAATGAGATAGCAGGCAAAACGAGTAAGCATATAGTCCTTGACTTCTCGTTTGGAACCACTACCCAGCAATACCATTTTCGTGACCTCACGAAAATGGTCATCTACATTGATATTCTGCGACTTACAAGAATCGGCGGCACGTCCGATAGCTACAAGGAAATTCTCCCATCTTGCATAACCTAAGATGGGTTGTAGCTCTCTTGCGAACCAAACTTCAACTTGTTCCTTTCCGTTTTCGCTTTTGATGAAATGGGTTATTTCATTAAAGGCTGTAGTGTGTTGGTTAATTGTTTGTATATCCATGTTTTCTTTGAATTTATATATTTAGATTGCAAAGGTAACAAAAACAATTGAAACAACCATGCTTTTTAGCCAATTTTATGCAATCTTTCGTGCACTGTCCGCTATGAGAACAGTGGCTGTCTTCATGGCGGACAGTATCGGTACTGATATAGACAACTTTAATCGTGACTTTACCACAATATATCTTGTTACAGTGCAGAGCGACAAGATATGATTGCAGCGGAAGCTCCAGTAATATCACTAAATCTCAACGCTCTCAATATACAGCTTCAGCTTGCCAGCAGGCACACGAACTTCAACGGTGTCACCCTCGTTCTTATTCAGTAGAGCCTGTGCGATAGGCGACTTGATGGAGATGGTATTCTCACTGATGTTCGCCTCGTGAGGGCTGACAATCGTATAGGTCATGCGGGCTTTGGTGGCAAGATTGGTCATCACAACCTTGCTCAACAGTCCGATGCCATTGCCCTTGAGCTTTGACTTATCGATGACCCTTGCGTGCTCCAGCACCTTGCGCTTGAAGTTAATCCTGCCCAATATCCTGCCCTGCTCACGCTTGGCTGCATGATACTCGAAATTCTCGCTAAGGTCGCCCTTGTCGCGTGCCTCAGCAATTGCCTCCCTGACCTGTGGCAAATCTACCAGCTCCAACTGACGGAGTTCGGCAACGAGCTTGTCGTAGCCTTCTTGTGACATATATTCCATGATTTTTTCTTTCTGTTTTCTGTTATAATTATACAAATATGATTTCAGTCCCTTTTTTCCTTTGATATATAGGGACATTCGGAATTAGGGCACAAAATTAATAAAAATCCTGATAACTTCTTCGATTTTCTTCCAGAAATGTTAGTTATTTCACATAACTTTGCATTGGAATATTAGTAGAATTGGTCAATAGTTGTATGGACTAACACTCTAACAAGGCTCAGAGCCGATAACTTTCTATCTGGTCTTTGCAACTATGTCGATGAAAAGCATTATTCAGATTGCAATTAGTATTTTAACGGCACTTGCCACTACACTCGGCGTAACAAGCTGTATGTAACCTGGCTGAAAAGACAACAAAGCAGGGACTTCCTATCTTAAAGGAAGCCCCTGCTTTCTGTTTAATACCTTATATTATGCTACATAATTCCAAACAGACGGAGCACATCGTTCAGGTTCGCCACTATCAGCAGAAGAAGAAGGATGCCAAAGCCTACGTACTCGGCTCGCTCCAAGAACTTGTCGCCAGGCTTGCGCCCTGTTATCATCTCGTAGAGGAGGAAGAACACGTGTCCGCCATCCAACGCTGGGATAGGCAGGATGTTCATGAAGGCAAGGATGATGCTCAGGAATGCCGTCATCATCCAGAACGCATGCCAATCCCACATCGGAGGGAAAAGACTGCCTATGGTCCCGAAGCCACCCAAGCTCTTGGCTCCCTCCTTGGAGAACACGTACTTCATGTCGCCCACGTAACCCGACAACACATTCCATCCATATTTGATGCCCGCAGGGAAACTCTGGAAGAAGCCGTAGCTGATATGAGTCAGCTTATAGTCGAACAGCACGGAATGGTTGCTGAAACCAAGTTTCACACCGTTTTCCGTC
Source organism: uncultured Prevotella sp. (assembly GCA_934281565.1). GTDB lineage: Bacteria > Bacteroidota > Bacteroidia > Bacteroidales > Bacteroidaceae > Prevotella. Next base: position 42,334 of record CAKQXI010000002.1, read on the forward strand.
GATTCCAACTGCACGGCGGTCTTCACGGTGTCGCCGTTAGCTTTCAAGTATTCCACATGAGCGGTCAAGGCTCGAAGACTATCCTTGCGGGAAGATGCCGCAGAGAGCAGGTCGTCTACACGCCCCAGCTCTACTTGGAAATCATTGAAAGAGGATACTTCCTTGCCATTGATGCTCAAGAGTTTGTCGTCCTTGGTCAAGCCCAGTTTGGCAGCAGGCGAGCCTTGCATCACGCTATCTATCCGCAAAGGCAGATAAGGCTCCACGAAACGAGGGCTTTCCTTGATCATATTGAACATATTCAAGTCGCCAGGCAGACTAAGGCTCATAGCCTTGCCACCACGGATGATGTCTACTCGGTGAGCCTTGGACAAGTCGCGGAACATATCACCGTCGTAGGTCTTGAACTCGCCTAAGTCGGTACCCACCAAGATGTCGTTGTCATGGAAGCCCAGCGCCTTAGCCTCGGCATTGAACTTCATACCATAGGTCATGTCCTTTGGTGAGACATAGTCGTCGCCCCAATGGAACAAAATCATGGAATAGATGAAAAGTGCAAGCACGAAGTTGACAAGCACGCCACCTACCATAATCAACAGACGTTGCCAGGCTGGTTTGCTACGAAACTCATAAGGCTGCACGGGCTGCTTCATCTGCTCCGTGTCGAAGCTCTCGTCTATCATGCCCGATATTTTACAATATCCTCCGAGCGGCAACCATCCCAGTCCGTAAGTGGTATCCGAGTTCTTTGGCTTGAACTCAAAGAGATGGAACCATGGGTCGAAGAACAGATAGAACTTCTCCACTCTTACACCGAAGAGCTTGGAGAAGAAAAAGTGTCCGCCCTCATGGAGCAACACCAATATGGAAAGCGACAGCATCAGCTGCAACGCTTTGATCAAAAATACTTCCATTTCCGTTTATTAATGTTAAATGTTGTTTTTAATGTTGAATGTTGAGTGTTGAATGTTGAATTTTTTCAATGCTGAATGTTGTCTTTAATGTTGAATGTTGAGTGTTGAATGTTGAATTTTTTCAATGCTGAATGTTGTCTTTAATGTTGAATGTACTAAGGGCGCCAGCCTAATTCAACATTCAACACTCAACATTCAACATTAAATTCAACATTACTTCCTCATTTCCTCCTTGGCAATCCGTCGTGCCTCGGCATCAGTCTGGAGATACACATCGAGGTCAGGGCTCTTGTCAAACGTAGCCTTATCCATCACTTTCTCTATGATGTCAGCCATCTGCAGGAAGCCACATTCACCTCTGCGGAAGCCAGCATTGACAACCTCGTTGGCTGCATTGACGATGCAAGACATATTACCACCTCTCTTGATAGCATCGAAAGCCAAGCGCAGGCACTTGAACTTCTCGTAGTCTGGCTCAAAGAACTGCAAATCTCGTTCCTTGAACAGGTCCAGACGGTCGCCATTGAGTGGCAAACGCCGTGGGAAAGAGAAAGCATACTGGATGGGCAGGCGCATATCTGGCACACCCAGTTGCGCCTTGACAGCTCCATCCACGAACTGCACGGCACTGTGCACGATGCTCTGGGGATGGATGAGCACCTGTATCTTCTCGGCAGGAACACCAAAGAGCCACTTCGCCTCGGTCACCTCGAAGCCCTTGTTCATCAAGGAGGCAGAGTCGATGGTAATCTTGGCACCCATATCCCATGTAGGATGCTTCAAGGCATCTGCCGCCGTCACTTTCTCCAGTTGCTCATGGGTGAAGTTGCGGAATGGTCCACCCGAACACGTGAGCAAAATCTTATCCACCTCGTTGTCGCCCTCGCCCACCAAGCTCTGGAAGATGGCACTGTGCTCACTGTCAACGGGCAGGATAGGCACATGATATTCCTTGGCAAGGTTGCAAATCAGCTCGCCAGCCACAACCAAGGTCTCCTTGTTGGCAAGGCAAATCTTCTTGCGAGCCTTGATAGCATGGATGGTAGGCTCCAAGCCCGAGAACCCCACCATGGAAGCCAAGACCATGTCGATTGGCTCCGCCTCCACAATGTCGCAAAGAGCCTGCTTGCCAGCATACACCTTGATGTCTGGCTCGTCACGCAGCAAGTCGGTCAGCTCCTCGTAATGCTCCTCGTTGGCTATCACCACGGCAGCAGGGTGAAACTTGTGTGCTTGCTCCGCCAACTCCTTGACACGGTTGTTTGCCGTGAGGCAATAGACCTCGTAGAGGTCACTGTGTTGCTCTATCACATCGAGCGCCTGTGTCCCGATGCTTCCCGTAGAGCCGAGAATACATATCTGTTGTTTTTTCATTTTCCTAACCTAAATTTAATATTCCTTGCGGAAGTGATACCTTTATTATCTTTCTGTCGGCATCCACCCCCTCTATCAAGTCATTGCTGGCAGGTATCAGCAAATCCCTGCCATCTGGGGCTGTCACCTCAAAGAGAAGATTGATGGTGCTGTCGTCCACGGAGTCGATGACACCAACGGTCTTCCCTGTCGTAGCATCTTCCAGCGTGAAGCCGATGATTTCCGCCCACGTCATGTTATCCCCATCGCTATCCGAAAGATGGCGAGGGAAGTAGACATCGCAGCCCGTATAGTTGCGAGCCTGCTCCTGGGTGTCGATGTCCTCAAACTTCACCAGCACGCTCTCGTCGTTCTTGAAGCGATATTCCTCTATATAGAAAGGCACGAGGATGCCATCAATGTCGAGCACCAGATAGTCGGCATCCACACGGTCGAACACATCGTCGCTGATGGCAAAGGTTATCTCGCCTTTCACGCCATGCGGCTTGCCTAATCTACCTATCTTATATACATCGTCTTTTCGTATCATAAGCTAATGGATTCTTCACTCTTCGTTCTTCACTCTCCACTTAATCATCCACACGTGTAATCTTAGCCCCCAGTTGGTTCAAGCGGTCCTCAATGTCCTGATAACCACGGTCTATCTGTGCGATATTCTCGATGCGGCTCGTGCCGTTTGCACTCATCGCCGCAATCAAGAGGGCGATACCAGCACGGATGTCAGGGCTGGTCATCCTGCCAGCACGCAAACGGAGCTTATGGTCATGTCCCACCACCACGGCACGGTGAGGGTCGCAAAGGATAATCTGGGCACCCATGTCTATCAACTTGTCCACGAAGAACAAGCGGCTCTCAAACATCTTCTGATGAAAGAGCACACTGCCACGAGCCTGACTGGCGACGACAAGGAGGACAGACAACAAGTCTGGCGTCAATCCCGGCCAAGGCGCATCAGCCAAAGTCATGATCGTACCGTCTATGAACGACTCTATCACATAATGCTTCTGCTTCGGGATAAAGAGGTCGTCACCCTCCACCTTTATCTTCACGCCCAGTCGGCGGAAAGAGTCAGGGATGATACCCAAGTTCTTGACCGATACATCCTTGATGCGAACACCCTCGCCACACATGGCTGCCATGCCGATGAAGGAGCCGACCTCAATCATGTCGGGCAAGATGCGATGCTCCGCCCCATGCAGACGGTCTACGCCCACGATGGTGAGCAGGTTGCTGCCGATGCCGCTGATACGCGCTCCCATGGCATTGAGCAGGTGGCAAAGTTGCTGGATATAAGGCTCGCACGCGGCGTTGTAAATCGTGGTAGTGCCCTTGGCAAGGACAGAAGCCATGATGATATTTGCCGTACCCGTGACCGAAGCCTCGTCAAGCAACATATAGCAGCCCTTGAGCTTGTTAGCCTGAATCTCATAGACATTGCGCTCGTCATCATGCACGAACTTGGCTCCCAAGCACTTAAATCCCAGGAAATGGGTATCAAGGCGACGACGACCTATCTTGTCGCCACCAGGCTGGGCGATGGTTGCCTTGCCACATCTGCCGAGCAACGGGCCTATCATCAGCACACTGCCACGAAGCGAAGAACATTTCTTCACGAACTCGATGCTATCAAGATAGTCGAGATTAAGCTCATCGCTCTGGAAAGTATAGTCATTGCGACTGTGCCGAGTGACCTTGACCCCGATTTCCTGAAGCAACTTGATCAAGTTGTTCACATCCAATATATCAGGGATATTGCTGATGCGTACAGGCTCATTGGTCAAGATGGTGGTACAGATAACTTCCAGTGCCTCGTTCTTGGCACCTTGCGGAGTGATAGTACCTCTGAGCGGATGCCCGCCCTCTATGATGAAAGACTCCATAGGCTGTTCTTTATAAAATATAAAATGTTATTTTCTTCTCTTGTTGTTATTATTGTTGCTTCTTCCACCATCGTGGAGCATATTTCTCTCAAACTTAAAAGTATCCAAGTCTAACTGTATCTTTCCACCAGTAAACCGAGCCAAGTCGGAAGCCACTTTCTCCTCGTCGCTGGAGCCATGGCTCCACAGCATGAGATTGCGGCGCATCTGGTTTGCGGTCAACTTGATAAGCTCATCACGTTCTTCGCCGGGTTCCATTTTCTTCAACTTATCAAAAAGCTCAAAGACCATCGCCCCATAATGGCGCACGGGTATCTTATTCATCGGATAGCTCATCGGCTGTGGCTTCTTGGCAATCTGGGCTGCCTGGGCTACATCAAACGGATAGTCGATGTCCAGTTGAAAACCGCTCATGATAGCCAGCTGGTCCCACAACTTGCGGTCGTGGTCCTCGGCACTCTTGCTCTCAGGGAACATTCGGTCCATGATGGAAATGATGGTCTCGGCACAACGCTGGCGCTCGGCGCGGTCCTTGATGGAGACGGCATGGTCTACCATCTTCTGCACCTCACGTCCATATTCCGACAAGACAATCTTCTCGCGCTGCGTATTATAATCTAATCCTTCTATGTTCATATCTACATTAATATATAAATAGGTATCATACTTTGTACTTAAATCAGCTTCTTAGGCATCTTTGCCACGAAGTCCTTGAGATAGAAAGGCACGAAGTAAGCTACATCCTCAAACTTGCCCTCCACGAAACGCTTCTCGGCAAGCGGAGCCATGTTCTTTGCCAAAGGCTCGATGTTCTCAACGAGGTGAGCGTTAGGATGATTGATGACTTCCATGCACTTTGCTGCACCATTTCCGAAGAAATATACGGCACCCTTGTCGAGATACTCCTTGTAGGTGTCGGCATCCACGATGTCGGCTTGGATAGGACGCACCTCTTTCAAGGCACGGTTGAACACCTGGGCGTAGACCTCCATTCTCCGAGCATCGAGCATGGGCACGATGAGCGCATCTTCTTCCTCAGGATGCTCACCCAGCAACACAGGCACGGCAAGGAGTTCGAGCGTAGGGATGGCAATGAGCTTCACGCCACGGCCATAACAAATGCCTTTCGCCATACTGACCCCGATGCGAAGACCCGTATATGAACCAGGACCACAACTGACCGCGACAGCCTCCAAGGGAATGTTGCGGGAATCGATGAAACTGATGGCCTCATCTACAAACACACCTAACTTCACTGCATGGTTAGGACCACTGTGATCTTCCTTGTTGAAAATCACGGTTCCATTATCACTAATCGCTACGGAGCACACATCGGTACTCGTCTCAATATTTAATATACAAGACATAAAAATAAAATATATTCTTAAATAAGGTGCAAATTTACGCTTTTTCTCGCATTTTTTTGTACTTTTGCAGAAATTTAACGTGAAAGATTATATGATACAGTCAATGACGGGCTTCGGAAAAGCTACCGTAGCCTACAAAGAAAAGAAAATTAATGTAGAGATAAAGTCATTAAATAGCAAGAACCTTGACCTCTCTACTCGTATAGCTCCCCTTTATCGTGAGAAGGAGATGGAAATCCGTCAACTTATCGCTAAGAACCTGGAGAGAGGAAAGGTTGACTTCTCCATCTGGATTGAGAAAGACGTAGCCGCAGATGCTACTCCCATCAACGCTTCTCTTGTTGAGAATTATTACCAACAAATCAAGAAGATTTCACAGGAAACAGGCATTCCTGAGCCTACTGATTGGTATGCTATGCTCCTTCGCCTACCTGACGTAACGACGAAAACAGACATAGAAGAACTGTCGGACGAGGAATGGGAAGCCGCTCGAAATGCCATCTTGGATGCCATCGGTCATCTCGTGGACTTCCGCAAGCAGGAAGGTGCCGCCCTCCAGAAGAAGTTTACCGAGAAAGTGGACAACATCCAAGCTCTCTTGGCGAGCATCGAACCATACGAAAAGGCTCGTGTCGAGAAAATCAAGGCGAGCATCGTCAATGGTCTCCAGCAAATCCCTAATGTCGAGTACGACAAGAACCGTCTGGAGCAAGAGCTTATCTATTATATCGAGAAGCTCGACATCAGCGAGGAGAAACAACGCCTTGCCAACCACCTGAAGTACTTCCGCGAGACGATGAACGAGGAGGGTCATGGCGTAGGCAAAAAGCTCGGCTTCATCGCCCAAGAAATGGGTCGTGAAATCAACACCACTGGCTCCAAGAGCAACCAAGCCGAGATGCAGAACATCGTGGTGAAGATGAAGGACGAGCTGGAGCAAATCAAGGAACAAGTGCTCAATGCACTTTAAGGAGTGAAAAGTGAAGAACGAAGAATGAAGAACGGATTGTTAATATTCAGTGCCCCATCGGGCAGCGGAAAGAGTACCATTGTGAACTGGCTGACGCAAGAGCACCCAGAGTTGAAGTTAGCTTTCTCCATCAGTTGCACTTCCCGTGCCCCTCGTGGCACAGAGAAGAATGGCGTGGAATATTTCTTCTTGACTCCAGAGGAATTCAAGAGCAAGATCGAGGCTGGCGAATTTCTGGAATACGAGGAAGTGTACCAAGACCGCTTTTATGGCACATTGAAATCACAGGTGGAAAACCAGTTGAACGCAGGCGAGTCTGTTATCTTCGACGTGGATGTCAAGGGCGGTGTCAACATCAAGAAGTTCTATGGAGAGCGTGCCATGAGCATCTTTGTGCAACCACCATCGATAGAGGAGTTGCGACGTCGCCTGAATGGTCGTGGCACTGATGCACCAGAGGTCATCGAGCAACGACTTGCCAAGGCTAACTATGAACTAACTTTCGCTCCTCAGTTTGACCATGTTGTCGTCAACGATGATCTGGAAAAAGCCAAGCAAGAGGTATATGAGCTCGTACACGAGTTTTTGAGTGAAGAATGAAGAACAAAGAGTGAAGAATACATATATGAAAGTAGGTATCTTCGGGGGTAGCTTCAATCCCATCCATACAGGGCACATCGCATTGGCAAAGAGCCTTTGCGAACAAGCCCATTTGGACGAGGTATGGTTCATGGTTTCCCCACAAAATCCATTCAAGAAAGCTGCCACCGACTTGCTCAATGACCAGTTGCGCTTAGAAATGGTGAAGATAGCCCTGGAAGGTGAGAAGCGTCTGAAGCCTTGCGACTATGAGTTTCGCCTGCCCAAGCCATCCTATACATGGCATACTTTACAAGCCTTGAGCAAGGACTATCCTGACATAGAATTCACCTTGCTGATAGGTGGAGACAACTGGGAGGCTTTTGACAAATGGTACCACCATGACGACATCTTGGCACACTACCCAGTCGTCGTATATCCACGTAAAGGCACCCAAACGGTACACAAGGGCATATCGTCCAATGTCACACTCGTCAAGACACCCTTGCTCAACATCAGCAGTACGGAGATACGCCAAAACATCCACGAAGGAAAAAGCATCCACGGCATGGTGCCAGAGAACATAGAGCAACTTGCCATCAACAACTACAAGCTATAAGCATATAAAGAAATATGAGCTGGAAAAGAATCATCAAGCAATATCTAAGATTGGCTTCCGCCCCTATCAGAAAGAACGCCAACTTCTTTATCTTCATGTATATCCTCGGCGTGATAAGTGCCGTGATAACGTTGCCAAACAATCCCAACGCCACACTTTACGACAACCTGTTCTTGGAATTATTTGTCGACCTCTACATCGTATGCGCCATCCTGACCCTCTTTTCGAGGAAGATACGCTTCTGGCTGAGAGCAGTATTATACCTTATATTATATATCACTGCCGTCGCCGATACTTATTGCTTCGTCAACTTCGGCTCCACTCTCAACCCCTCGATGTTGATGATCGTTGGCGAGACCAACAGCTCGGAGGCGAGCAACTTCATCTCTGCCTGTCTCTCGCCTGCCACGGTCTTCAGCAGCGTAGGCTGGGTGCTGTTACTCATCGTGATACAAGCCCTTATCGCCATTTTCCGCCGACAGATAGTAAAGCTGTACGTGTTCCTCGTCACCTGCGTGGAGCTATATGGCTTGAAGAAGAAGTTCGCTTTCATACCTAAGATAACCCAGGCGATGCCTTATTGCCTGACCATAGCAGGTAGCATCATCTTCGTCATCGGCATCTTCACATCATGGCATAACAAGATGGCTACTCACAAGTTGATGTCAGCCAACAGCATCGGCGAAGTAGAACATATCCTGACCGAGAAAGACTGCGCCAACCTCTATATACCTATTTATAGGTTAGCATTCAGCATCTATGCCAACGAGTTGGCTTCCAAGCAGATCACCCAGCTCATTAAGGCTGCCCATGATGTGAAAGTAGACAGTTGCAGCTATCGTTCCCCCAACATCGTGCTCATCATCGGCGAGAGCTTTGGCAAGCAACACTCACAGCAATATGGATACTTCATGGATACGACACCTCGACAGGTAGCCTTGGAGAAAACTCGCAAGCTCACCAAGTTCACGGATGTGGTGACTTGCTGGAACCTAACCAGCTTTGTGTTCAAGAACGTATTCTCAACTCATGTGATAGGCGAAAAAGGTGAATGGTGCGACTATCCTCTCTTTCCTGAGTTATTCCGAAAAGCAGGTTACCACGTCACATTCATCACCAACGAGTTCTTGCCCCAGGCAAAGGAAGCTGTATATGACTTCAGCGGTGGGTTCTTCCTCAACAACCCAGAACTGAGCGCACTGCAATTTGACAGTAGGAACTCAGAGTTGCACCCATTGGACGAGGGACTTCTGAAAGACTATGACGACAGCTTGAAATCGCAACGGGGCGAATATAACTTGACTATCTTCCACCTGATGGGACAACACGTCAGTTACAAGAACCGCTATCGCAAGGAACAAGCTCGTTTCTGGGCTAGCAGCTACGAGGACAGTCGACCAGAACTTGATACTAAGCAACGCAAGATGTTGAGTTACTATGATAATGCCACCCTCTACAACGACTCCATCGTGGCACAGATAGTGAAACGTTTCTCCAAAGAAAACGCCATCGTTATCTATATGCCCGACCATGGCGAGGAATGTTACGAGGGAAACCGTGGCTTCATCTGTCGCAACCACTCTGCTGCCATCGACTGGGAACTGGCTCACTACGAGTTCGAGATACCTTTCTGGATATACTGTTCGCCAAAGTACATCAAGACCCATCGTGACATCTATCACCAGATCAGGGCGGCAAGAAATCGTCGATACATGACTGATGCCCTGCCCCACCTATTATTATATCTGGCAGGAATACAGACACCAACTTACAAGGAGGAATATAACATCCTCAGCCCGAAGTACGACGAGATGCGTCCTCGCATCCTGAAAGGTACTGCCGACTACGACAAACTAAGAGACGAGCACTTTAAAAAAGGAGACAAGAGACATGAGTAACCCTACACTTAGCAGAACGGAATGCAACGCGTTGAGAGGACTTGCCATCATCGGCATCTTCTTGCACAACTACTGCCACTGGCTGAACCCCATCGTCAAGGAGAACGAATATCAGTTCTTCCAATACAACGTTGACTGGTTGCATCAAGTCATGGCAGCCCCAGGCATCAGTCTGCCACTCCACTTGCTGTCATTTTTCGGTCACTATGGCGTGCCTGTATTCCTCTTTCTGAGTGCCTACGGACTGGTCATGAAATACGAAGCCAAGCCTCATCTTGACGAGGGAACCAAGATGTTCAGCATCACGGGTAAGCGTATTCCTAACTTCAAGGATGCTTTCAGCTTCATCCGCTACCATTACCTGAAATTATTCAAGATGATGATCGTGGGGTTCGTAGCTTTCACGATGCTCGACCACATCACTCCAGGCTCTCACCATTACAATGTCTTAGACATCGTGTCTACACTCGGTATGTTCAACAATGTATTGCCAGCCCCCGACCATATCATTTGGCCTGGTCCATTCTGGTTCTTCGGTCTGATGCTCCAATTATACATCGTGTACAGACTGGTGCTCTATCGCCGCCATTGGGGATTTACAGTAGGGCTAATGGTTGTATGCCTCGGCATCCAACTTACCTTGGCTCCAGAGAGTGAGGCGATGAACCGTTATCGCTATAATTTCATGGGTGGGATGCTGCCATTCGGAATCGGTGTACTCTATGCCCGATATGGCGAGCAAATCTTAATGACATTCCATAACAACATCACCAATCTCTTTGGTGTCATCTTCACTTGTGCTATCATCTTTACATTGAGTGACAATATGTTTGGCTGGACTTTCGTACCACTTTTCATCTGTCTCTTAAGTGTCTTGGTAGCAAAGCTATTAACAGGCATCAACTGGCTATCACCACTCTATCGTTCCTTAGATTGGATGGGAAGTATATCGGCTGCACTGTTCGTCTGCCACCCTATCACAAGAAAGATATTCATCCCCATCAGCCGACAAGGCGACATCTATGCAGGATTGCTCCTCTACATCGTATCAAGCATCTGTCTGGCATGGTTATTCTCAAAGTTAATGCAACACATCCCAAACCCCAAACTCAAATGAACTGGAAAATAAAAGACATAGAATTGGCAAACATCAGTCGCTTCCGTGGAGAACTGATGGGAACAGCCATGCTTTTCATCATCCTTTTCCATGTAGGACTACCCAGAGAGGATGCTTTCTATGGACTTCGCAGGATGGGTAACGTGGGAGTTGATATGTTCCTCTTTCTGAGTGGCATTGGCTTGTGGTTCTCATGGACAAAGAATCCATCGGCAAAGCATTTCTTCATCCGCCGTTATCTGCGCATTTATCCTACATGGCTCATCATTGCCTGCCTCTTTTACATACCTCGTTTCCATGGTGGAAGCACATGGGCTTGGATTAATCTCTTTGGCGAGATTTCCATCAACTGGGGGTTCTGGCTCCATGACGAACTAAATTTCTGGTATATTCCAGCCACGATGATGCTCTATCTCTTTGCCCCCGGTTACATGGAGCTTATCAAGCGACATCCTATCTACAAATGGTTGCCTGTGGTAATGATTATGTGGTGCATTCTGGTGCAATACGTCACGCCAATCCACCAAGTCGTAGGTCATTTAGAGATATTTTGGAGTCGAGTTCCAATCTTCTTCATCGGCATCAACATGGGCGAGATGGTAAGACAGAAGCAAACGCTCGACGGCACCTCCATCTGGATGATATGGCTCATCTTCTTAATGACATTACTTTCCAGCATCTTCCTGGAACAGGAACGGCACGGTGAATTTCCACTCTTTGTGGAACGTATGCTTTACATTCCACTCACCATCACGACCATCCTGTTGCTGAACCGCATCTTCCGCCGTACTCCAAAGTGGATAAACCAAGGATTCATGTTCGTAGGAGCATTGAGCTTAGAGGCTTATCTTATCCATATCCACTTTGTGCTCAACTATATCGAGAAATGGGCTTGGGGCTATTGGCCCACATTCATCACCTGTGTTGCCATCACCTTGCCATTGGCATGGATATTAAGTAAAGTCACAGGTTGGATTTCTAAGGAAATACAACATTTTTCCCACACTCTCAATCAATAAAAAAATATGACTCAAACAGATAATAAAATGAAAGATAGCAAGGGCTTCGCAGCTTTGATGCGCCTTATTCGCCCGAAACAATGGATAAAAAATGGTTTTGTATTTGTACCACTGTTCTTTGGCGGAGCCTTATTTCATGTCGATGCCCTTGTGGCTGGCTTGATAACATTCTTTGCTTATAGCTTCGCAGCATCCAGCATCTATTGTTTCAACGACATTTTCGATGTGGAGGCAGACCGACGTCATCCTGTGAAATGCCATCGTCCGATAGCATCAGGAGCAGTCTCCATCCCACAGGCATACGGACTGATGTTCTTGATGTTTGCCCTGTCCATGGGCATCAGCAGCTTATTGAATTCATGGGAAACCACAGGCATCATATTTTTCTATTGGTGTCTCAATCTCTGCTATTGCGCCAAACTCAAGCAGTATGCCATCATTGATGTCTGTATCGTAGCATTCGGCTTTGTGCTTCGTTTGTTGGCTGGTGGTGTGGCGACTGACATCACGTTGAGTAAATGGATTGTGCTGATGACATTCCTCATCACACTTTTCATGAGTTTCGCCAAACGCCGTGACGATGTAGTACGCATGGAAAAGACAGGGGAGGCTCCTCGCAAAAACACCATTCGATATAATCTCACATTCATCAACCAAGCAATTACCATCACGGCTTCCGTCACCTTGGTATGCTACATCATGTATACCGTAAGCCCAGAGGTTATCGGCAACTTCCACACAGAGAACCTTTACCTCACCAGTGTCTTCGTTCTGGTAGGCTTGCTACGTTACATCCAGATAGCAGTGGTGGACCAAAAGAGTGGTGACCCAACCAAGATCATCCTCCGTGATCGCATCACTCAATTTATCGTCCTGGCATGGCTCGCCTCATTCTTGTTCTTGATTTATATTGAATAGTTATGGAAAAGGAAAAGATATATTGTTTCGACTTCGACGGAACACTGACAACCAACGATACGCTCATTGAGTTTATCAGATATGCCAAGGGAAACAGGAATTTTTTCTTAGGCTTCTTGCTTTATAGTCCATTACTCGTGTTGATGAAACTGCATCTCTATCCTAATTGGAAAGCAAAGCAACTGATTTTCAAGCATTTTTTCGGAGGAATGAGCATAGAGGAATTCAACCGACAGTGCCAGGACTTTGCCATCAACAGCCAGCACTTGCTCCGACAAGATGGAATTAGGAGTATACAAAAGGCAACAAAGGAGGGACATCGAGTATTCATCATCAGTGCCAGCATTGACAACTGGGTCTTCCCATTTTTCTCAAACAGAGGACTATACAACGTTACTGTACTCGGAACCCAGATCGAGGTAATAGACGGCAAAGTAACAGGCAACTTCAAAGGCAACAACTGCTATGGCGAGGAAAAAGTACATCGCATTTGCCAAGCCTTGACACGTACACCTACCAATGAACAAGGAGTATCTACTCTCTCTTTCGACAGAACCCAATATTTCATTGAGGCATTTGGTGACAGTCGTGGCGACAAAGAGCTGTTGGCTTTTGCTGATAAAGGACATTACAAACCTTTCAGAGAACTATATCCTCACAAATAAAATTTCATATATCCATGAAACATAACAAAGACTTAGACTTTATCCGCGCCTTACTTATCATCCTGATGATATTGATACATATCGTCAGTTTCGGCAACGCATATCCTCATCTAAAGGCTGGCATCCTCTCGTTCATGATGCCAACGTTCCTTATAATAACTGGCTATCTTGTTAATATAGAGAAAGACTTGCAACACTTCGCCAAGTATATTCTTTGTCTGGCACTTCCTTATGTCATCATGGTAAGCGGCTTTTCCATCCTGTCTTACTTTCTCCCTGTGAGGGATGGAATTACGGAACTGTCTTTATCTCAAATTTGCAACAAAGTTTTCATTACTTCCATCGGTCCATATTGGTTTATCCAAACCATGATTGTCTGTGGGATACTCTACTATGCTTGTTTCAGAGGATGTTCGATGTTGTATAAAAGCAAGAATGTGTCTCTTACCTCCCGACTTTTCATCCTTGCGATCCTGTTCATATTAGTTTCCAAGACTCCGATATTGTCTGTTACCGCTGCCACTTATTATTTCATGGGGGTCGTCATCCGTCAATGTAATATCGACTTTGGCAAACTGTTCCGTCCCTCTCCCTTGGCTCCTTTCCTTTGGATACCAATCTTGCTGCATGAAGATAGGTTTGGTTGGGAATTCATAGCTGTGATATTCTCCTGTTGGTGTTGCATTTCTACCATGATATGGTTAAGGAGTATCAATCCATCCATAAAAGTAGAATACACCTTATTATATATAGGCAGAAACACCCTCCCCATCTATCTTTTCCATCCTGTGTTTACGATGGCAGCTAAATTCTACCACCCTGTCTTCAGCTTCGACAGGACTGAAATTCTATATGCCATCATCACAATATGCACAGCTATCATTGGTAGTATTCTCATGGCAAAAGCACTGGAAAAGACAAGGCTATCCTATGTTTTCGGCAAAGGGAAACTGCTTAGATGATTGCTGCCAATATGAATTGGAAATAGATGCTTTCCGGAAAAAATGTACAAAGCTCAGTAATATAGGTAATAGCCAGAACAAATTTTCTTCGTAATTTTGTCCCCAGAACATAAAGCAATAAAACGCAAGACATTATGAATATAGACAAGAAAATGAATCGCCGTGATGCCTTGAAATGTATGGGCGCAGCGGTTTTAAGTGGTGCAGTGGCTTCATCGGGCTTGCTATCATTGGCAGCTTGCAGTACAACTACCAAGAAGCGCGTAGTCCTATTCTTTACTGGCACAGGAAATTGCCTTTACATCGCACGTCAACTGGCTGGCAAGGATGGTGAAATACTCAGTATTCCACAGTTGATGAAGAACAAGCAGTACGAAATTGAAGCTGACGAGATTGGTCTCGTTTATCCTGTCTATGGTCATATGCCACCTCACATGGTGCGAGAGTTCATCAAGAAAGCACAACTCAAAGCCAACTATAAGTTTGCAGTGCTTACATACGGTATGCGTAAGTGCAATGCCGTGGAGATTTGGGATGATGTATCTCGCAAGGCTGGCACTGCATTCGACTACATCAATACCCTTATCATGGTGGACAACTGGTTGCCTAACTTCGACATGAACGAGCAGATGAAGATGGACAAGCATATACCTGAGAATTTGGCAAAAATTACCAAGGACTTGAATGTTCATCGTCGTTGGCATGAGCCTGTCACAGAGGAAGAACGGCAACAGCATCAGGGTTTTATGCAGTTTAGCGGTCTTGACCCCGAAGTGGGTTTCCTGATGAAAAGCGAAAAATGCTTTACCGTAACCGATGCTTGTATCGACTGTGGCATCTGTACATACGTGTGTCCGCGCGGCAACTATGAGCTGACATCGGAAGGTACAAAGATGTCTGGCGACTGCGAGTTCTGTTTTGCTTGCATACAGAACTGTCCACAGAAAGCCATTCATTTTGCCAAGCCAGAGAAAGAAGGTTCTTTTCCAGACGGAACAGAAAAGAACCCGAATGCCCGCTATCGCAATGAGCACATCTCATTGATGGACCTCAAGATGGCGAATAATCAAAAACTGTAACCATCCATAAAGTAAAAATAAGATATGCTGAGAAAAATAAGACAGACGCTTGCCATACTGTTCTTCATAGCAGTTACGACATTGTTCCTCGACTTTACGGGAACAGCACATACGTGGTTGGGCTGGATGGCAAAGGTGCAGTTCCTGCCAGCTTTGCTTGCCCTAAATGTGGGAGTGGTAATATTTTTAATCATACTGACATTGCTTGTCGGTAGGGCTTATTGCTCTGTCATCTGCCCATTGGGAGTATTTCAGGACATTGTATCATGGATAAGTGGACAGCGGAAAAAGAAGAAATTTCGCTTCTCCTATTCACCCGAAGTAAAATGGCTGCGTTATGGAGTGCTTGGTCTCTTCATCATAGCTCTGATTGCAGGCATCGGCTCTTTCGTGGCATTATTAGCGCCTTACAGCTCTTATGGTCGTATCGCTGCCAACCTTTTTGCCCCAATATATCGCTGGGGAAACAACCTGCTTGCTTATCTTGCCGAGCATATTGACAGCTATGCCTTTTATGAAACAGAGGTTTGGATAAAAAGCCTGTCTACATTTATTATCGCTGCCACAACGTTTGTCGTGCTGATCATATTGGCATGGAGAAACGGGCGAACTTACTGCAACACGATTTGTCCAGTGGGAACGGTATTGGGATTTTTCTCTCGTTTCTCATTGTTCCGTCCTATGTTAGATGCAGAAAAATGCAAAAAATGCAGTCTCTGTTCACGCCGTTGCAAAGCAGCTTGCATAGACTACAAGAACCATCGCATTGATTACAGTCGTTGTGTAGCGTGCATGGACTGCATCGATACTTGCAAACATGATGCACTTCACTTACAATGCCGTTGGAAGAAGACGGATAAGACAACGAAAGAAAAACAAACGCAGTCAGAACAGTTTGACAAAAGTCGCCGTAGCTTCCTTTCTGCGACAACCATGCTTGCTGTCACATCGGTAGTAAAGGCACAGGAAAAGAAAGTGGATGGCGGACTTACGGTTATCGAAGACAAGCAAATACCCGAACGTGCCACGCCGATTGTACCACCCGGAGCATGGAGTGCACGCCATTTCACCCAGCATTGTACAGCTTGCCAACTTTGTGTATCAGCATGTCCCAACAATGTACTCCGCCCTTCCACCGACTTAGAAAAGTTGATGCAACCAGAAATGTCATACGAAAGAGGATATTGCCGTCCAGAATGCACTCGCTGTTCTGAAGTTTGTCCTGCTGGAGCCATTCATCCGATAACAAAAGAGGAAAAATCATCCACACGCATCGGTCATGCTGTATGGATTAAGAAGAACTGTATTCCTCTGACCGATGGAGTGGAATGTGGTAATTGTGCTCGCCATTGTCCTTCTGGAGCCATACTGATGGTGGCTTCCGACAGTGAAGATGAGAACTCGGTTAAGATACCTGTAGTAAACGCTGAACGATGCATCGGATGTGGTGCGTGCGAAAATCTATGTCCGGCACGTCCGTTCAGTGCCATCTATGTGGAAGGACACACGATGCACAGCATGATGTAAAACCTAATAAGCAAAAAATATGAACAATCAAGATAAAAATAAAAAAATACTGTCACGCCGTGACTTTCTGAAAACAATGGGAGTCGCTGGAGTGGTTACAACAGGACTTGCGGCATGTGTGGGAGGCAAGAAAAATAGAACTACTACATCTTCTTCTGAAGAAATCCCCACAGGGAAAATGACCTATCGCATTAACCCGACAACGGGCGACAAGGTATCCTTGCTGGGGTTCGGAATGATGCGCCTACCATCTGTTGATGGTCGTAGTGCCCGTGAAGGTGATGAAGAAATAGACCAAGAGATGGTAAACGAGTTAGTGGACTATGCCATCGCCCATGGAGTGAATTATTTCGATACATCACCTGCCTATTGCAGAGGGAAATCGGAACACGCCACTGGCATCGCCTTGAGTCGCCATCCACGTGACAAGTATTTCATCGCCACCAAACTGTCCAACTTTGCCCCAGAGACATGGAGCCGTGAAGCCTCCATCGCTATGTACCGCAACTCGCTGAAAGAGTTGCAGGTGGATTATCTGGATTATATGTTACTGCACGGCGTGGGCATGGGTGGCGGCATGGAGGAGTTTGAGAACCGATATATTAAGAACGGCATCCTCGACTTTCTATTAGAGGAACGCAAGGCAGGACACATCCGCAACTTAGGCTTTTCCTATCATGGTGATGTCCGAGTATTCGACTACCTACTTTCCAAGCACGACAAATACAAGTGGGACTTCGTACAAATTCAGTTGAACTATTTGGACTGGAAGTATGCCAAGCAAATCAATCCAATGAATACCGATGCCGAGTATTTGTATAACGAATTGAAGAAACGAGGCATTCCTGCGGTCATCATGGAACCTCTGCTGGGTGGTCGCCTATCCAACGTGCCGAGTACCATCGTAGCTCGTCTCAAACAACGTGAGCCAGAAATGAGCGTGGCTTCGTGGGCATTCCGATTTGCAGGAAGTCTGCCAGATGTACATACCGTTTTAAGTGGTATGACTCGTATGGAGCACTTGCAAGACAACCTACGCTCCTTTGCCCCTTTGAAGCCACTATCAAAGGACGACTTCAAGTTTCTGCAAGATACTGCCACACAGATGATGCAATTCAACACCATCCCTTGCAATGACTGCAAATACTGTATGCCATGTCCGTATGGTCTTGACATTCCAGCTATCCTACAACATTACAATAAATGTCTGAACGAAGGAAATATCTCGAAGAATACACAAGACGAGAACTACCAAAAAGCACGCCGTGCTTTTCTCGTGGGGTATGACCGCAGTGTACCGAAATTGCGACAAGCGAGCCACTGCATTGGTTGCGGTCAATGCAGTCCACATTGTCCACAGCGCATCGACATCCCAAAAGAACTACATCGAATTGATGTATATGCTGAACATTTAAAGCAGAACATTGGATGATGGAAGAATTGATTAACATATTACGAGACGGCAACCATTCATTGGTGGTAGCAAGTGATGAAATCCGCACATTCGATGGTCGGGGCGTATCCGACCTCTATTGGCTGCTATTTGAAAAGCCTGTATATCTACATGGAGCGAAAGTTGCGGACAAGGTCGTAGGCAAAGGAGCTGCGGCATTGATGGCATTGGCTGGAGTCAAAGAAGTGTATGCCGATGTCATCAGCCATCCTGCTTTCGAGTTGTTAAAACACGCAGGCATCAACGTTACCTACGAGAGCATCGTGCCTCATATCGTCAATCGAAGTGGCAATGGATGGTGTCCGCTTGAAACTCGTTGCATGGAATGTGATACTCCTGAGGAATGCCTTGTGCAAATCCAATCGTTTATGGAAGAAATGAATAGGAACAAATAAGGAATTTCTATATTTAAACAATATTTCAAATTTTCATGAATATGCAGACAACAACAGTAAAACTTTACACATTGGGCTATAATGAAACGAGAACCTATCTGGCTGCCTCGTTATTCGTCTTGGGCAATATCGTTTTGCCCCAGGTCTTTCATCTCATACCCCAAGGGGGAATGATGTGGTTGCCCATTTATTTCTTTACGCTCATCGGGGCATACAAATATGGCTGGAAAGCAGGACTCTTGACCGCCGTATTTTCTCCAGTAGTTAATTCGCTCTTATTCGGAATGCCTATGCCAGCAGTTCTTCCGGCTATCTTGTTGAAATCTATTCTCTTAGCCGTCTTTGCTGGATATGTGGCACACCGATATAACAAGATTTCCATACCACTTTTGCTCGCCACGGTATTGCTCTATCAGATAGTTGGCACACTGGGAGAATGGGCGATGAAAGGTGACTTTTATCTTGCTGCACAAGATTTTCGTATCGGCATACCTGGTATGTTGCTTCAAGTATTCGGAGGATATGTATTCATCAAATACCTAATTCGTAAATAATATAGACTAACTAAAATAGATAATTATGATAACACCTTTATTAATTGGCGGTTTAGGCATACAGGAAGTACTGCTCATCGCATTGGTAATATTGCTATTCTTCGGTGGTAAGAAAATTCCAGAGATGATGAATGGACTCGGCAAGGGAGTACGCTCATTCAAAGAAGGTATGAACGACATCAAGAAAGACATCGAAGAAGAACCAGAGAAAGAAGAAAACAAGAAGAAAGAAACAAAGGAGTAAGTTCTTACTTTTTTACCCTTTTATCTTAAAAATATGGAGGCGAATACAGACAAATTATCTTTTTGGGATCATCTTGACGCACTACGGGCAGCCATTTTGAAGAGTCTGCTCGTAGCCGTCGTGTTTAGTGTAGTGGCATTCTGTTTCAAGGAAGAACTGTTTGCCATCATTCTTGCACCCAAAGACACAGGATTCGTCACTTACCGCTTACTCAGCTATATAAGTGGTTTAGTAACAGAGGATAACAATTTGGATTTTTCTGTAAAACTCATCAGCACAGGACTTGCCGAGCAGTTCATGATTCACATGAAAGCAGCATTCTGTGCTGGCATCCTATGTGCCTCGCCCTATATTCTCTACCAGTTGTTCAGGTTCGTGTCGCCTGCCTTGTATGTCAATGAGCGGAAATATGTCATTCGGATGGTCGGAGGCGGCTACGCACTGTTTGCTTTAGGTGTGGCAGTCAGCTACTTTCTGATATTTCCGCTAACATTCCGTTTCTTGGGAAACTATCAAGTCAGTGGCGAAGTAGAAAATATGATTGCTTTGGACTCCTACATTTCCACACTGATAACCATGTCGTTAGCATTGGGAGTAGTTTTCGAGATACCGATACTCTCATGGCTGTTTGCCAAATTGGGATTTATCTCAGCCGATTTCATGCGCAAGTATCGCCGTCACGCCATCGTGATTATCCTCGTGGTGGCAGCCATCATCACCCCGACATCCGATGTCTTCACCCTCTCACTTGTTGCATTGCCTATGTGGTTGCTTTATGAAGCAAGTATACTTATTGTAAAAAAGACAAATGTTCACAATACTCCGATGGACTTAAACCCGCCTCTTATATGACAACAAAACGATTATTCATCTTATCCCTGTTGCTAACACTGGCATTACACATAACTAACATGTCGGCACAGGGACTACAAAATGACACAATTATGAACAAAAGAAACATGGGGAGCCTGTTGGCTCTTTATCCCAAACCACTGACAGTTGTCGGGTTCCCGACTTACTCTTACCTTGCTACGGGAGAGGTAGTCGGCAAATGCTTAAACTTGAACACTCAACCGGGTATGTGTGCAAAAGAACCCATGAAAGCAGACGGCATTGTACGTTTGTCAAAGATTGAAGTTCTTCCAGAATATCTTGACGAATACATGAAATATGCAGTGGAAGTCGGTGAGATTTCTCTACGTACTGAGCCGGGTGTACTCACCATGTATGCTGTTAGTGAGAAAGAAAACCGTTGCATGGTGACTATCCTCGAAACTTATGCGAGTCATGAGGCATACGAGAAACATATTGCTTCTGCACATTTTCAAAAGTACAAACAGGGTACGATGCACATGGTCAAATCATTAGTATTATCAGATCAAATACCGCTCAATCCTGCCAACCGAATTAATAACTTTATCCAGTAGAAATTACATATGCAAGTTCAATGTCTGAATAACAACACTCCCATACACAGAGGCTTTACTGCTCTTGGCGTATGGGAGTATCTATTTAGATAGAAAACCAATGCTAATCTTGGTCTATACCTTTTTCCCATTGCATGAACTGCTCCACCATAGCTGGCTCATAGTGAGAGAAAAAGAGACTGTGCTTCAAGTCGAGGGCGGCGATGCGCTGCATCTCAGTATCCGTCAGCTCGAAATCGAAGATGTCCAGATTTTCCTCCATACGCTCCTTGTGGGTGCTCTTAGGGATGATGATCACTCCACGCTGAAGCAAGAAACGCAAGGCTGTCTGTGCCAAAGTCTTGCCGTGAGCCTTGCCTATCTCCGTAAGTACCTCATTGTGGAAGAAGTTGTTCAAACCCTCGGCAAATGGTCCCCAAGACATGATGTGGCAACCATACTTCTCCATGTACTTCTGTGCCTCCACCTGCTGGTTGAACACGTGAGTCTCCACCTGGTTGACAGCTGGCTTAATCTCCACATGCTCCTGAAGGTCGATGAAGCGGTCTGGATAGAAGTTGCTTACGCCGATGGCTCTTACCTTGCCCTCACGATAAGCACGCTCCATCGCACGATAGGTGCCATAGTAATCGCCAAATGGCTGATGGATGAGCAACAGGTCGATATAATCGCTCTTGAGTTTCTTCAGGCTTTCGAGGATGCTATTGTAAGCCTTCTCCTCGCCCGCATTGGAAATCCAGATCTTGGTCACGATAAAGAGTTCCTCACGAGGCACGCCACACTTCTGGATGGCATTGCCCACGCCCTCCTCGTTATGGTAAGCCTGTGCCGTATCAATCAGTCGATAGCCCACGCTGATGGCGTCGAGCACGCAACGCTCGCACTCCGCAGGACTCACCTGATACACACCATAGCCCATCTGAGGCATCTTCACACCGTTGTTCAATGTAATTGTATTCATATTATTGCTTCTCCTTTTATTATTTTATTTTTGACGGTGCAAAAGTACAGAGAATTTTCCAATCACCTACTACCCTTATTACAGAAAGACTTTCCACTTTTACGGAATTATGTGGAGGAAAGTATGAATATTTACCAAACACCCCACAAAAGCTAACGTTAAAGAACGTGAGAAAAAGTGGCGGTTTCAAAAATTTTTATTAATTTTGTCAGTTGCAACGTAGCAATCAATGCTGCATTGAACATAAACAAAAACAATAAATCAACTATTCATCAGAAACGAAACCAATGGAATTCGCACTATACAGATACGAGTTTGAGGTGATGGAGAAGAAAGACACCTCAGCCAACCTATTCCCCGACCAATGGGACAACCTATCGCCAAGACAGGCATTCGAGAAAAAGAGCGAGCTGCTCGACGAGCTGCTCGAAAAGGACTACCAGATGCTCCAGGCTGAGCAAAACAAGCATGTCACCACACACAGTTTGCTCCCCATCTCCCCCATCGGCACGAAATCTGCGCTGCCTTTTACCAACAACAGAAAGAAGCCGCTTTACCATAAATATACATCAGCCCCGAAGAATGGATTCGCCATCCTGGAGCTCGCCCGTCTTACGAGCGTGAGCCGCCGTCCACAACCATTTTTGGAAAATGCCGTAAAGGAAGACGACTACAAGTCGCTGCACATCATCATCGACAACCGTGGCACCTATCAGCGTGTGGCGATAGAGATGAAATCTTCCGTTTTCAAGGAGACAGACACCGTGGCCGACTCGCTTGCCCGTGCCCTCTGCGAGGCATTTGCCTGCTATGGTCTTTTGGTAAAAGTGATCCCCATCCGCGACGACAAGCACTTCTGGAAAGTCGTGGACGACAGAAAGCAGTTTCCATTTGGATTCAAGAAACTGCATGTGAAGTTTCCACAAATCAACGACCCCAAAGTAACCGAAGACATGATACGTGCAAACCTGATCTATCGTGAAATGTTTCATTCCAATCTCTGTATCACGCAAGAGCCACCTCAGGGAGAAAGTCTCCACTTCGATGAGAAAGACGAAAGGCAGCGAGAATACATAAGGCTTTGCACAGAAAATGCCGACAGCATCACGCTTTCGCCAATAGGAGGCCGCTCATTCGCCCTTGGTGGAAAAACAGCCAAGACGCAGCAGATGACCGAATCGGAAAGAAAAAGCATCGAGGAAGGCGTTCATCAACAAGAGCTCTTCAATGACGATCCTTCACAATCCACCAAATCATTCATGGACAAAGCATACGGAAAAGCATGACACAGAACGACATAAGGCGCAAAACACTCAGAAAAGACGAACCCCTTTACCGACAGCAAGCACCATACCTACGGAGAATGGGGCGAACAAGAGCCTCTATGACAGACAATGACGAGACTGCGGATAAGCTCCGCAATCTCGACTTATTGGCATGGGATGAGACAGAACGGTATCTTTCCAATTTTGCCGCCGACATAGAGTATGCGCCACGAGTGGTGGATGATTTGCTCGCCGAGACTGCCAGCCTTGGCAGAACAATCGGAATGGAGATTGAGCTTCCCCCACTGATAGCAGCTCTTACTTTTGTACGCATCATGGCAGGAGGTGATGAGGTGTTCGAAAAGCACCAGCCCATCTGGATAGCCATCATGCGCTCGCAAGACCTTGACCCACAAGCCAAGCCCCTTTTCGAGAAATTCTGTCAAGAAATAGAAGCCAACAAGTACGACCCCTCCACAGGCAAGGAGACCATCTACCGCCGTGGCGACCCGATAGAGCGAGCCAAGGACACTGGCGAGGAAAAGGCGGAAACTCGTATCGAAGAGCTGCTCGGACAGATACTGGAGGCGACAAATGGCTGGAACAGAAAGGACGCATTCGGAGATTATTGGAGCCAGTGGACGGAGCTTTGGATACACTTGCTGAAGCAGGAGGAGATGGTGGAGAAAATCTCCCAAAAACATCCAAACAGCAACGCAAACGATACTTCCATCAACATCAAGCTCGTGTGCAATGTGGCGGGACTTCTAAAAAAGCATATAGAAGACAAAGAGCACATTATTATTACTGATACAAGCCTGGCAAATCTGATAAAAGAAACTTGGAAGTCAGAATCCTCACGGCGTAAGGAAATTGGCAATATCAGTCAAATCACAAATGGACAAATAAATCAAATCAAAGGTTGGCTTGCCAGGAACGTCAAATGAAAGCCAACATCATGAGCAGCAAAACGCAATAGTGAACTTTGCAAACGAACATTTCATGCTAAAAAAGCAAAAAATCCTTGGCGATTTCAAGCCAATTGAATATATTTGCATTTCAACTTCCGATAATAAAAGATTATTAGAACATGGGCATAAGTAAAGAACTTACGGAAGAGGATGTGAAATTCCGTTATATCAATGATGCTATAACAAGCAAAGGCTGGGAAAAAGACAGCATGTTTATGGAACAGCAGGTTAAATTTACAGATGGTAAAATCAACTTGCACGGAAATCTTGTGCATCGAGACAAGCCTAAGTTTGCAGACTATGTGCTGTATGCCAACAAAGCGACACCGATAGCTATAGTTGAAGCGAAAGATGCCAACCACTCTGTTTCACACGGCTTACAACAAGCTATGACTTATGCCCAAATGCTTGATGTAAAGTTTGCGTATAGCACTAATGGAGAAGGATTTGCAGAACATGATTTCTTGACAGGGAAAGAACGAACTTTTTCGTTGGAAGAATTTCCTACCAAAGATGAACTCATCGAAAGGTATAAAAACGAAGCTAATGACGGCAAAGGTCTTGGTGAGCAGGAACTGGCTGCCCTCAACCAGCCTTTTTGTACTGGTCAAAACATTTTCCCACCAAGATATTATCAGCGCATTGCCGTAAATCGCACTATCAATGCCATAGCCAAGGAGCAAAATCGAGTTCTTTTGGTAATGGCTACCGGAACTGGCAAGACCTATACAGCTTTTCAGATAGTATGGCGCTTGCTTAATAGTGGCTTGAAGAAAAAAGTCTTGTATCTGGCCGACCGCAACATCTTGGTTGACCAATCCATCCAGCAAGATTTCAAGCCATTGGAGAAGGTGATTCACAAGATAGATTACTCTAAGGATAAAAATCACTTGGAAGAGCTTAGCTCCTACAAAGTGTTTTTTGCTCTTTATCAGCAGTTAATTGGTCAGAATGACGCCAAGAATTACCAAGAGTTATTCCCCAATCCTGACTACTTTGACCTTGTCATTGTTGATGAGTGCCACAGAGGAAGTGCGAAAGACGATAGCAACTGGAGAACCATCTTGGATTACTTTTCTTCGGCTACGCATATTGGTATGACAGCCACGCCTAAAGAGACGAAGTATCAGTCAAGTATCGGCTACTTTGGTGAACCGGTCTATACATACAGCCTCAAAAATGGCATAGAGGACGGTTTCCTTGCCCCATTCAAAGTTATCAATGTCACAACGAATATCGGTGACGAATGGAGACCTGTGAAAGGACAAAGAGACATCAATGGCAATGAGATAGAAGATAGAACCTATAACAATAGCGACTACGACTATAATATCATCATCGAAGACCGCCAGCGTGAGGTAGCACAAGAGATAACCAACTATCTGAAATGCACCGACCGCATGGCAAAGACCATTGTGTTCTGTGCAGACGAGGCTCACGCAGAACGTATGCGCATAGCATTGACTAACGCCAATGCTGACATGTGCAAGAAGCATCCCGATTACGTAGTTCGCATCACTGGTAGTGATGAATATGGCAAAAACAAGTTGGACTATTTCATCTCTGTTTCTGAGAAATATCCCGTCATTGCGACAACAAGCAAGCTGCTTTCAACAGGCGTTGATTGCAAGATGACCAAATTGATTGTACTTGACCAACAAATAGGCTCCATGACAGAATTTAAACAAATCATAGGTCGTGGTACTCGCCTTCGTGAAAAGGAGGGAAAGACTTATTTTACAGTGATGGATTTCCGCAACGTGACACGTTTGTTTGCTGACCCAGAGTGGGATGGACCGATAGAAATTGACCCTAACTATCCGCCACAGCCAACTGAATCCAAGCCATACGTGGTGCCTGATGAAAGCGACGGTTTTATAAATGAACCTGCCCCCGAACCACGTCCAAAGCCAATAGTTAGCAAGGATGGTTGCCAAGTCTGGGTAACTAACAAGATGGTCTCTGTCTATGACACAAATGGAAAGTTGCTTCGCACAGAGAGCATAACGGACTACACGAAGAAAAGCATCATTGACAATTACGCAACTATCGACACCTTCACTTCCAAATGGCAAGAGACTAAGAAAAAATCCGACATTGCCGAAATGTTTAAAGATTGCGGCATTGACCTTACAGCGTTAAAACACGACCAAAACATGGACGATGTAGACGACTTTGATTTTATCTGCCATATAGCATACGGCAAGAAGACTCTTACAAGGCATGAGCGAGCCGAGCAAGTGAAGAAGCGTGACATTTTCAGCAAGTATGGCGAACAGGCACGATATGTTCTTGAAGCCCTATTGGATAAATACACCAAGGAGGGCGTGTCAGAGTTGGAGAGTCTTACAGTGCTTGAAAACGACCCTTTCCGCAAACTTGGCTCCAAGGCTAACATCGTGAAGCTCTTTGGTGGCAAACAAGGCTATCTTGATGCCGTAAGAGAACTGGAACAAAACATCTATAATATCGCATAAAAATAAAAACAAAATATGAGTTTATCAAACTTCGTAAAGCGTGTACGCAACATCATGCGCAATGACGCTGGTATCAATGGCGATGCGCAACGTATAGAACAGATGGCATGGATGCTGTTCTTGAAAGTCTATGACGAAAAAGAGAACGACTGGGAATTGGACGATGACGACTATAAGTCAATCATTCCCGAAGAATGCCGTTGGCGCAACTGGGCGCATGATGATGGTAGCGGAAATGCCTTGACAGGTGACGAACTGCTTTCGTTCGTCAACAATACTCTTTTTGACAAGCTCAAGAAGATAGAGGTGACACCAGACACACCTATCCGCCAAGCCATCGTGAAGACTACTTTCGAGGATGCCAACCAATATATGAAGGATGGCGTTCAGCTCCGCCAAGTGCTTAACGTCATTGACGGCTTGAACCTTGGCGACTATGAGGAGAGCCACGCTTTCGGCGAAATTTACGAGACCATTCTCAAGGAAATGCAGTCGGCAGGCTCGTCTGGTGAGTTCTACACGCCAAGAGCCTTGACAGAGTTCATGGCAGAAATCATGAATCCAAAGATTGGAGAGAAGATGGCAGACTTTGCATGTGGCACTGGCGGATTCATCACCAGTTGGTTGGGAGAACTGGACAAGAAAGTGAAGACGGCAGAAGACCGTAAGAAGTTCAACCAGTCGGTATTCGGCATCGAGAAGAAGCAGTTCCCATACATGCTGTGCGTAACCAACCTGTTGCTTCATGGCATAGACACACCACTGGTTTTTCACGACAACTCACTGACAAAGGATGTGTTGAACTATACTGACGACGACAAGTTTGATGTCATTCTGATGAATCCACCATACGGCGGCAACGAGAAGTCGGACGTGAAATCACATTTTCCATCGGACATGCGAAGCAGCGAGACAGCCGACTTGTTCATGGTACTCATCATGTATCGCCTGAAGAAAAATGGTCGTGCGGCAGTCATTGTGCCAGATGGTTTCCTCTTCGGAGCAGACAACACGAAGATTGCCATCAAGACAAAGTTGTTGAGAGACTTCAATCTGCATACGATTATCCGTTTGCCAGGCAGTATCTTCGCTCCTTACACTTCGATAGCGACCAACATTCTGTTCTTCGACAATACGGTAGCGGAAGACGCTCCAGAAGGTTTCTCAACGAAGGAGACCTGGTTCTATCGCTTGGATATGCCGGAAGGCTACAAGCATTTCTCCAAGACCAAGTCGATGAAGTCGGAGCATTGCAACCCTATCCGTGAGTGGTGGAACGACCGCAAGGAAATCATCATTGCCGATGGCGATGAGAAATCACGCTGCTATTCGGTCGAGGACTTGATAGCCACGGATTGCAACTTCGACCTTTGCAAGTTCCCGAAAGAAGACGAGGAAATCCTTCCGCCAGCCGAGTTGCTTGCCGATTACTTCAAGAAGCGCAAGGCTCTCGACCATGAGATAGACAAGACCTTGGCAGAGATACAGCGCATATTGGGGATAGAGGTGAAAATAGATGAATGACAAGATTTGTGAGACGCTGTCTCACAAATTCAGAATAGCAATGAGATAATATGGAAAAGTCTGTATCAATAAATATCAATGATGCTACCTATCAGAAGCTGATAGACAACATAACTACGTTATGGGGTGAGGCAAAAGCTAAGGCTGCCACTGCTGTAAATACAGAATTGCTTGATGCCAACTGGCAGACAGGTAAATACATCGTGGAGTATGAGCAAGGTGGAAAACAAAGAGCTGAATATGGTAAGAGATTACTTGTTAATCTTGCAAAGGATTTGATAGCAAGAAATGGGAAAGGGTTTAACCGCACCAATCTTACCTATATGCGTAAGCTATACTTGGCTTTTCCAAAATGTGGGACACTGTCCCACAAATTGACATGGAGTCATTACTACGAACTTTTAAAGTGTGAGAACAAACTTGAAATGCAGTTCTACTACAAAGAATGCATCAAGGAAGGTTGGAAAGTAAGAGAACTAAAACGCCAGATGAAAAGTTGTCTGTTTCAGCGTCTTGCATTGAGTACAGATAAAGAAGGCGTGCTTGCTCTTGCAAATGAAGGGCATCAAATACAGACCCCACAAGATATTATCCGAGACCCATTCATTCTTGAGTTTACAGGACTTCCCAAACAGAAGCACTACAAGGAAAGTGACTTAGAAAAGGCCCTAAAAGACCACATGGAGCAGTTTCTGTTGGAAATGGGACGTGGTTTTGCCTTTGTAGGCAGACAGTACATGATGCAGATAGGTAGCAGACAATTCAAGGTTGACCTGGTGTTTTACCATTGCATCTTGAAATGCTATGTCTTGATAGATCTCAAACGAGCCGAGATAAAGCATGGTGACATCGGACAGATGAACCTCTATTTGAATTATTTCAAGGCAGAGGTTTGTCAGCCAGATGATAATCCGCCAATAGGTATAGTTTTAGGTGCAAGAAAAGACGAGCTTCTGATGGAGTATGCCATGGAAGGCATTACCAACCAGTTGTTCGTGGCACGCTACCAACTGTATCTGCCAAAGCGTGAGGAACTACAGGCGCAACTTGACCAGCTCTTGGATAGCATGGAGAAGTAACAACAATTCGCCAACAAGTTGTTGGCGAATTAGAAACAGTGATTGGTCAAGCAATGCTTGACCAATTCAAACTCAGAGGCGGTCCAATAACTTTTAAAGATACATTGAAATTATTAACAATGAACGGAAAACAATTAAAGAACAGCATATTACAATGGGCGATACAGGGCAAACTTGTACCGCAAGACCCTCATGACGAACCTGCAAGCGTACTGCTTGACAAGATTCGCAAGGAGAAAGAACGCTTGATCAAGGAAAAGAAAATCAAGCGTGACAAGAACGCATCCATCATTTTCCGTGATGACGACAATTCCCATTATGAGAAATTGTTTTCACCCATAATAAAATCAGCATAATATGGAATTATTAAGAAAACATTTGAATCAG
>CAKQXI010000003.1 GCA_934281565.1 uncultured Prevotella sp.
TTAAGATTGGTACTTGCATCCGCATGGATGGCAAAGTATGGGTTTGCATCGACTTTCAGCACAGAAAGCCAGGTAAGGGTAACACGGTTATGAACACCAAGCTGAAGAATGTTGCCGATGGTCGTGTATTGGAACGCACTTTCCAGGTTGGTTTCAAGTTGGAAGATGTACGTGTTGAGCGCCGTCCTTACCAGTATCTCTATGAGGATGCTACAGGTTGCATCTTCATGAACCAAGAAACTTTCGAGCAGGTGCCTATCGCCAAAGAGAACGTTACTGGTGGTCAGTACATGAAAGAAGGTGATGTCGTTGAGGTCGTTACCGACACAACTGACGGTACTATCCTTTTGGCCGAAATGCCTGTCAAGACAACCTTGAAAATCACTCATTCTGAGCCTGGCATCAAGGGCAACACCGCTACCAACGCAACCAAGCCTGCTACTCTTGAGACTGGTGCCGAGGTTCGTGTACCATTGTTCATCAACGAGGGCGAGACTATCCAGATTGACACTCGTGACGGTAGTTACCTCGGTCGTGTAAGCGAGTAATATTATCGGTACTAACGACTATCAGATCAAAAATGAAGTATTCCATCATTGTTCCAGTATTCAATCGCCCCGATGAGGTCAACGAACTTTTGGAGAGCCTTGCTCACCAAGAAGAAAAAGACTTCGAGGTTATCGTTGTCGAGGATGGCTCACAAAAACCATGCAAAGACATCTGCGAACACTACCAGGACATGATGGACATACATTATTACTATAAGGAGAACTCTGGTCCAGGACAAAGCCGCAACTATGGTGCCGAGAGAGCAACAGGCGAATATCTATTGATACTGGATAGCGACGTCGTACTGCCAGAGAGATACCTGAAGGCTGTAAGTGATGAATTGAGCCGAGAGCCTACCGATGCATTCGGTGGTCCTGACAGGGCACATTCATCATTTACAGATACCCAAAAAGCCATCTCGTATTCCATGACCTCTTTCTTCACCACAGGTGGTATCCGTGGAGGGAAAAAGAAAATGGACAAGTTCTATCCTCGTTCATTTAACATGGGTATTCGGAAAGATGTCTATCTCCATCTAAATGGCTTCTCCAATATGCGCTTCGGTGAAGACATTGATTTCTCTATCCGTATATTCAAGGCTGGTTACAAGTGTCGCCTTTTCCCGGAAGCATGGGTATGGCACAAACGCCGTACAGACTTCCATAAGTTTTGGAGACAGGTTTACAACAGTGGCATTGCACGTATCAATCTCTATAAGAAATACCCAGAAAGTCTTAAGCTCGTACACCTCTTGCCTATGGTCTTTACTCTTGGCGTCATCGGTACACTTGCATTATTCGTTGCTGGGCTTATCCTATATTTCATGAACATGGGTATAGGTACTCTATACTTATCCTATATCTGCTTGTTCTTGATTGCCTTATATGCCATAGCCTTGTTTGCCGACAGCGCAAAACAGAACAGAAGCATCAAGATTGGCTTCCTAAGTATCCGTGCCGCTTTCACCCAACTGATGGGCTATGGATGCGGCTTCTTGTCGGCTTGGTGGAAAAGATGCGTAAAAGGAGAGAAAGAATTCAGCGCTTATAAGAAGACTTTCTATAAATAACAATACTCTATACTTCTTGAACATCTCTTTTTAATATTAAGGAATGCGAAAACAAGTTGTGAGCGAAAACAATATTTATTAATATTTTTAATGAACAACAAACTATCCATTGCGAAGTGGGCCTCAGAAGACCAACCTCGCGAAAAACTCGAACAACTCGGTCCTACTTCTTTATCCAATGCAGAACTATGCGCCATCCTGATAGGCTCTGGCTCACGAGAAGAAAGTGCCATAGAACTTATGAAGCGTATCCTTAACGATTGCGACAACAACCTTAATACGTTAGGGAAAAGATCTATCAACGAACTGCAAAAATACAAGGGCATGGGACCAGCCAAAGCCATTACCCTTCTCGCTGCATGCGAACTGGGGAAACGACGAGCCTTGGACAAGATTGGGACTCGACCAGAAATTGCCTGTTCACAAGCTATCTATGACCTCATGCTACCTCGTATGCAAGATCTCAATGTGGAAGAAGCCTGGATCTTAATGATGAACCAGAACTTCAAGCTCATCAAAGCGGAAAGGGTTTCACACGGTGGATATACGGAAACTGCCGTTGACATACGTTTCATCATGAGGGAAACCGTTCTCAACAATGCTACCGTACTGGCTTTATGCCACAACCACCCAAGCAACAGTTCACAACCAAGTCAAAACGACGATATGCTCACTCGCCAAATACAAAAGGCTTGCAATATCATGCGCATATTCTTCATGGACCATGTCATCGTCACCGATGGACAGTATTATTCGTATCATGACAAAGGCAAGCTCTGAGAAAATATATTGGGATTTATTTTGTATTGTCCTCATTTTATACTATCTTTGTAGGCAAAAAAAAGGAAACTATGACACAAGAAGAAAAGACAAAAATAGAAGAAAAGATCGTTGATGTACTCAAGACCGTCTACGACCCAGAGATACCTGTCAACATCTGGGACCTCGGCATGATAT
This sequence comes from uncultured Prevotella sp., assembly GCA_934281565.1. Classification (GTDB taxonomy): domain Bacteria; phylum Bacteroidota; class Bacteroidia; order Bacteroidales; family Bacteroidaceae; genus Prevotella. The sequence continues at coordinate 2,576 of CAKQXI010000003.1, forward strand.
ACAAAATTGATGTCAAAGAAGACGGCAATGTAGATCTTGACATGACTTTCACTGCGCCATCTTGTCCTGCCGCAGACTTCATCCTGGAAGATGTACGTACAAAGGTAGACAGCGTTGAAGGCGTAAAGTCCGCCAATGTCAATCTGGTGTTTGAACCTGCATGGGACCAAAGCATGATGAGTGAAGAAGCTCGTGTGGAACTTGGATTTGAATAAACAGACTCCTACATTGCGGACATATCCTTGAATTTAAAACTAAACGCTTATGAAAAATGTGTATTTTCTTTCCGATGCCCACCTTGGCTCACTTGCCATTGAACATGGACGAATGCAAGAACGCCGACTTGTGCGTTTCTTAGACAGCATCAAGAACAAGGCTGCCGCCATCTATCTATTGGGCGATATGTTTGACTTCTGGGATGAATATAAGTATGTAGTGCCCAAGGGATACACCCGTTTCCTTGGCAAGCTATCGGAATTGACCGACATGGGTGTGGAAGTACATTTCTTTACTGGCAACCATGACTTATGGACATACGGCTATTTAGAAGAAGAATGTGGCGTTATCATGCATTACAAGCCTATCACCACCGAGATTTACGGCAAGATATTCTATTTAGCGCATGGAGACGGACTTGGAGATCCTGACCATAAGTTCAAGTTCTTACGCAAGGTTTTCCACAACCGTACGTGCCAAATTCTTCTCAATGCCATTCATCCCCGATGGGGAATGGCATTAGGGCTAAACTGGGCGAAACATAGTCGATTGAAGCGTGCCGAAGGCAAGGAGCCACCTTATATGGGCGAGAAGAAAGAGTTTCTTGTACGATTTGCCAAACAATATATGCAGCACCATACCAATATTGACTATTTCTTATTCGGTCATCGCCATATTGAGCTTGATCTAATGCTCAGCAAGAAGACACGTTTGATGATTCTTGGTGACTGGATCTGGCAATTTACTTACGCCGTATATGATGGTGAGCATATGTTCCTCGAGGAATATGTAGAGGGAGAGAGCAAGCCATAAAATCTTATAAAGAACAACCAATCATTATAATTAAAAAGGTGGAAATTCTCTATATGGGAACTTCCACCTTTTCTATATTATGAAACAATTTCTCTATTTTATTTTGTCACCAAGTCCATAGTGTCACGAGCGATAACTATTTCCTCATCCGTTGGAACAACTACCACCTTAACCTTACTGTCTTCAGTAGAGATGATAGCTTCCTCACCACGAACCTTGTCATTGACTTCATTGTTTATCTTGATACCAAGGAATTCCAATCCAGCACAAGCATCAGCACGAAGGTCGGTCTGGTTCTCACCAACACCAGCAGTAAAGACGATGGTATCAACGCCACCCATAGCAGCAGCGTATGCACCAATATACTTCTTGATGCGATAAGCATACATCTTGAGAGCCAAAATAGCCTTTTCGTTGCCCTCATTGGCTGCTTTCTCCACATCACGCATATCAGAAGATATTCCTGTGATACCAAGCACACCACTCTCCTTGTTCAAGAAATCAGCCATTTCTTGTGGTTTCTTACCCAACTTATCCATCAAGTAAGTAACGGCAGAGGCATCAATGTCACCACAACGTGAACCCATCATCAAACCAGCCAATGGAGTCAAGCCCATAGAAGTATCCAGCACTTTGCCATTCAATACAGCAGCAACACTTGCACCATTACCAATATGACAGGTAATAATCTTAGAGTTGTTATAATCAGTACCTAAGATTTCACAAACACGCTTAGACACATAACGATGGCTTGTTCCATGGAATCCATAACGACGAACATGATACTTCTCATACAACTCATAAGGAACTGCATAGAGATAAGCATAATCAGGCATCGTACTATGGAAAGCATTGTCGAACACACAAACCTGAGGAGTGCCAGGCATCAAGGCATCGACAGCACGAAGACCCTTCAAGTGACCTGCATTATGAACAGGAGCCAAATCACAAAGTTCCTCAATGCCATCCTCTACACTCTGGTCTACGATGACACTTTGGTTGAACTTATCACCACCTTGCACGATACGATGACCTACCGCATCTATTTCCTTCAAGTCCTTAATAGCACCAATCTCTGGGTCAAGCAAGCACTTGAACACGAAGTTCACACCCTCCTTGTGGTCTGGCATATCGTGCATGATCTGCTTTTTCTCGCCATTAGGCAACTTCACTTTGATGAAAGCGTTATCAAGACCGATACGCTCTACACCACCCTGTGCCAATACAGACTCGTCGTCCATATTATATAACTTATACTTGATAGAAGAACTACCACAGTTCAATACCAATACTTTCATAATGTATAACTTTTTTAGTTTATAATTTATAGTTAATAGTTTATAGCATGAACCGCCTCAAACAAGATTGTCCTATTAACTATAAACTATTAACTCTTATTTACTACTCTCCTTTCTTAGCATCCTGAGCCTGGCAAGCAGTAATTGCTACCATATAGTAGATGTCATCTACTGAGCAACCACGAGAGAGGTCGTTTACAGGGCGAGCGATACCTTGAAGAATAGGACCAATGGCAATGGCACCACCCAAACGCTGGACGAGCTTATAACCAATGTTGCCTACTTCCAAATTAGGAACAACCAATACATTAGCCTTACCAGCTACGCTTGACTCTGGAGCTTTCTTGAGTGCTACCTCTGGTACAAGGGCGGCATCAGCCTGCAACTCACCATCAAGATGAAGCTCAGGATATTTCTCATTGGCAATCTTTACGGCATCAGTCACCTTGTCAATGATATAAACGCTCTTACCTGTAGCTTTATCGATTGCATCCTTGGCACTACCCTTGGTAGAGAAACTTAACATTGCAATCGTTGGGTCCACAATACCAGCAACAGCCTTGGCTGTATGAGCTGTGGTATAAGCAATCTGAGCAAGTTGATCGGCTGTTGGATTAGGAGTTACAGCAACATCACCCATAACAACGACACCGTCTTGTCCATATTGCTTCTGTTCAGAAATAAGCAACATAGCACCACTGACACAACTTACGCCTGGAGCGCACTTGATAATCTGGAGAGCAGGACGAAGTGTATCACCTGTAGTGCTCAATGCACCAGAAATCTGACCATCGGCACCTTCTGTCTTGATAATCATACAACCAAGGTAGAGATTGTTCTTGGTAACAAGCTCACGAGCTTGTTCCACGGTCATGCCTTTCTTCTTGCGAAGTTCTGCAAGTTTTTCTGCGTACTCTTCAGCTTTAGGATTGTTCTCAGGATCTACGATAGTAGCCTTGTCGATATTATTAAGTCCCCAGTCCTGGGCAAGTTTCTTAATATTGGCAGGGTTACCGATAAGAATGATGTCTGCAAGGTCATCAGCCAATACTTTATCGGCTGCTTTAAGAGTACGCTCCTCCTCTGCTTCTGGGAGCACGATGCGCTGCTTGTCCGCTTTTGCGCGAGCTACAATTTGCTGTAATAAATCCATTTTACTTGATGTGTTATTTAATATTTACTTTCAGTCTACAGATAATTGCTATATCCACTTTGCAAAAGTACATATTTTATTTCAAATACATCTTATTAAATAGTGTAAAAAAAGCTAAAACCTTGAAAAAGTGAAGACTTCACTTAAATCACATCATTTCTTGTGTCAAGATACTTTCAAGTTCTTCCGCCGACAAACGGAGTTTAAACTCTCCTTTGATAGCCACACTGATACGGCCAGTTTCCTCCGAGACGATAATGGCTATCGCATCACTGCTTTGCGAGATACCCAACGCTGCACGATGGCGAAGACCCAGTTCCTTGGGGATGTCAAGGTTATGACTCACGGGGAGGATACAACCTGCTGCCATGATACGCTTGTTGGATATGACCATCGCCCCATCATGCAATGGCGAATTCTTGAAAAAGATATTTTCTATCAACCGTTGATTTATCTTGGCATCTATTTCCTCGCCAGTATCCATAATATCCTTCAATGGGACACCTCGTTCTATAACTATCAAGGCACCGACATATTTCTTAGCCATGCTCATACATGCCATAACAATCGGCATAATCGTTTCCTTGTTCGCTTCCTTCTGTGTTTCCTTGTTGGAATGGAAAAATCTAACAAGCCTCCGCACACCCTTTTGCGAACCTATCTCATACAAAAAACGGCGTATGTCCTCTTGGAAGATAACGATAAGGGCAATGACTCCCACGCTTACCAACTTATCAAGTATCGAACCCAAGAGGCGCATCTCCAAGACTTGGCTCACAAACAACCATATCAACACAAAGAGCATAATGCCCACGAAGATGTTCAGTGAGCGGGACTCTTTCATCAGGCGATAGATGTAAAAGAGCATTGATGCCACCAAGAAGATGTCGATGATGTCCTTTATTCCTATTTCTATCATTTCATTGCCTCCACTATCTTTACTGCCTCCGATGCCTCCCTTACATCGTGAACCCTAAGTATGCTGGCACCTTTCATCAACGCAATGGTATCCAACACGGTCGTACCATTGAGGGAAGTCGTAGCATCACCACCCAGCAACTTATATATCATGCTCTTGCGAGATATTCCTACCAACACGGGCAGTTCCATCACTGAGAGCTTTTCCATCTCATGATATATCTCGTAGTTTTGGCTCAAGTCCTTGCCAAAACCGAAACCAGGGTCAAGGATGATGTCCTTGGCTCCAAGGTCACGAAGTTGTTGCACCTCCTTGGCAAACCTTATCATCATATCACGAAGCGTTGGCTGGACGGACATCAATACATAGGGAACTTTCAAGTCGCCTACTACTCGGAACATCTCTGGATATTCCGCATCTTGCTGTTCCAAGGGAACATTGGCAATGCCAGTAATTCCTCCCTCGGACACATCGTTGATTATATCAGCTCCCCATTCCTCTATACACTTACGAGCCAATATCGGACGATAAGTATCTACGGAGATTGCGACATCTGGCTGTTCTCGGCGCACGATGCCAAGTGCATACTTCAACCGTCTGCCCTCCTCTTCTTCCGACACTTCATCAGCACCAGGACGAGTGGAGAAAGCACCAATATCAATGATGCTTCCACCTTCGGCTATGATCTGATTAGCCCTTTCGGCTATCTCTTTCTCTGTTTGTTTCCTACTGCCAGAGAAGAAACTATCGGGCGTAACGTTCAGGATGCCCATTACCTGAGGAGTACTCAAATCCATCAAGTGCCCCTTGATATTGATTGTATAGTTCATCGGTTCATCACCTATCATCGTCGTTCCTTTCAACAACGATAATTTTATAGTTATTACGAGTTCTGTTCTTTTATTTTCTTGCAAATTTAGAAATAATATTCGAGAAAGCCACCTATTTTTGCAAAAATATCATTACTTTTGCACAAAAATAGGTTTAGACTATGAATATTTCAGAACTCTATCAGATTTATCTTAAGCACCCTGTGATTACCACAGATAGCCGTGACTGTCCCAAGGACAGCATCTTCCTGGCATTAAAAGGTGCTTCGTTCAATGGCAACCAGTTTGCCGACATGGCTTTGGAAAAAGGTTGTGCCTATGTAATCATAGATGAGAAAGAGTATGCCAAGGAAAGTGACGAGCGTTATATCCTTGTGGATGACTGTCTCACGACTTTTAAGGAACTTGCTCGCGAACATCGGCGTCACTTCAACATCCCAGTAGTGGGAATTACGGGAACCAATGGCAAGACCACAACCAAAGAATTGGTTTCTGCCGTACTTACGGAGAAATTCAACGTCATGTTCACACAAGGCAATTTCAACAATGACGTCGGAGTTCCAAAGACTTTATTCCGCCTGTCCCCTGAGCATGAAATCGCCGTTGTCGAAATGGGTGCTTCCCATCCTGGCGACATCAAGAAGCTTGTGGAATACGTAGAACCAACCTGTGGCATGATTACCAATGTGGGGCGTGCCCACCTACAAGGTTTTGGAAGTTTCGAGGGAGTAAAGAAGACCAAAGGTGAGCTTTATGATTTCCTTGCTGCCCATGATGCACTCGTATTTATCAATGCCGACAATGAGCATCTTATGCAAATGGCTGAAGAACGCAACATCAACCGCCTCATTTGCTATGGCAAGAGTGAAGATTGTGACATTTGGGGAGAAGTTGTTTCTTGTGCTCCTTTCCTTAAGTTCCGATGGCGTACAGATGACTTTGAGTGGCATGAGGTACAAACTCATCTCATAGGCTCTTACAACATTGACAATATGCTTGCCGCCATCAGCATTGGCCTTCACTTCGATGTGAAACCTCAACAGATTGACCATGCGCTCGAGAATTATATCCCCAGCAACAATCGTTCCCAACTGGAAGAAACCAAATATAACAAACTAATTGTGGATGCTTACAACGCCAATCCATCAAGCATGGCGGCGGCGATAGAGAACTTCCGTGTCATGGATGTTCCAAACAAGATGGCTATTCTCGGACAAATGGGAGAATTGGGCACTGTAAGCCATATAGAGCATCAGAAAGTCGTAGACCAACTGAAAGCCGCAGGTTTAGAAAACGTATGGCTCGTTGGCGACGAGTTCGAGAAGATAGATTGCAACTATCGTAAGTTCAAGGATGTAGAGGAAGTGAAAGCCGCCATCAAGGAACAACAGCCACAAGACCATTACATTCTCATCAAAGGAAGCAATAGCGTAAAGCTGTTCCAAGTTCCAGAATTATTATAGAATTCAAATTTCGTATGGAAGTTAAAGAAGTTATAGAATTTAAATTCTCTATATTCTATAACTTCTTTAACTTCTATATAAATCCTACCCCTTGCACATTTCCAAGAAATACTTATGTATCTCAAGGCTGTCATTCAGCTCTGGGTGGAAAGCTGTGACAAGTTGCTTACCTTGGCGAGCTGCCACAATCTTACCCTCTACCTCGGCAAGCACCTCTGCATCACCCCATACTTCCTTGATATAAGGAGCACGAATGAAAGTCATCGGAACATTGCCCTCAATACCTTTCATCGGAGCCTCCACATAGAAGCTACCGAGCTGACGACCATAGGCATTGCGCAAAGCCGTAATATCCATGGAGGCAATACGATGGCTTGGCTCACCCTCTATCTTCTTGGCAAGAAGTATCAAGCCTGCACAAGTTCCATATACTGGAAGACCAGCAGCTATCGCTTCTTTCACTGGTTCCATCAAGCCTAATTCATTCAAGAGCTTCGCCTGGGTGGTACTCTCACCACCTGGGATGATAAGACCATCCTTAGGTTGGTCCCAGTCCTTCAACTGACGAATCTCAAAACTATCTACACTGAGCTGAGCCAACTTCTGGCGATGCTCGGCAAAGGCACCTTGTAATGCTAATACTGCAATATTCATTACTTACCTCTTTCTGCCATCAAAAGCGCAATTTCCTGCTCATTGATACCAACCATAGCCTCACCAAGATCCTCGCTCAACTCAGCCAACATCTTAGGGTCATTATAGTTAGTAACAGCCTTTACGATAGCCTGGGCACGCTTGGCAGGATTACCACTCTTGAAGATACCAGAACCTACGAATACGCCCTCAGCACCAAGCTGCATCATCAAAGCAGCATCAGCTGGAGTAGCCACACCACCTGCTGCGAAGTTTACTACTGGCAACTTTCCGTTCTCATGAACGTACTTAACCAACTCGTAAGGAGCCTGCAACTGCTTAGCTGCCTCATAAAGTTCGTCCTCGCTCATAGAAGTCAAACGCTTGATCTCGCTCTGCATCATACGCATATGGGTAACAGCCTGAACTACATCACCAGTACCAGGCTCACCTTTGGTACGAATCATCGTAGCACCCTCGGCGATACGGCGCAGAGCCTCACCCAAGTTCTTTGCACCACAAACGAATGGCACATCAAACTTAGTCTTGTCGATATGATATACGTTATCTGCTGGAGAAAGCACCTCGCTCTCATCGATATAGTCGATTTCGATAGCCTGAAGAATCTGAGCCTCAGCGAAGTGACCGATACGGCACTTAGCCATAACAGGGATAGAGACTGCCTCCTGAATACCCTTGATCATCTTTGGGTCGCTCATACGAGATACACCACCTGCTGCACGAATATCAGCTGGAATACGTTCCAAAGCCATTACTGCGCAAGCACCTGCTGCCTCGGCAATCTTTGCCTGTTCTGGAGTTGTTACATCCATAATCACACCACCCTTGAGCATCTGAGCCAAGTTGCGGTTCAATTCTTGTCTATTTTCTGCCATAATTCTATTGTTTTATTGTTATTTGGCTGCAAAGGAAATGTTTTTTGCCGAAATACAGAAAAAAAGTTCCGATTATTATAAACTTTACATCATTTTGTATAAAATGACGGCCCAAGAAAGTATATTCTTTTGCTCTCATTTTATATATTATGGAAGTGTCATATTATATATTATGGAGGTATCATAATATACTTTATATAGGTCTAATGAAGTACTGTCTTACCCCTATATAAAATACTTCGTTAGGTCTATATAAAGCACTTCATTAGACCTATATAAAGTGCTTCGTTAGACCTAAAGGAAGTACTTTCAGAAAGCATCATGACGGAATTGGCTGGGGGTAACACCCTTCATTTTCTTGAAGAACTTAGTAAGATGCGCTTGAGATGAGAAACCGAAGATATTAGCGATTTCCTGCACTGTATGAGTCGTAGTGGTCAACTCTCGCTCTATCTCCTTGACAATATATTCATCGATGATGGCTTTCGGTGTCTTGCCCGATATACGACGGGTAACCTGAGCAAGGTAACGACTGCTCACATTGAGCTGGTCGGCATAGAAATGCACATCGCTGTAAGTGCGACAAAAGTTGACCACTTGCGATATGAATTGGTTATAAAGCTCTGGACTCCTACCCTGCAGATTACTTTCTCGTGCCAGTTCCACATTGATAAAGTCACGAGCCATAGCCAAGGCTTGCTCCATCGCCTTGCCTTGGTTCAGATATACCGCAAGGGCGGACGAGAACCGATTGGTCAATCCATGTGAGTTCTCATTGTCAAGCATGAACACATTCAAGCCTTTTCCCTCTGCTATCCTCAACTGCTTGGTATCTTGCAAGATGATGTCATTCTCTTTCTTCCTTGCCACGATGACGGAGCACAAAGGCAACAGACGATATTTGATTTGGCTCACCACATCCTCGGTCATCAGTGCATCGTCATTGCTTGACCAAATGGCAGGGGCATAGATGATATAATCGGGACGATACTTTGTGAGCGCATCTATCACTACATCCAAGGTCTCGACCTTACGAATCATACCCACCTTGACTATCGTAGGTTGAATATCATTCATGATGGCTTCTATCTGTCCCGACACTATCTCGGCAGGAACATCAAAGAATTCCTGGATACCCAAGGTATTCTGCACTGTGATGGAAGTAATCGCAGAAACGGCATAGCCTCCCAACTCGGATATTGTCTTAATATCCGCTTGCACGCCCGAACCACCTGTACTGTCGGAACCTGTAATGGTCAATATCGGTTGAATGGTCTTCATACGACTGCAAAATTACAAAATATCATTGAAATTACATCATTACTGCTTATATATTTGGATTTTCATTAAAAAAGTCATCTATATTTGGCTATGTCGTAGATTGTTTTTACCTTTGCCGCCATGATGAAAAAGATTATTGCTTTGATTGTATTGTTCTGCGCAATAATGACACACGCCACTGCACAGAATTGGATAGGAACTTGGGCTACGGCTCCACAAACTGTCGTAAAGGCTTATATGCCTTACAACAATAATATGACAAACCGATCGGTAAGGCAAATCGTGAAAGTATCGATTGGTGGAGATGTCATCCGACTGAAACTTAGCAACATATATAGTATGCAACCAGTCGTTATCCGCTCTGTCTATATTGCCCACGCCAAGGATTCTTTTGCCATTGATGCCAAGACTGCTAAATACTTGAAGTTTGGTGACAGCTATAAGGCTACCATTCCTGCGGGAAAATCCATTGTGAGCGATGCCTTGGCGTTTAACCTCAAGAACTTGGAGCGAGTGGCTATCACCATCAACTATACTTCCGCCCCTACCGTTCCTACCGTCCACATGGGTTCTCGCACTACCTCTTATATCATGAAAGGCGTGACGAACGCCCATTCGGACTTTAGCAAGGCTTTTCGGGAAAACCATTGGTACAACATCAGTGGCATCGATGTATATACCATGAGAACGGACATGAATGCCATCGCCATCATAGGGAACTCCATCACCGATGGCAAAGGAACAACAGACAATGGACAGAACAGATGGCCTGACATCATGTCGGATATGCTTCAATTGAAATATAAGATTACCAACCTTGGGATCCTAAACCTTGGGATTGGCAACAACCGAGTTACCGTACCTGGAGGTTTTGGTACCTTGGCAAAGGAACGCTTTGACAGAGACATCCTTGGTCAAGCTGGAGTAAAGAAAGTTATCATCTTTGAAGGGGTGAATGACATAGGAGCTGCGAGAGGTAACAGTGAGGTCATAGCCCGCCAACTTATCGAATGTTACCAAGTCATGATAAGAAAAGCAAAAGCCCACCAAATGAAAGTATATCTTGCTACCATCACACCATTCAGAGGTGCTGGCTATTACACTCCATTCCATGAAGCAGCACGCCAAACAGTCAATGAATGGATACGCAGCCAAGCTAAAAATGTAAATGGTATTCTTGATTTCGCAAAATTATTACAAGACCCTATGGACGACCGTCGTATGAAACGAGAATACCAAAGTGGAGACTGGCTACATCCGAACCCTGCAGGCTATAAGCTCATGGGAGAATATGCCGCAGGAATTCTGAAATAGCACCATATTATTTATCGTAATACTATCTTACAGTTATCAAGACTTTCGATGGTTGCAAGTGCCTCATAACGAATGCCATTCTGACGGAGCACATCGCCACCATGCTGGAAAGCCTTCTCAATGATGAAGCCCATGCCCTCAATCGTAGCACCAGCTTGACGGCACAAGTCCATCACGCCTTTGGAGGCATTGCCATTGGCGAGGAAATCATCAATGAACAACACATGATCATCCTTGCTCAAGAAACTTGCACTGACACATACGGTATAGTCCTGGTCCTTGGTAAAGGAGTGGACCACGGAAACCAAACGGTCGGTCATGGTCTTTGGAGTCTTCTTCTTGATGAATACCACAGGCAACTTCAACAGGTAACCCACCAAGATAGCAGGAGCGATACCGCTCGCCTCTATCGTAACAATCTTGTTGATTGGAGTATCCTTGAACAGTCGCACGAACTCCTTTGCCAAGTCCATCATCAACACAGGATCCATCTGATGGTTCACGAAACTATCCACCTTTAGGATTCCACCAGGAAAGCATTTGCCTTCCTTCATAATTCTTTCCTTCAATAAATCCATCCTTACTTGAATTTAATATGTTCTTTCTCGTTTGTACTACCAAAGCCATTCAATATGATATTTGCTATGATGGCTACCAATCCACCTGTAGTGATACCACTGGAGAAAATGGTACGGACACTATCTGGCATATCCTGCAACACACTGGGCATCAATTCCACGCCCAAGCCGAAAGACAAGCTACAAGCCAACACGAGGATAGCTTTACGGTCAAGTTCTTGGGAAGCAACGATGCGCACACCTGCGGCTGCTACCGTACCAAACATCAAGAGTGTCGCGCCTCCCAATACTGGCGAAGGCATCAAGGAGAACGCTATGCCTACAACAGGGAACAAGCCCAACAAGACAAGCAATGCTGAGATAAAATAACCTACATATCTACTCGCTACACCCGTAAGTTGGATGATACCATTGTTCTGTGCAAAGATAGAATTTGGGAAACTACTGAAGATACCAGCCAAAGCGGAATTGACACCATCTGCCATCACACCGCCAGAGACACGCTTCACATAGTCCTTGCCCTCCACTGGCAAGCCAGAGATCATGGAGTTTGCCGTAACATCGCCAGTTGCCTCAATAGCTGTTACCAGATAGACGATACCTATCGCTATCACAGAGGAAACATTGACTTGAAAGCCTAACTTAAACGGAATCGGCACATAGAAATTGCCCAATGTAGAAGTATCAATAGCTGTCATATCCACCATTCCCATGGCGAAAGCAGCGATATAGCCAACGACAACGCCTAAGAAGATACTGCTCATGCGCAAGTACCTATTATTGGAAATATTAAAAAGGATGACACATACCAAGACTATAGCCGCCACCAATAAGTTCTGCATACTACCAAAGTCTGGTGCATCTGCATTACCTCCTCCACAGGCAGTGACACCAGCTTTAATCAATGTCAAGCCAATGAGCATCACGACGATACCACTCACCAAGGGAGTTATCACTCTACGAAGATAACGGAACGTACAACTCACTATCATTTCGACAGGGGCAGCCAAGATACAAGCACCGAAGACGGTTGGCAGTCCACTAACCGTACCAATGGCAATGATAGGACCGATGAATGAGAAACTTGTGCCTTGCACACAAAGGAGTCCGCAGCCTACCTTGCCTATACGATGGCATTGTACAAAAGTGGCAAGACCAGATGCAAAAAGAGACATGGACACAAGGAAACCCGTAAGGGCAAGGTCAAGGTTCATAGCCTTAGCTATGATGAGAGGAGGGGTAATGATTGCCACAAAGATGGCAAGTAAGTGCTGTATGGCAGCAAAGAAAGTGTCACGTAAGGGCGGTCTTTCATCTACACCATAAATCAACCCAGGATTAGCATTTGTATGTGTATTCATTGCTATGATGATTTTTACGGTGCAAAATTAATATTTTTTTCGCAATCATGAAAGTTTCATGACTATTTATTTTGCATTATCTCCAAATTAGTGTACTTTTGCAGTATGGAAAATCAATATACCAAGCAATTTCCCGACTTGATGTCTGGGAAAAAGATTATGTATGTACATGGGTTCCTGTCATCAGGGCAGAGCGGCACGGTCAAGATGTTGCAAGAACTCATGCCTAACGCCACACTCGTTGCCGAAGACATACCAGTACATCCTGTGGAAGCCATGGAAATGCTTTGCCAAATGCAAGAGACAGAGAAGCCTGACTTGATTATCGGAACTTCCATGGGAGGTATGTTCACGGAAATGCTTCATGGTACAGATAGAATTCTTGTCAATCCTGCCTTTGAGATGGGCAACACCATGAGTAGCATGACTGGCAAGCAAGAATTCCAGAATCCAAGGAAAGACGGCGTAATGGAATTGATGGTAACCAAAGGTCTCATCAAGGAATATCGTGACATCACCGCCAAATGTTTCAACAATATCACTCCTGAAGAACAAGCACGAGTATATGGCTTGTTTGGTGACAAAGACCCTGTGGTACATACCTTTGACCTTTTCCATGAGCACTATCCAAATGCCATTCGTTTTCATGGTGAGCATCGTCTCATCGATAAGATTGCGCTTCATTATCTCTCACCTGTCATCCGATGGATTGATGACAAGCAGAATGGCAAGGAACGCCCTATCGTTTACATTGCTTTCGATGCTCTGCACGACAGTTATGGCAATCCTACCAGCAGTATGCACAAGGCTTACGAGATGCTCATCGAGCATTATCATGTATACATTGTGGCACCTGCGCCAACCAACAACCACGCCTCAATCCAAGAAGTACAAGACTGGGTGGAAGAATACCTGTCAACACCAGCATACAACCATGTGCTCTTTGTCAATCAGAAAAACCTCTTATACGGTGATTACTTCATCGACTCACATCCCTGCAAGGACTTCATGGGAACGAACATTGAGTACGGAAGTGACGAATTCAAGACTTTTGAGGAGATCATTACATTCTTTGAGCGACTCGGCGGGCAATAGTCATATATTTTTATTGTGAAACATACTTAAAAGATGTCCATAATGAATATATCCTCGTCTTTTTTCTTTATCTTTGCATCAATATGATATAAGTAACATTTACAAGAAAATGCCTAAAAAGGTGAACGGTGTCCACCTTTTTGAACGTTTTCTTGCAAAAATACAAATAATATTTTAATCTATAATGGATAAAGTTCAAGAAATAATGAGCCGATGGAATGCATTACAACCTCTCTCGGAACGAGACCAAGAAATGTTGAGTCGTAGGTTCACCATAGACTTCAACTATAACAGTAACCATATTGAAGGTAACACGCTAACATATGGTCAAACGGAGATATTGTTGCTATTTGGAAAAATAGTAGGTGAGGCAGAGGTACGAGATGTGCAAGAGATGACCGCCAGCAATGTTGGCTTGAAGATGATGCGAGAAGAGGCGCAACTTAAAGATATTCCATTGACCCAAAACTTCATCCGCACATTGCACAAGACTCTTTTGCGTGAGGACTATACTGTATATCGAAATCTTCCTGGGGGTGAAATCACCAGCTATGTAATTCATGCAGGGCAATACAAGACACGCCCCAATAGTGTGATTACACGATATGGTGAACGCTTTGAGTATGCTTCGCCAGAAGAAACACCAGCCTTAATGACCGACCTTGTGAATTGGTATAATGAAGCTGAATTATCTGGAAAGTTTAGTCCCGTAGAGCTTGCTGCCATATTCCATTATCGATACATACGCATTCATCCTTTTGAGGATGGAAATGGTCGCATAGCCAGAATGATGGTAAACTATATCCTTTCTCGTCATGGCTACCCAATGATAGTGGTGAGAAGTCGAAAGAAGAATGAGTATTTAGAAGCACTTCACAAGACCGACCTTACGGTGGGTGCAACACCATCATTAGGTGCCCATGCCTCAAAACGAGAAATACAGCAGTTCTTGACTTACTTTACAAATCTGTTTGTAGAGGAAGTGAACTATGACATACGGTTCTTGACAGAAAGAGGAAACAACGTTTGGTGGTTTGATGGTGAGCGAGTTGCTTTCCGTGCTGCCACTACAAGCAAAATCCTCAACTTGATGTCAGCTTATCCAGACATAACAAGAGAAAGATTGTCGCAAGAGGTTGGAATTAATCTGACCGCAACAAACAAGCAGATTAAGCAGCTTATGACAAAAGGTTATATCCAACGTTCTGAGAAAAACGGCAATTGGCGGTTGATTATAACTCCTTCCATATAACTTAGTCATGTATTTATTTTGTTCTTCCCATAAATAGTTGTAACTTTGTCCCCATGATTCAAAACATATCAGCGGAAGAACTATTCCATAGGATTAAGGACATATTGACCTTGCCAGACATAGAGCCAAGGATACGCAACAAGATGATGCACGACACGCTCATCCTATGTTGCCATGAAGGTGTAAAGAATACACATCAATCTTTTGGCAACCTTTTCTCACAAGTAGACTATCTCTGCAAAGCACATGGCATCAACATTTCTGACAAGATTGCCATCCAGACGATGCGTCGTCATAGCAATGGGCAAGAAGCACTTTCCAGCGATGACTTACACTATGACGCACGCGCCTTATGTCTATTGGTCTCGACTGTATTCCATACGGACATACCGCACGAGCTTGTAACATTGATACCGCACACCAATCGCCCCCATACAAAAGGGCTAAACATCAATAAACGTTATATTCGTTGCATCGTCCAGGACTGGGATGCTGATTTCATATATGTCAATATCGACCAAGATGCCGACAACGAGGAATACAAGGTCTGCTTGAAGGATGAAAGCAACAACGTCAATCACACTTATATCTGTGAGTTATTAAAGGTTGGGATGCAGCTCAACTTGCTTGACAATCAAGTAAGGAAACTTATTATCACTCCTCGACTGATAGTCTTGGAGCCAGACTATCTCATTGACATCAGTAGCATTGCCGCTTGCTTCACGGAGTATGGACACCATCCATTGCTCTACTTGCTCAAC
This sequence comes from uncultured Prevotella sp., assembly GCA_934281565.1. Classification (GTDB taxonomy): domain Bacteria; phylum Bacteroidota; class Bacteroidia; order Bacteroidales; family Bacteroidaceae; genus Prevotella. The sequence continues at coordinate 18,439 of CAKQXI010000003.1, forward strand.
ATGATGAAACCCAGAGCCAACACTCAAGCAACCTTGCTCGGAAACTTTGCTGGTGCTGCCCTTGACGACATCATCAACACGCATGGTCACTACAATGTGAACGATACTATCAAGAACAATTTCAAGGAAAAAGCCTTGGAGTTTTGCACTTGCGCATATTTTAACCCAAAGAAGTTTTATAACGATGCCAACCAACAAGCCTATAACCTGCAACAGGTCGTAGACATTCTGTTTCCTCGTACGGCTTCACAAGCCAAGACCATCTCTGCCAGGAAAGAGGCAATTTATGAACGGAAGAAAGCCATTCTTGAACCTTCTTTTGTTTGCGAGGCACTTGGTATACAAGGACGCGTGGACTTGATGACTACAGACTACAAATTGTTGGTAGAACAAAAATCAGGTCGCAACTTAAACATAGAAAACCATCGGGCAGACTCCAACTATCATGGTTTTCAGTTAGAGCCTCATTATGTCCAGTTGTTACTTTATTATGGGGTCTTACGCCATAACTTCCACCTAAGCGACAATCGCATAGACATCCGCCTACTTTACTCTAAATACCAGCCTCAAAACGGTTTAATGGTAGTAGCCTATTACCAACAACTTTTCAGAGAAGCTATCCAATACCGCAATGAGTTGGTTGCGACCTCTTTCAACATAGCCAAAGAAGGATTTGAACAATGCTTGGACGAGTTTACGCCCCAAGTACTGAACGTGAATGGCATAGACAACTTCTTTTACAAGCAATATCTCTTGCCACAAATCGAAGAAATCACAACTCCACTCCATCGTCTTTCACCCTTGGAGAAAGCATACTATTGCCAGATGATGACATTCGTGTTGCGAGAACAAATGATCTCAAAGGTGGGAGCACAAGAAGGAACCAACACTTCAAGCAGTGACCTATGGACCATGCCCCTTGCCGAGAAAAAGGATGCAGGCAATATCTATACCGATTTACATATCATCAAAAAAGAGAAAAGCAGTGAATATAATGGTTATGATACCATCACGTTAAGCGTACCAGACCAAGGCAAGGATTTCTTGCCCAACTTCCGTATGGGCGACATGATTTATCTCTATGCCTATAAACGAAAAGAAACACCTGATGTAAGAACCGCCATTTTATATAAAGGCATATTACAAGAAATACATACACATGAGCTGACGGTACATCTTTGCGATGGTCAGCAGAATGCAAACATCTTCAGCACTCAATTGCCGTATGCCATCGAGCACGCTACGACTGATGCATCCACTGGCGGAAGTATCCGTGCCTTGCACCAGTTTATTTGTGCGCCACAAGAAAAGCGTGACTTATTGCTCGGTCAGCGAGAACCTCGACGAGAGTCTTCCATTACGCTGTCCCAACACTATGATAAGTTTCTTGATGACATCATTCTCAAGGCGAAACAAGCCCAAGATTATTTCCTGCTCGTAGGACCTCCGGGAACAGGAAAGACCAGCCGTGCCTTGAAGTTCATGGTGCAAGAAGCCCTCAATGACGGGACTGAGCCAGAAGTCTCAAATGGCAATACCGCATCTTCCATCCTTTTGATGAGCTATACCAACCGAGCAGTGGATGAGATTTGTGAGATGCTTGTGGACACAGGCATTCCTTTTCTTCGCTTGGGCAATGAGTTCTCTTGCGATGAGCGTTTCCGACCTTATCTCATAGAGAAAGCCATAGCCGAATGTCCCAAGCTCGAAGCTATCAAACAGCATATTATAAAGACCAGAGTAATCGTAGGAACAACTTCGATGATAACATCGAAACCGTTTATTTTCACATTGAAGCGTTTCAAGTTAGTCATCATCGATGAGTCGAGCCAGATATTGGAGCCAAACCTTATAGGATTGCTTTCTACTGTCGATAAGTTTATCCTCATTGGCGATTACAAACAATTGCCTGCCGTAGTTCAGCAAAGTGAAGAAGAGTCTTCTGTCAATGACAACCAACTACTGACAGGCATCTGCCTCACCAACTGTCGCAACTCTCTTTTTGAACGCCTCATCCATTGGGAAGAACGTGAGCATCGCAATAACTTCATCGGTATCTTACGTTACCAAGGCAGGATGCATCCTGAGATAGCTGAGTTCCCTAACCAGATGTTCTATCAGAAAGAGAAGCTGGAACCCGTCCCATGTCCTCACCAATTGGAAGACAAACTACGATACGACTTGCCTTCCATTGATACTTTCGACGATATGCTCAAGACACATCGGATGATCTTCATTCCATCGGAATTCTGCAAGGAACCCAACATTTCGGACAAAGTCAACATCTCCGAAGCTGTCATCGTAACGAAAACATTGCAACGCATATACCGTTTCTATGGCAAAGAGTTCGATTGCAAGAAAACGGTAGGTGTCATTGTTCCTTACCGTAACCAGATAGCTATGATAAGGAAAGAAATAGAGAAACTAAACATCCCAGAGTTGGAGAAAATCAGCATTGACACTGTGGAACGTTACCAAGGTAGCCAGCGTGATGTTATCATCTATAGTTTCACCATACAGAACTACTGGCAACTGGAGTTCTTGTCCGCCAACAGTTTTGTGGAAAACGGCAAGGTCATAGACCGTAAGCTCAATGTCGCCATAACGAGAGCAAGGAAACAGATGATTATGACAGGCAATGAGGAAATACTTTGTAATAATCAGATTTTTAACCAGTTAATACAATATATCAAAAACAAGGGCGGCTACATTGAACCCCAAAAGGATACCAAAAGATGATTAAACGGATAAAAAAGAACTAAAATGCGAGAAAGAAGTCATTTTTAAGAAATTTAATCGAAAAAGGTTTGGCAATTCAGAAATAAAGTCCTATCTTTGCAAGCAGAATTTTAAATATTGGATAAGAGGGTACAGGATTCCAGTGCATGACAAGCGCTGGAATTCTGTATTTTATATGTCTTTCCGAACATATTATTAATTTATTAATAACATTAAATACAAGAATTATGGCTTACATGTCACAAGAAGGCTACGATAAACTCGTGGCAGAACTGAAACAGCTCGTTTCTGTAGAACGCCCCAAGGCATCAGCCGCAATTGCTGAAGCCCGTGACAAGGGTGACTTAAGTGAAAACTCAGAGTATGATGCCGCAAAAGAGGCTCAAGCTCATCTTGAAGATAAAATCAATAAGATCAAGCTCACCATCGCAGAGGCGAAAATAGTTGATACCAGTCGCCTCAGCACTGACACTGTGCAGATTTTATCCAAGGTTGAGATGACCAACATGGCTAACAAAGCTAAGATGACTTATACGATAGTAAGTGAGAGCGAAGCTAACTTGAAAGAAGGCAAGATTTCCATCAAGACTCCTATCGCACAAGGATTGCTCAACAAGAAAGTAGGTGACATCGCTGAAATCAAGATCCCTCGTGGCGTCATCAAGCTCCGCATTGACAAGATTTCCATTGCATAACTCATAACAGAACGACTATGGCAACAATATTCACTAAAATAGCTGCTGGTGAAATCCCCAGCTACAAGTGCGCCGAGAACGATAAGTTCTACGCATTCTTAGACATCAGTCCTGTGGCTAAAGGACATACGTTGGTTATTCCTCGTAAAGAGGTAGACTATATCTTCGATATGGAAGATGGCGACTTGGCGGAATTTGAAGTCTTTGCCAAGAAAGTAGCCAAGGCTATCAAAGCTGCTTTCCCATGCAAGAAAGTAGCTCAAGTCGTATTAGGGTTGGAAGTGCCTCACGCCCACATTCATCTCATCCCTATGAACAATGAGACAGATGTTGACTTCCGCAAAGAGCACTTGAAGCTATCCGAGGAAGAATTCAAGGAAATATCCAACAAGATTTATGCTGAATTCCAAAATCTCTAATATTATAACTCATAGTTTTGGGAGAGATAAAACTATGAGTTAGATTTGTTAACTAATCGCTTACACTTACAATTACAGTTCGATTTTCCGAGGGGTAAAATAAGGAGAATAGAAGTTTATATTTATATATATAATATTATATATATAAATATAAAAATAATAAACACTCTTATACCCTCTTGGGTGATGGAGCGGAAAAATAAACTGTAATTGTAAGTGTAAGCATTATTACCCCTAAATTCTATATAAATTCTTCTCCTTTCTTCATCTGTACTTCATTGACGTACTTACGAACCAATGCAGAAGAATCTTCCTTGCGACAAACCAACAACACATTGTCTTTTTCCGCAACGATGTATCCATCCAAGCCATTCAACACGGCGAGTTTTCCCTTTGGCAACTTGATGACATTGTTATGGCAATCCTCAAGCATCACATCGCTATCGATAATCACATTATCATCATCTCCTTTTTGCATAGCCTCATAGATACTATGCCAAGTGCCTAAATCTGCCCAGCCGAAATCACACTTCATGACATAAACGTTAGGAGATTTCTCCAAGATGCCAAAATCAACGGAGATATTAGGATATGAGGGGAAATTCTCTTTCATATAAGCATTCTCCGCCTCTACACTGAACTCTGGGTTCTTCTCATCAAAAGTGCGAAGCACAGGTGGCAACAGGTTGGAGAAACACTCACGAAGATAATTGACGTTGCTTAAGAACAAGCCTGTATTCCAATAGAACTCCCCACTCTCCACAAATATCTTTGCAAAGTCACGTTCTGGCTTTTCTGTAAACGATTGCACCTTATACAAGTTGTCCGTGACCGCATCCCCCAACTGGATATAACCATACCCAGGCTCTGGGCGAGTAGGTTTTACTCCCATTGTCATAAAGCAATTGTTCTTTGCCACAAAAGCCAATCCTTCAAGAACATTCTTGCAAAAAGCATCCTCATCAAACACCGCTTGATCGGAAGGAGTCGCCATGATACACGCTTGGGGATCAATCATAGAAATACGATGATTTGCCCAAGCCATGCTTGGAGCAGTATTGCGATGAATCGGTTCTGCCATGATCCGTTCATCAGGGACATCAGGTAATTGCTCTTTGACTAATTCTATATAACTTTCATTCGTGTTGATAAATATATGGTCTGCAGGTACTATTTTCACCATGCGGTCGTAAGTCTGCTGCAACTGTGTTCTTCCTACACCGAAAAAATCTATAAACTGTTTAGGATATCCACTACGGCTACACGGCCATAATCGTCTACCTTTTCCTCCTGCAAGAATTACACAATAGTTGTTATTATTGTTTTTTGTCATAACTTGAATCTTAAAAGTTAGTTCTCTAATTCATGTGTAAAATTAGGAAATAATACTGAAGATACCAAGGATTTTTCTACATTTTAATACAATAAAGGCGAAAAACAACAAAAATTTAGCCTTTCAATCCATAAAAAGCATTTTTTTCGAAACTTTTTCGCTAAAAAGTTTGTCAGTTCAAATTTTATTAGTACCTTTGCACTCGCAATCGCCCAGATGGCGGAATCGGTAGACGCGCTGGTCTCAAACACCAGTGGAGCAATCCATCCCGGTTCGATCCCGGGTCTGGGTACATAGAAAGGCTGATAATCGTTTGATTATCAGTCTTTTCTTTATTTAATAACATCCTTGTTAGATAGAAATAAAAAAAGAGGTTAAATCAAAATAACTTAACCTCTCCTTTATTTATTCCTAATATGCAATATTATGGACGATCACTTTTCTTTGTTCCCCAAGCAGATGGCTTGTTACCCATCTGAAGTTCCAAAGTGCCACCCTTTGCAATATCGCCATACATGATATAAGACTTTGTATATGGCTTACCATTCAAGCGGGCAGACTGTACATAGATATTCTCCTTGCTATTGTTGACAGCCTTTACAGTAAAGGTCTTGGAACCTACCTTCATACTTGCCTTGTTAAAGATAGGAGAACCTATGATATACTTTCCACCAGCAGGCTCTACCTGATAGAGACCCATGGAAGAAAGGACATACCAAGCTGACATCTGACCTACATCCTCGTTGCCACTCAAGCCATCGAAGTCTGCATTATACATCTCCGACATAGTTTGACGGAGCAAGCGAGCTGCTTTCCATGGCTGACCAACATAGTTGTACATATACAATACATGATGACTTGGCTCATTACCATGTGCATACTGACCTATCAAACCAGAAATATCAGGAGAAGCCTCAGCACCTAAGTCGCCTGTTACAATAAACAAAGAGTCGAGCTTAGTAGTAAATGCTTTCTCACTTCCAAAGAGATTAACCAATCCATGGACATCATGAGGCACAAGCCATGTATACTGCCAGCCATTGCCCTCTGTGTAATCATCCTGGCGGTGAATAGCCTTGAATGGACTGAACGGCTCGCGGAACTTGCCATCAGAACCCAAGCCACGCATAAACTGAGTCTTCTTATCAAAATATTTACTATATGCCTTTGCACGGTTGGCGAAATACTTAGCATCCTCTTTCTTGCCAAGCATATTGGCAACCTTGGCTATGCAATCATCAGCCAAAGCATATTCCAGTCCCTTTGCCACCGTCTCCATCTCAGGATGTTTGTCATAAGGGATATAACCGTATTGCTTGAGCAAGCCCATGCCACGCTCATCAAGCATGGCAGATTTCTTCATAGCCTCGAAAGCACCTTCCTTGTCTTTCACAAAACCTTTCAATACCATGTCAGCCAATACAGGGATACCAGGATTACCAACCATACAGTCGGTCTCGTTACCCATCAGATGCCATACTGGCAACTTACCTTGCTGGCGATAGATATTGATAAAGGTCTGCGTCATATCAGGCAACATATCTTGATGGATCAAAGTCATGAGAGGATGAGCCGCACGGTAAGTATCCCACAAAGACAAAGTAGTATAGTTAGTGAAGTTGCCCTTATGGTTTTTGCCATCGGCACCACGATACTCGCCATTTACATCCGAGAATACAGATGGAGCGGTCATTGTATGGAAAAGAGCCGTGTAAAAAATCTCTCGGCTTACAGAGTCTGTTGTCTCAATGTCTATAGCCGACAATGCCTTGTTCCAAGTATCCTTGGCTTGGGCAACGACACCATTAAAGTTCCATGCAGGAATTTCTACCGACAAGTTCTCCTTGGCATTGGCAACGCTGACAGCAGACAAACCTACCTTTACCAACAATGGCTTGGTTACATCTGCAGCAGTAATCACCCATCTTCCCTTGCCTGCTTCTTCCATTTTTACAGCTTGTGAGAAGTCTGCGACGAAGAATACCCTCTGGTCATTAGCCCATCCCTTGGAGAAACGATGACCTACAAGACGAGTGTCCGACTCTTGGGTAAGCGCATAATCCTTTGCAGCATCCCACCCGATACCTTGTATCAAGTCTATAGCTAACATCGCCTTGTCTTGGTTCGCACCAAATGTATAACGGTGGAAACCTGCACGTTGGGTAGCGGTAAGCTCCACGAAGACATTAGGGTTCTGCAACTTGATGGCATAATAACCAGGATAAACAGTCTCATTGTCATGAGAGAACTTAATCAGAGTTTGGTTTGCATCATTCAATGGCAAGAAAGCCACGTCACCCAAATCTCCGATACCAGTACCGCTTAAGTGCTGGTGTCCAAAGCCTACCAGCACAGAATCGCTATAATGATAACCAGAGCACCAATCCCATCCTTGGTTACGTTCCGTTGGTCCCAACTGGACATAACCAAATGGCACATTGGCACCCAAGAACACATGACCATGACCACCCGTGCCAATCCAAGGGTTCACATAGTCTGCATAGTTTTTAGGTGCTGCCGTCACCGTCAATGAGAACACAGAGACAGCCAAGCACATCAATTGAAATATTTTCTTTTTCATCTTTATATGTTATTTATGATTTCTTCGTGAAAGAATATGGGGCGTCCTCTGCTTGCGTACCTCTTTGCTTATTGGGTTGCTCCGACAGGTTGAACTGGATAGAGGCACCTTGCATGAGATCTCTCATATTAAGATAATTATGATTGTAAGCATTGCCATTCAACTTCATGCCATTGACATAACATCCCTTTCCATCGGACTGGATGTCAATAGATTTTCCATTCTCCAAGTTAACCTTGATGCTCTTGAAGTAAGGAGTACCCAATACATACTGACCAGAACCAGGGCATACAGGATAGAAACCCATCGCTGAGAACACATACCATGCGGAAGTCTGACCATTGTCCTCATCACCACAATATCCATCGGGAGTCGCTGTATAAAGGCGATCCATCACTTGACGAATCCAATATTGGCTTTTCCAAGGTTGACCACTATAACCATACAAGTAAATCATGTGCTGGATAGGTTGGTTGCCATGGGCATAGTTGCCCATATCCATCACCTGCATTTCACGAATTTCATGGATGGTATAGCCATAATAACTATTATCGAATACAGGAGGAAGGATAAACACAGAGTCCATCATCTGGTTAAACTTATCCTTGCCCCCCATCAAGTTAATAAGTCCTTGTGGGTCATGGAACACAGACCATGTATAATGCCAGGCATTGCCTTCGGTAAAGGCATCTCCCCATTTCAATGGATTGAAAGGAGACTGGAACTTGCCATCTTTCAATCGACCACGCATCAAGTTGGTTTCCTTGTCAAATACCTTCTGGTAGTTCATGGCACGCTTGGCATATATCTTGATTTCCTTTTCGGGTTTTCCAAGCGCACGTCCCAATTGATAAATACACCAGTCATCGTAAGCATATTCCAAGGTACGAGCTACACTTTCATTTATCTTCACATCGTAAGGTACATATCCCAACTTATTGTAGTATTCATAACCAAGACGACCTGTGGAACTAACCTCTGGGTGTACTGCGGAAGTACCGTGGACAACAGCTTTCCACAAGGTTTCTATATCATAGTTGCGAAGACCAGAGAGATAGGCATCCGCCACAATAGAGGCAGAGTTGTTGCCTACCATACAACCACGATGACCAGGACTTGCCCACTCTGGCAAGAAACCACTTTCCTTATAGGTGTTCACCAAACCATTTTGTATCTGCTCGTTGACGGATGGATACATCAAATTAAGCAATGGGAACAAACTACGGAATGTATCCCAGAAACCTGTATCGGTATACATATAGCCTTTCTGTACCGTACCATTATATGGACTATAATGCACTATCTCGCCCGCAGCGTTCTTCTCAAAGAAAGCACGTGGGAAAAGTACGGAACGATATAAGCAGCTATAGAATGTACGAAGATGGTCGATGTTCTCATCCTCTATCTCTACCTTGCCTAACACTTGGTTCCAGCGATTGCGACCTTGCTGTTTTAATGTCACGATGTCTCCATTGCCCAATTCCTTCAAGTTCAGTTCCGCTTGTGCCTCACTGATAAAAGAAGAAGCTATCTTAGCTTGTACTTTCTCACCACGCTTTGTCTTGAAAGTGACGATAGCACCTGTATGATTGCCTGTCTGTTCTTTAGCAGCATCCATGTTGCCATCCAAAACAGTACAAGTAGCATCAAAGTCATGGTCGAACTCTATCACGAAGTAATTGCGGAAATTATCTGGCACGCCACCACTGTTACGAGTAGAATAGCCTACAATCTTACGCTCACTTGGCAAGATCTTGATATAAGAACCCTTGTCAAAGGCATCGATGACAACGTTCGCCTGATTGGTCTCAGGGAAAGTAAACTGCATCAACGCTGCCCTATCCGTAGGACAAATCTCTGCCGTTACATCATAGTCGGCAAGATAGACACTATAATAATAAGGTGTAGCTTTCTCCGCCTTATGTGAGAACCAACTGGCACGCTTGTTCTCGTCAAATACAGGCTTACCTACCGTTGGCATCAACGAGAACTGTCCATAGTCGTTAATCCAAGGACTGGGTTGATGAGTCTGCTTCAAGCCACGGATTTTCTTAGCGGTATAAGTGTATATCCATCCATCGCCCATCTTTCCAGTCTGTGCCACCCAGAAGTTCATGCCCCAAGGCATAGCGATGGCAGGATAAGTATTACCGGTAGACAATTCATTCTCCGATTCAGTTCCTACTAAAGGGTTGACAAAATCTACAGCGTTTCTTTGGTCTACCTTGATGGCGTATGAAGCCACACTTACGACCAAGAGCAACAGAAGCGTTAAGGTTTTTCTCATTAATGAAATCATAAGTTTAATAGTTTACTATATTCTTAATTAAGATTTTAAAGTTTAATTGGTTCTTTGCTTAATTTCTTTATTATCTCTTAGAGATGGATTCAAACTCCTTTATTAACCTTGCAAAGATACACTATTTATTTTATTTATCGCAATATTTTATAAAAAATAACTATATTTGCCATAAAACAAAATCTGTGTGCGATAACAAGACATATTATCACACACAGATTTTATTGACGATACATTTAGGACAATGCCCGTTCTCGCTTCTGTTGTCGTTTCATCATCCTTCCCACAAAGTTCCATTGTGGCATCTTCTTCAAAGTGCTTCTGATAGGCTGGATGTCCCAAAGCAAGAAGATGAGCAATACCCCACACCCTATGATACAAGTCACACCGTATAATTGGCGGATACTAAGCATGAGTATATTGGTCATATCATAAGGCAATCCCCTTGCCATATTATCTGCTACTTGATGACGCAAGCCAAAGCTATATGCTCCAGAGCAAAGTGTTGCCACTGGTCCGTTCCTTATGAAACCAGCCATTGTCAATCCCATGAAGAAATGCTGGAACGGCATCAATTCTTCCAGATAGATGGTAAGCGTACAGAAGAATATCGCATTGCCAAAGGAGCGCAGTGCCGTAGGCAGATACAACGCCTCTATATTAAGTCCTGGGGCTATCAAGAAATACATCATCACTGGATAAGCCACCATTGCCATTACACCAACGGTCAACAAACGGGTGTATTTCTGGTGGAGCACCTTCATCCAGAAAAGGCAGAAAAGGCAACCTACTATCGCAAATACCCACTCTATGAAGTTGAGTACGTTGGTGGTCATGTTCCCAAAATGCAACACACCGCCAGTAAATGCTGTTTGCAAGACCTTTGGGGTACTGCCCATGAACTCGACAAAGGCAAAAAGTATGAGCAATGGCACCAACCGCTTATACTTCCATGCATCAGGGGATATATAAGGATGGCGAATATGGTTCATGCGCTGGATACAGAAGTATGCCGTCACTACCATCAACAACAGGTCTATCCTCAATACTTTGCCATCAAGCCAATTGTAATACTCACCATAATTGAAGAAGAAGATAAACTCCAGCAACAAAGCAGACCACAAGAGGCATCCTAAATAATCTACACTGATGAATGGCAGTGGTTTCATGAACCGAAAGTCATGGGTTGTGGCATATACCACCAACGCCACCGTCAACAAGGCGCCAATCATCACCCAGTTGATAATACGCCAATCCTGGTAGATATAGACCAAGTGTTCCGTAACCCAAGGCGAGAGTGACATATTTCCCAACACCAAGCAATAAAGCAAAGGGAAGAATATCGTAAAGTCTCGCTTCGAGGTCATCCACAACTGTATGGTCGACATACATTCAAAACACCCACAAAGTTTGAAAAAGCCTGCGATATAAGACAACACACACATCACGGGCACTGAGTCGGTGTACATGATGAGGAAATCACAAGCTGCGATTACCAATGCCGCATTTAGCAACAACTGGCGATTGGTAAAACGAAACTTCATCTTGAAGAGGAAAGGGAATGGCATCGCCACACCCACTACATTGAACATGATGATCATGAGCACATCCTCTCGCTTCAAACTATACTCACCCATCACTTGGCTCATTGCTCCACCATAAATGCCACTCGACATGAGAAACACAAAGGCGAAGACAACATATATCCAAGGCTGCAATCGGCGAGGTATATAACCGTTGAAGGATGGTATCCTAAACGGTCCTTGTAACATTGGAGGTCCTGGCATTGTTATTTAATTTATACCGATGAAATCGTATTATTTTAGATGAACTTTGGTCTCAACATTAAGACCAGCACGGAGAAGTGCCACATTCTTTGGGTCATTGTCCTTGGTAAGGACGATACGAACTGGTACACGTTGCTCCACTTTGACGAAGTTGCCCGTAGCATTGTCCACTGGTATCATGGAATAAGCCGAACCAGCAGCTGCTGAAAGTGCCTGAACCGTTCCATGAAAGGTTACATCTGGTATCGCATCAGCGGTGAAATCGACACTTTTGCCTACTGTGATGCCACTCATCTGAGTCTCACGATAGTTTGCCACTACCCATACATCATTGTCATCGACAATACGCGCCAACATCTGTCCTGGCTGTACCAACTGCCCCACATGGATGTCCTTTCTGCCCATTACACCGTCACAAGTCGCCACGATGACCGTATAGGAAAGATTTAATCGAGCCAAGTTCACTTGTGCCTCGGCAACACTCTCACCAGCACGAGAACCACCTAATTGATGCGTTTGGACATTGCGAACAGAAGCTGCGCTCTGTCTACGGCTACTTGCCTGTTCGTAACGAGCCTTGGCTCCCAAATAACGAGCATAAGCATTGTCATATTGCTGTCGAGTGACCGCATCTTTCTTCAACAAAGCGGTGAAACGGTCAAAATCTTGCTTGGCATTCAACATATCCACACGAGCTTCCTCTATACCAGCCGATGCTGTCGCAACATTGCTGTTCGTTGTGCTCATGCTTGCCGACACTACAGATGAGCTTGACTTGGAACCACGAAATCCAGCTTCTGCTTGAGCCAACTGCAAACGATACTCCGCATCCTCTATGATGACCAAGGTATCACCTTTCCTCACGTGTTGGTAATCAGAGAAACGGATTTCCTTGATAAAACCTTGCACACGAGTATTTATAGGTGTTATATGACGATTTACTTGCGCATCATCCGTATACTCCACATCACTTCCATGCACGAAATGGCTAAATGCCCAAACGATGGCTCCTACCAAGAACAGGAGAACTACTACATTATATATTCTTTTGATTATCTTCTTATTCATTTTATTAAATGTTTAATGTTTAATGTTTACTTAATAATGTTTAATGTCCAGTAATCTAACAGTTTAATAATGGCGTATGCCCAATTAAACATTAAACACTAAACATTATTAATTATTAATTAGATTTCTCCTGCCACATACTTCATGCGATAATAGGCATACACGATATTGATACGAGCATCAACTTCCTGAAGTTCTGCGTTCAAACGGAGGTTGGAAGCATCCACCATATCCGTGACCAATGCCAACTGGCTCAGATAACGAGCGTTCATCACCTCATAGTTCTGGCGAGCAAGTTCCACGCTCTTTTGTTGAGTCTCCAACTCCACATAGGTCTGTTGGTATTGTACGTATGCTGCTTGTACATTATTGTTCAACTGCTCTGCCTGCAAGTTATATGACTCTTGCATCTGCCGAGTCTCGACAGCAGCTTGTTTTATTCGCTTATTGCTCTTGAAAAGGGAACTCAAGCTATATTTCACGCCAACGCCGACATACCATATATCCAAGTTCTTGTCTATCGGAGGAAGCTCGAAAGTGATAGGACCATCAAACTTGTTTGCTGCGAAAAAAGCCACCTTGGGCAACAGCTCGCTCTTGGCTATCTTCTCTTTCTCTTGTGCCATACGGATATTCAACGTACTCTGTTCCAAAAGTGGCGAATTCATCGAGCTATTGTTTTGCCAATAGCTTTCTCCGTCCTTGGCATAGCTCTTGCCTGAAAGCGTTGAATCAGGTATGATCTTTACATCTCGTTCCAATCCTAACGTATTACAAAGCTGGTGATTTAAGATACTACGGTTATTGCGAAGCGTGGTCAGACCAAGTTTCAGTCCTTCCATCTGAAGCTCATATCTCGTAATATCATTTTTCAGAGCCATGCCTTGCTTCTGCTTTTCCTTGATGTCCGCTATCAGTTGCTCGGTCAATTCGATGTTTTTCGCATAAACCTTCATGCGATTGTCTACCTTATAAAGGTCGAGATATTGACCGAGAGCCACGAAACGTGTTTGCTGACGAGTAAGTTTCACGCCTACCTCGGCTTGTTGCTTTCCCAGTTCCGCCAACTTGATGCCAGCATTTATGGCACCACCGGCATACACCACCTGTTGTGCCTCCACTGCAAAGCTATTGCCATAATGAGGAGAACTCATGCCATGCACATTGGAGAAATTGCGGTCGGTCATGAGCACATTGCCCAAATAACTAAACGACAACGAGGCATCAATATCGGGCAATCGCTTGCTTCGAGCCGTCTCTATGCCATAATTGGCGATTTCAACGCCTGTTTTCCGAGTAAGCAGGCTCTTACTGTTATCCTCTACCCTTTGAAAGAGTTGATTGATTGTCATAGGTTGCTCAATGGCAGGAACATCCGATGAAATGGATGTCTTTGGCACATGAGCCGACACCAACGACTTGCCTCCCAGCAAAAGGAGACTTACAAACATGATTTTCTTTATCATTAAATATTACTTTTAGAATTTCAAGTGCAAAGGTACGGAGTTTTCGGCAATGGCTTGTTTCAAATATCACGCAGTGAATAGACGATTTCAGAACTATTCTTCTCTAATATCACATTTATTATGTATTTTTGCAAACAAAAAGAGAATAAAATGGATACAAAAGAGCTAAGTGCGCATCAAGAGGCTTCTCTCTTTATTACATCACTTGATGACTGGTGCGAGGAACCACAAGTCATCGACTATGGTGCTATCTTAATTTGCCGAAAGGGAATGGCTACGTTGAAAGTAAACTTCAACGAATGGGATATGTACGAGGGAGCTGTCATTACCATTTTCCCTAATGATGTCGTATTATTGACTAAAAACACCGATTTCACCGTTGAGATGCTCAAATATAATGCTCCATTGCTCAGGGAAGCCAGCTTGCAACTTGAGCAAACGGTCTATTCCTCACTTCGAGAAGACAGATGTAGGCAAGACACACCTGTCGTCACCAATATCATCAATAATATGTTTAGCTTGCTGAAAGTATATTTCAACCAATCGGAGTGTACTTGCATCGCCCAGTTGGTATTGCTCCAGCTCAAGGCTTTCTTCATCGGCTTCCATGAATACCTGCAACGCAATCCGCAATATCGTCCCGATGAAATAAAGTCATACCGTGTAAGGGAACTGTTCAACCGCTTCATGATGCTGATGGAAAGAGACTACAAGGTTTCAAGGGATGTCAATTACTATGCTTCCTTGATGAATATATCTTCCAAATACCTTACCAATATCGTGCGCCAAGTCACCTCCCATACTCCCAAGACCATCATTGACCAATATGTCATCCTCCAATTGAAGATGCAACTCCATCTCAGCCAACAAAGCATCAAGGAGATTGCATGGGAATACAACTTCTCAGACACAAGTTTCTTCTGCCGTTATTTCAAGAAACACACAGGAAAGACGCCACAACAAATAAGGGGATAAAAAAAATCACTGATACCCATCGCCTATGAGTACCAGTGATCATATTCTATAATAATTAATGCTTATTCAGCATCCCACCATACACGAGAATCCATGCGGTCACCGCCATTGAGTCGCTTAACTGCCTCATTATAGTTCACTGAGTTTACTTGAGACTCACTGGTTGGATAACGGAAACGGCGAGGAATACTACCATTATTGGTAGCGCACTGACCGTCAAGAGCAGCCTGGGAGTTAGCTACAAGAACTGGATAACCAGAACGGCGCCAGTTGGAGAACACCTCATACTCATCACCAAAGCTATTGATATAATACTGGGTATTAATCTGCTCAAGAGCCTTGGAAGCATCATAAGGATTTTCTGTAAGATACTTCTCTGCGGCAGCCTCAAGACTACCACCATTGTCCTTTACTGCCACAGCAATGGCACTTGCACCATTACGGAACTGGGAGAACTGCGTGAACGCTGCTTTCACACCATTCTTATAATGTGTCTCAGCATCGCCAGAGATATATCCACGAACCACTGCCTCTGCAAGCAAGAACTCTGTCTGTGCATAAGTTACAATGAATGTAGGAGCGGTTGGGTCAGCGTATGTGCAACGGTTTGCAGAAGAAAAATACTGAGCATAGTTCTTGCGCCATTCCTCATCATTGAAGTTATACCAGAATGAAGTCTTGTCTGTACCAGCAACCTTACCAATGAAATACTGACTGGTAGCATTGTCGCTATAACCACCATGTAGCAAGCCTCTCTGGGCATTGAACTCCATGTTTCCATAGTCAGCAGCAGTCCAAGTACCACTGGAATTCTTCTGAATATCCGTCGTCTGGTTGTCACCCGCTACCGCAGGTGCTATCGTTGCTATCAATGACAAACGAGGGTCATTGGTATTCTTAAGCATATCAACGAATATATCAGAGAGGAAGAACTCACGGTCCTCATGAGCCAAGATCTTAGCAAATGGCTCGCAAGAGTCGTTGGTTGTCTGGGCATCCGCACTATGTTCCAGCTTTGCGTTGTCATCATTGCTGGTCATCACACCATTAGCCACAGCCTTAGCTGCCCATGTCTTGGCAGTTGTAGGATCAACCTTCACAAGGCGCATGGCAAGACGAAGCATCAGAGAGTTGGCAAGTTTCTTCCACTTGGCAGCATCACCTTGATAATATAGGTCTTGAGTACCCATCTTTGCCGTACCACTCAAATTAGCTTGAGCCTCATCCAGCTCTTTCAGCATACTGTTATAGATATCCTGCTGGGTATCATACACTGGATATGAATACTTTTCTGGGCGACCAGCCTGAGAATAAGGGATGTCACCATAGAGGTCGGTCATCTTGCTAAACGCAAGGACACGCATTACTCTGGCGATGTTCCAGTCAACGCCCATGCCCTCTTGGTTCTGCCAGTGGTCATAGCAAGTAGTTACATCACGCATTGCACCACGGTCGCCAGAGAAAGTAGTCCAATAAGAAGAGGAATAGTCTTCACTCCACAGATAACGTCCATATGCCTCCCAAGTATTGATGGAAGTCATTTGTTGTACGAACTGTGAAGAATAGATACATCCTGTACGCCACTGGTCATAGTCAGATCCAAGTGCCTGATGCTGTGCATTGGAGAACAACATCTCATAAGGCACATTTTCATTGTTAATACTCTCTGGGTTGACGTTGAGATCACCAAAGTCACCACAGCTAGCCAAACCCAATGTGAGAGCCGAAGCTAACAAAATACTTTTATATGTTTTCATTGTCGTGTCAATTTTAGAGAGTCATTAGAACTTAACATTTACATTGAAACCGATGTTGCGGGTTGTTGGATAACCATTCAACTCCAATCCTTGTGCATTGGTATTGTTTACACAAGACTCAGGGTCAATGTTTGGAGTATGCTTCATGATTGTCCAGAGATTACGAGCTACGAGAGACAAGCTCAATTCCTTGATGAAGCCTGTCTTTGAAAGCAAGCTCTTAGGGAATGTATAGCCAAGAGAAAGCTCACGCAACTTGATGAAACTTGCATCGTATACAAACTCCTCCGCAATATTCTGACTGGCAATAGCCTGGAAGTAATCATACGAGGTAACATGAACGGTATTCGCCTGACCTGTCGCCTCATCTATACCTGTCATGCAGATGTCACCAGCAGGATTGCCTTGGCTTCTGCCATAGAGCGTATTCTTGTGCAAACCATTCTGGTAAAGTTGATGGTTAGTACCTGAGAATATCTTGGCACCAAACTTGAAGTCAACCAAGAAACCGAGGCTTACGCCCTTATATGTAAAGGTGTTATGCCAGCCACCAGTCCACTTGTAAACAGCGTTGCCAAGCACTTCCTTCTCATCTGAATGTTGTGGAAGGCCCTTGCTGAGCAACAAGTTGCCTTGGTCGTCACGCTTATACTTATAACCTACTATCTCTGCGAATGGCTGACCTACAATCTGATAGATGGTAACATCGCCATTACGTGACTGTCCACCATCAACGGTGATGCGGTCACTACCCTCGCTCAACTTCTGTACCTTGGAGTCATTGTAAGCCAAGTTAAAGGTTGTATTCCAAGAGAAGTTCTTGTTGCGCACTGGATAAGCATCTACCATGAACTCGAAACCAGAGTTCTTGATCTCACCGATGTTAGCCATTGATGAAGAATAACCTGATGTGGAAGAAGTGGAAACGGAAAGAATATCATCCGTGGTCTTCTTGACATAGTATGCCATGTCAAAGCTCAAGCGATTCTGGAGGAAAGCAAGGTTAAGACCAACCTCGAACTCAGAAATCTTCACTGGCTTCAATGTCTGGCTTGGGAACTTATTGCCATTGTTCTGTGTCGCCGTCTGCATTCCGTTCACGGTATAATCACGGAGTTGGTAAAGCAACAAGTTCTGATAAGGTTCCGTACCATTGGATGCGAAAGCATAACCTGCACGAATCTTACCGAAGTCGAACCACTTAGGCATCATCTCTCGCATCGTGTCTGAGAATACCCAAGATACGGTTGCCGATGGATAGAATACACTGTTGTTATCTGGTGACAAAGTAGAGAACCAGTCGTTACGACCTGTCAAGTTCAAGAACAGCTGGTTACGCCATCCGAGGTCTACTGTACCATACAAAGAGTTCACTTGATAGCGAACATCTGTTTTCTTAGGTTTCTGACCAGTAGCAGAGATATTGTTGACAGACCAGAAGTTATCAATGACAAAAGGACGAGCACCATCTGCGGTATAATAAATCTTGTTTTCATTATACATCTTATTACCACCGAATGTCGCACCTACGCTGAAATCACCAAATTCCTTGTTGAAACCAAGCAGGAAGTTATAGTTCTCCTCATGGAAGTTCTTCTCATACTCCGTCATCCATCCCTTAGGGTCGGCAGCTGCGCCAATAGGCTGTACCTGCTGGTACTCATAGTTGTAACCATCACGCTGAACGGCACCTTGAATATACAACCACTTGGTGATGTCCCATTTCAAGGTGACGGAACCAGTCAAGCGGTTACGGTTCATGGTATTGGTCTTGCGATACTGCAACCAATATGGGTTGTTGAAATATACATTGGTACCACCAATCATCTCAGAGCCATCGGCATTGGTACCCCATCCTGCTGACGTTCCTTTCATCCAATCCATGTCGAATGAGTTACCACGATAAAGCAAGGAAGCATTGGTATTGCCATTGCCATCAGAAAGGTTTGAGCGACCGTTTGACTTATCGAATGTATAGTTGGCGGTTACGATAGCCTGTAAGTTTGGAAGTATCTGGTAAGTGGTGTTCATATTGAAACCTACCTGGTGGTTTCCAGAGTTAGGCAGGATACTCTTTTCCTTGTTATATGACACACCAAATCGATAAGTAACATCCTTGCCTGAGCCTGAGATAGCCACAGAAGTGTTACTTGTCACACCAGTACGATAAAATTGTTTCCAAATATCACGATAAGAATAAGCATACTTATCGCCTAAGAAATTGACAGCCTCACTACCATCGAGATAACCACCCCAAGACTGGCTCTCGCCTTTCTTTGCTGCCTGGTCGTCAGTAGGTTTCTGACCCTCGACACCAAGACCAAAGTCTTTCTGGAAGTCTCGATAATCATAGATACTATTGAATGTGAGGTTTTCGTTTACCTCGATGGAAACAGGCTGACCCTTATGACCACTCTTTGTAGTAATAAGGATGGCACCGTTACCACCACGGAAACCATAGAGGGCTGATGCTGCCGCACCCTTCAACACTTGGATGCTCTCAATATCGTCGGCATTGATATTGGACAATCCATCACCCATATCACTACCGCCCCATTGACCAGCTGCGCCTTGGTTGGAGTTATCGAAAGGTACACCATCGATGACATAAAGAGGCTGGTTGTTACCTGAGATAGAAGCGTTACCACGGATTACGACACGTGAGGAACCCATGGAACCCGTACCATTACCAGCCACGGAAACACCTGCAATCTTACCTGAAAGAGCATTACCTACGTTTGGGTCACGTGCAAGGGAGAATTCCTCGCCACCAACTTTCGTTGTAGAGTAACCCAAAGAACGAGCCTGTCGCTTGATACCCAAGGCTGTTACCACAACCTCATCTATAGCCTGGCTCTCCGACTGAAGCGTTACATCCACAGTCTGCTTGCCTGCAATAGGCACAATCTGTGTCTTGTTGCCGACATAAGAAATCTCCAGCTTAGAATTGGGGGGGGCAAATTATGGTATAGTTGCCATCCATGTCGGTAACCACACCACTCTTGGCATTGCCTTGGACTTTTACGGTTGCACCAATGACCGGCTCACCGGATGAGTCTTTCACAGTTCCCTTAATGGTTGCATTCTGTGCATCAACAGCCATAGCTGACAGCATCAGAGCACCAATCAGACATACTCTCTTTGCAGAGGGCATGTGAAAATAGACTTTCTTTTTCATTGTTGTAAGTTTTTTGTTATTTATTATCGGTTTTAACGGCGATATCTTTTAAACAGTATTTTTATTATCTTGGTCATTGATCAGGTCAAGGATGTTGAACCTTTGTATACATATTTTAAAATGTATGCTGCAAAGCTAATAAAATTTTATAATATGGCAACAGTTTTCGCTGATAATTATTCAGTTCTTAACACATTTTAATCTAACCATTAATAATTTTCAAAAGACTTTTCTAATGTTATCGCACACAGTGTTGTTAATATAAATACTAACTCGTTGGCGAAATTATGTTTTAATGTTTATAATAATAAGATATAACGCATCCGAATTCTATTTTTCGTATTGTTTCGTGTTTGGAAATAGCTATTTATAGTCAGTAAATACTTATTTCATGACATGAAATAAGTATTTTATGGCAAGCAATCATGTCGTTATGCTATTTCTTGATGCAAGAAAGATAGGAAGAAAAGGATTGTATGATAATAAACTGTCTTTTTTATATAAAGTTGGGCAAGCGTAAAACAAGTATATGGGGGTGGCAGGAACATATACTTGGAGATGGGATAAAAACAAAGAAGCATCATAGTATATGACCAATACAATGATGCTTCTTAAATCTATATGCTTATTTATTGAATTTACTCTGCGCCAAAGTTACCTTCCATGGAGTCATTGAAAACCTCATCAACAACTACACCGTCAAAGTAGATGATGTCTCCATTATCTCCACTAATCTTAAATTTATAAGTATAGCCATAATTTGGTTCCCACTTACAAGATGCTGCAGGCAACGTAACCGAAGCTGTTTTCTTTATCTGGTCCATATGCGTATCATTAGAAACCATCGTATAACTAACCTTTATGGTAATCTCGCCATTGGCATTTGGAGCCACGCACCAGTAATATTTATTATTACTACCTAAATAACTGCCAGAACCATCAGGGCTATTGGTTTCATCAACAACCCAAGAATACTTTGAATCTTCATTTCCTGATACAGCCGCATCAACACCATTAGCCATATATTCAGCTGCAGCCTCTGTATGACCGTCCATTGCTCTGTTAAGCAGCAATTTGCCAAACTCCTTTGTATAAGACTTCTTTGTTTGTGCATCGTCTACAAACTCAGCTTTTGCCACTCCATTATCGTCATAAGTCACTTTATATTGAGCACCGCTACTTGGAACAAATGACTTATTTCCATCAGTACCTTTCAATACAAGGTTTGCACTGCTACCAGTCTCTCCATCTTTCCATGCACCATTCTCATCTGCGACATAGAATTTTACATCCTTGATGGCATATCCCTTTATACGCTCATAAAAAGCAAAACGAACCTTAGACATCAAACGCTTAAAGCTAAATCTCACAGCTTTATCAGATGGGACACTTGAGACCTTGGCATTAATTGCATCTGCATAAAGAATGGTATTCTTATCCGTTACATCATTAATCAAACAATGAGAGATTTTACCATTTCCAGCTTTTTCCCATGTCCAAGTATTGGTTTCAGAGTCTCCTTTCTTTACAGGTGCAGAAACAGCATAGAACCAATAATCTGTCGCAGACTTATCCCAATATCTTACTTTCTGGCTTGTTGCTGCCAAGACACTTCGACGTAAATAGTCGCCATCAGTCTTGATATAATCATTTTCTGGCAACGTTTTTTTATCAGAAAGTGTCTCATTCACATACTCCCATCCTTCATAATTGGCAGAGGTAGCTTCAGTACCGCTTTCCTGACCACCACCTAAATACCAAACTGTCCAATCATCGAAAACAGTGGAATAATCAGAAGATCTTTCTGTGGTATTCTTCACTCCATAGACATTAAACTCACCTCCCAAGAGACCTGCAGCGTTACTTCCTTCTGCACGAGTACCATTGGTAACATGAGCAGGTGTACCCTCGAATACAATCGAACCTTGAACCTTGTTCTCTGACAACGGAGTATCTCCTACATAATCATTGGCTGAACACGCAGTCAAGATTGCAGCTGCTGCAACCATTGACCAAGAATTTAGTTTTTTCATATTGCTTTTACTTTCTATTTTATTTATCTAAATACTATAATGTTTTGTATCTTACATCTCAAAATCATACTCATGGTCTACGAAGTCCTTGACTGAAACATCGAAGCCACTTCCTCCTGAACGATTGGGGAGCTTGACGGTATCCACATCCAGCTCCACTGTGATAACACCACCACGGTAAGCCTTACGTACTTGCTTGGTGACATCAAACACCATCGTGGAATCCTTGCCATTGCTGAACTGGATGTTCACACCCATCAGATGGCGATACTTATCATTGACCTCCGAAGCCTTGGTTATCTCATTGGGCTTAGTGTTGCACAACCCGAATGTAGTGAAACGACCACCTATGACGTCTACTTTCTTACCATTCGCCAACTCTTGGTTCTTCTTCATACGAGTAGCAAAGAACACATTGATAGGTTCGTCACTCGTCATCCCAGTACTTACATTGACGCTCTTAGACATTCCACCCACTGAGGCATTGCCATCCACCGAGGTAATGCGCCCCTTGTTGTTATACAATACCACCTGCGGAAGATAGATATAAACTATCGGTTCCAACTTGCCTGCGAGATTCATTGTATAAACATTCTTCTGGGCATCATATCCATCATAATGGTCTGGATTCTCACTGACATACACGTTGTCCTTCGCCCACCTGAACACTTCGTCTGGCTCATAATAGGTCTGCGACAAGTTGGTGGCTGCACGATTGATGACATACGGCGACTTGTTGGTCGTAAGCATCACCGTAGTGTAATCCGAGCTTTCCGTAAACTCGTTGTTCACAACCTCGTCCAAGCTCTTGTTGCCTGTCCAAGTCAGGAAGTCATAGTAGCCAAACTCATACTGTGCCGTCAAGTAAGACTGGCTGACAGTGTGGCGTACCACAGAGAGACGAGGACCATCAGGATTGCTGCCCTTGAAATAACGCCGAATATAATAGGTCGTTGGAGCGGAATAGCCATAGTCACCATAGGTGGACTTGTCGGTATCATCCCAGCCATAAGACCAATTCGCCTGCCAATCACCGTCATCCTCATAGCTCCAGAACACATTGAGGTCTGGCTTTACCCAAGGCACACCGACATTCACATGACGCTCGATATGCAGGTTGAGCGGAGGTTCTATGCGACAACCAGCCAAGAGGCTTGTCACCATAAAAGCGACAAGTATATAATGTGCCCATTTCAACTGTCTCTTATCCATGCTGTTTCCCTCCTTTCTTCTTTTTGGCAGAACGATGGAGCAAGTCATAAGAGAGTGTAACGCCCACTCTCGTTGGTCCTATCCAAGTATAGCGATACTGTCTTTTCTTGAAAAGCGAGGCATCGAGCGACCAATCATAATAGTATTTGCCATCATCGTTTCCCTCTACAGGACAGCCATAGACATACTTATCATACTTGGTCCATAAATAGCCCAATTGCAACTGGAATTCCAGTTTCCATCGTCCCTTACGACTCAAAGGCGTTACATAACCAGCACCCAAGCCACCGCCAAAGCCTTCTCCCTGCCATCCCTTGTCGGCATTGAATCCTATGCCATACTTCACGGCATGGGCGTAACCTTGCACATACCAACCTTTGAACTCGCCATCACCCTGAAAGTATCGGCGTATCTCCACCTGATAGTTGCGAGCCATGAAATACTTATGCTCGCTGCTACGCTTAGACCAAGGGCTGTCGAAAGACAAGCCCCATGTATAATGGCCATGCGAGGGATAATACTCCATCGCAACGTTCCATATCGGAGCCATGCCATATTGGGGAACATAGGCAGCATCCAAAAGAAGATTGGTCTTGACACTGACGAGCGCACGACAAGAGTCCATACGTTCCTGTTGCGCCATCGCCATAAGCGGTGACACAAGCATGAATGCCAATATGTATCTTCTTATATTTCTCATTTTACATTAACTCTGGTATATTTACCTTTTTCCGTTGTAACTTCTTTTTCCGTTATGATATTCCTTATTCCGTCCTTGAAGAATGTGCCACCTACCGTATAAGTACCCGGAGATACGATGCAACGATAGACGGGCGCACTGGTCGTTCCCATAGTCACTGTGGCAGGGAACATCTTTATCGGTTCTCCACCATCCAATGTGGCACGCACGAAGTCTGCTTCCTTTTTATTGATGTTCAGCTCCAACAATGCCATCTGGTGCTCGAAAGTCAAGTCAAGTACTCCACCACTGGTAGCCTCGACCAAGCCACTTTGCGAATCTCCATGAACCATAAGCAAATCATTCGCCGCATAACCATTCTTGGTATCTTGCACCTTGCTTGGAACAAATGCAGCCAGTGCTTCCCGCACATCTTTGACCGTCTTATACTTGCTATTGTCACTGTATTCTTCGTCATAAGGTGCATAAGCAAAATACTTCCTTGTATAGAGATACGTGACATATTTCTCTGTTGTCCATGCTCCATCTTGGAGAGTGACCTTGATGTTCTGATAAGTAATTGCTCCATCACTATCCAGCACAAAAAGTCCAAAAGCATCTCCATTCTCAAATTGGGTGTCATAACCCGTCGTCACGGCTCTTGACTCTTGGGAGTCATCTGCCTGATAGTTGCTTACCTTAACATTGAAAGAGAGTGCTTGCCCAGGCACAACTTGCGTTGGCTGTGACTCCGAATCGCAACTTATCCAAGTCAGAGGAAGTGCCATCAGGAACATTCCTACCAGTCGTACTTTAGTTCTCTTTATATTCATTGTTAATCGGTATTCTCTTATAAACAGGGCGTATCAACATCCCTTTATATCGTTTGCCGCCCTTTAACTCGGCGGATATATTGTAACCTCCAGTTCCTTTTGGCGTGCGAAGTATCTCTAAATATACAGCCTCATCCTCTTTGCTATCTGAAGCCGTACCTGTGAGATAATACATATCTAAGCCTGCATTACCCTCTTGGATTTCATCGAAGTTTCCATCTGCACATCCTCCACCGGCGAAAAAGATATACTTACCATTTATTTTGCTCGTGAACCTATATACAATAACCGTCTTACTTACTTGCATCTTGCCATTATATCGTGTATTAGGCTCTTGATACTGTCCCTCATACGTTATGGTACAGTTATCCAACAGTTCTTGGAAATCAGCCTTGGTAGGTATATGCCATTCTCCTTTCCAGTTCCTGGCATGAACCACGTCACGCTGTCCTGCGGATATATCGCCACCGATAGGAGCCCAGTTATAAGTATCCTTGTTCTCGTAATTGTCACTAAAGTAGCCTTTAGCATATTTCGGCTCCATCTCACCCCAAGCGTAATAGGCGCCACGGTCGTATCCCATCTTCAACCAAACTTCACCTCCTGCCGTATCCTTATTCGTATCCTCAGGTATCTCGGCATTAGGATTGGCAATATTCCAGCCATCATATATGGCATCAAGATTATAGGGAGCCCACTTGTTGCCACTTGGCAATTCCATATCTACGGCTATCTTATAGTTCTCAATGGAAGAACCAGCGATAGTCAGGAACCTCGTGCTACCTGCCACCAGCTCGCTTGGCTCAAGTCTCTCGAAGAAGTAATGCCTGTGATAAATAGCATCTATCGTGTCTCTATACACTGTATCCAAGTATTGTTCCTCATTCTTCTCCTTTATGCTTGCATATCCTGCCAAGACTTTCTCAGAACCTGGCTTGACAAGATAACGATAGCTGATTTGTTCTATGCTACCATCATCATTCTTGGTCATTCCAAAACCAGCATACATCTTATCCTTGACGATATATCTCGAATCTGAACTATATTTTGCAGGAACAGGGAAAAACAGATACTTATCTGGATCGTCATTGAAGAACACACCGACACACGCCATGCTATGCTTCATTGTAAAAACAAGCTGTGGACTTGTCGTGGAACTTGTAACTGAAACCAATTCGGATGTTAACAAATCGCTTGCTATATAGTCTGCTTTCTCTTGTTGATCATCCTTTGGCTCAAAAGCATCTACCAAACTCTGTACATCAGAATAAGCCTTATCGTTGTTATTGGCATCGTATGGGTAATAAGCAAAATACTTCGCACCAGGTATGTTCTTCACATATCGCTCATCATACTTTGTCGCTACCCACTTTCCATTTTTCAGTTCCACAGGAACATTCTGCAATACCACCTCTGTTGTTGTTCCGGTTGTTTGCACGGCATAAACGCCTATCACATCCCCTTCTTCAAATGTCGTCTCATGAGCCTCATTCGCAACACGAGTACCCACCAAGGAACTTCTTTCTTCAAGGAAAGGAACGGTATTCACCGTTATCGTCAATTCATCATCATAAGAATATACATGATCTTGCATCATGTCCACCTCAGAACATGATGTATAAAAGAATGTCGCCAACAACATCCATATTATAGTATTTAATAATGTATATTTCTTCTTCATCACTATTTCAAATCACTTCCATGAATAACCATTCTTACTGAGCCACCACGAGAGCGAGGGTACTCCACTATTTTCAAGGAGTTTCTTCCGTTTTCATTGTATCTGAGCTCTACATATTTTGCCTTGTCAGGATCTTTGTCAGATGGAGACGATGTCAAGTATACTCCATACAGTTCTCCGTTTTCATCTATTTCATTGCAAGGGAGATAGATATATGAAGTAGGATTCTTTGTATCCAATATCCTCAAGCAACGAACATCGCCTAAAGCAGACCCATGATTTTTCCACTCGCCTTTCAAAGAACTGGCAGTTGCTCGCAACTCATCTATCAAGTTCTGCCAATCATCAGCTGTAGGTAGTCCCCAAAGGGTTTCATCCTTACCCATGGCATAGCATACAGGGTCATATTCTGTTCTCCAAATACTCTTTTCCGTTATGGCATTGGGATGTCTCTTGTTATAAGCCTCCGCTGTAAAGACCTTCTCCTTTACCAGTTTCTTGTCATCATCACTCAGTCCGTCCCTTTCTTTCAATTCTCTTATTGCAGGAATGAACTGTGTATCTCCCCAAGCAAAGAAGCCTGCCGAAACCAAATGGGGAGTTTGACCTACATAATTCGTTTTATCATAACCAAGGTCACCCGGTATAGTTGCTCCTAAATTGCAACTGGACCATAGGTTACCTGTTTTTAGTTGCAAATCGACAAACTCCGTGGAATAAACCTGATGCTTGTCCATGTTCCAGAAGTTTACATCCACTGTAGGTTTCATTTGCTCCCCATCTTCATTATAGCTTGTATCAACGGATGATGCCGGAGTCCAAGGGCTTACCTTGATTTGTCCGAGCTCCAACTTGCCAGTCTCAGGGTTTATCACGAAATGATAAAGATAAGAGTTGGCAGCTTTCCACTCCATATAATTATAGGGAATTCTTGCTGTCATTTCCTTGGACACACCATCTGGCAATGTCACAGTCACTCTCATTTCCCATTTATACGCAGAAATGGGTTGTGGATGTGGTAGAACATACCATGCATAGTCATCCAATATCGTCTTGCTTGTACCAGACACCGCTACTTCATTGTCACCATTGACAAACCATAGTTCCTTGCTCGTCGGTGTTAATTCTGAATACTCTGGCTTAACTTCCATAGAAGCATAATTCACCGTGCAAGTAGCAGTTGTAGCATACGTATCCTCACCTCCTGTCGCTATGGAAACAGGCTTTAGATATACATTGCTAACCTTGCAACTCGTCCCTGCCTCTTTCATGGCGAAAGACAAGCGAACACGAGCATGAAGATAATTGAACACCAAAGGAACAGCCTTGCCGTAATTGCTTGAGGTCAGTTCTTGGCTTGTAGAATACAACGCTGCTTCTGCTATATTCTGAGTGTTTTTGAGTGAAAAAGTCAATGTCTTGGAATCCAAGGACGCATCGGATGTCGATGCTATTGGCGAACCTGCGAAGAAGTGATAGGCAGAAGCGTTCTTATCCCATAGTTTCAAGCCTTGGTTTTCTATCGCCTTGCCCGAAGCATCATAAAGATAAGACCAGGCAGCATCGGAGGCAACCGTATTGTCGTCTGCCTGCTTGTTGCTCTCGCTTACATAATAAACTTTGTAATTGTTCATCATAACTTGGTCAGTGCCATTGACGGTGTTATACCCAAAGACCTTGAAGTCCTTGTGGCTTCTCTCCAAGTTTGATGTAGCCCTTGTTACAGGAATGCCCACGCGAGAAGTCTCTTGAAAGTCCGTAGCCGTACCATCGCGGAAACACACGACCTCATTACTTGTATTGGGTTCAATGTTGTCAACTGACAACGAGGATGTGCATCCAATACAAACAGGCATGAAAGTCAATGCCGCCATACAACGAAAAATAATGCTGCGAATTGTCATCCAAATATTGCTTTAATATTACTATTTCCACATTATTTAAGTGGCTTCACTTTATCACGTTGATTTTTTGCGGTGCAAAGGTACTATATTTTCCTGTAATTATAATACCGAACTTGAAATATTTACAATTTATTAAGAATTTTCTGATACAAATAAGTACAAAGTACTAAAAAAGAGATAGTTCGCCTGTACCCAAAAGGTTATAACTCTTACGATGATAAGGGGTAATGCCGTGCTCTTTGATAGCAGTACGGTGCTTCTTGGTAGGATAACCCTTGTTGCTTTTCCAATCGTATTGGGGATATTCCTCGGCAAGGGCATCCATATAGTCGTCACGATAAGTCTTGGCAAGAATACTTGCGGCAGCAATCGCCATATACTTGCCATCGCCTTTCACAATGGTAGTATAAGGCAAGTCCTTGTAAGGCTTGAAGCGATTGCCATCCACGATGATGGCTTCTGGGCGCACTTCCAGTTTGTCCAAGGCACGGTGCATGGCGAGGAAACTGGCATTAAGGATATTGATCTTATCTATCTCCTCGGCTGTCACCACACCTACTGCCCAAGCCACTGCATCACGTTCAATCTGTTCACGAAGAGCCTTGCGCTTCTTGTCTGTCAGCTTTTTGCTGTCGTTCAAGTCTGGGTTCTGGTAATTGGGTGGCAGTATGACTGCCGCTGCATATACACTACCAGCCAAACAGCCACGACCTGCCTCATCACAACCTGCCTCGACTTTATCTTTATAATAATGACTCTCCAACATCTGGTTTTAATTAAGAATTAATAATTAATAATTAAGAATTACTTAGAACATCTGGGACACTCGCTTTACGCCTGCTACCAGTGCATCCACTTCTTCCTTGGTATTATACAAGGCAAAGCTGGCACGAACTGTTCCCAAGATGCCATAACGGTCCATGAGAGGTTGGGCACAGTGGTGACCTGTACGCACAGCAATGCCAAGACGGTCAAGAAGCGTACCCATGTCCATGTGATGAATATCGCCAACAAGGAAACTTACGACAGCATCCTTGCCCTCTTGCTCACCAAAGAGTCGGATACCATCAATGGTACGCATCTGCTCCATACAATATCTTGTAAGCTCTTGCTCATGTTGCTGGATGTTGTCCATACCGAGTGCAGAGACATAATCTATAGCCTTGGCAAGACCATAAGTGGCTACATAGTCTGGAGTACCAGCCTCAAACTTAAATGGTAGTTTCTCAAAGACTGTCTTCTCAAAACTTACGCTCTCTATCATCTCACCACCACCTTGGTATGGAGGCAACTTGTCAAGCCATTCTTCCTTGCCATAAAGCACGCCGATACCTGTAGGACCATATATCTTATGACCGCTGAATGCGAAGAATTCGCAATCCAAGTCTTGTACATCTACCTTGAAATGGGGAGTACTCTGCGCACCATCCACCATCACTGGCACACCATGCTCATGGGCTATCTTTATCACCTCCTTTACTGGGTTCACCGTACCTAATACGTTACTGACCTGGGTAATACTGACTATCTTTGTGCGCTCCGTGAACAAATTGGCGAATTCATCGAGATTTATCTCACCCTTGTCATCGATTGGAATGACTCGGATGGCTATACCTTTCTTAGCTGCTTGCAACT
Source organism: uncultured Prevotella sp. (assembly GCA_934281565.1). Lineage (GTDB taxonomy): Bacteria > Bacteroidota > Bacteroidia > Bacteroidales > Bacteroidaceae > Prevotella. The sequence goes on from CAKQXI010000003.1 coordinate 48,713, forward strand.
GCCAAGGCACAATATTGGAATGATGCTCCATATTGGATATTATCACCTCATCGCCCTCGCTCATAAACTCATCACAGAACGATGAAACCACGAGGTTCAAGCTCTCGGTAGTGCCACGGGTAAAGATGATTTCCTCTGTCTTGGACGCATTGATAAACTTACGCACCGTCTCGCGAGCAGCCTCATGAAGGTCGGTCGCTTGCTGTGAAAGATAATGTACACCACGATGTACATTGGCATTGACATTGAGATACTCGTCACGCATGGCATCAAGCACACAAAGTGGCTTCTGTGTGGTAGCCGCATTATCGAGATACACCAATGGCTTATCATAGACCTTTCTCGATAAAATCGGGAAATCTTGACGTATTTTGTTTAAATCATACATAATCTATCTCTATATTATATAGCTTCTATTATTTCTTCACGTAATTCATGTGGACACGTTGCATATCCACGGTACCATCCTTCTTGCAAGTAATTCGGACGAGATAGTCACCAGGGATAGGGCTATTTCGCTCGCTCATCGACTCCAAGGTGAGATAACGCACACCACCTACCTCACGGTCATCCCACTTATGCACGTGACCACAGAACACGATAGTGGCATTCCACTCCGAGAACTTATGCAGAAGATAGTAGAGTTCCTCACGTGGGAAAGTAGAAGAAAACTGCATATAGCTTGGTCGGAAAAGGTTGGTATGGGAGAACACAAAGGTATGGCGAATCTTCTTGTCCGTCTTGAAGACATCATTGTTCAGCAGCTCTATCTGCTTCTCACCCAAGGTACCATTTGCCGTATCCAAGAACACGAAATGGTCGTATTCATCGGTCTTGCCAATCTTAACAGTAAAATGAAAGAACGAGGAATGGAAAATGGAGGAGAACAATGCCCAGCCATTTCTGGTAATGTCATGATTGCCCACCACCGAATAGAATGGGAATGGAATATCATCTGGACGATAAGCAGAATAGGTATGCTTAAAGTTTGGCTCCTCATCATTCGAGTAACGCTTATCATAGTAGAAAGGCACGTTCTCTACGTTCCTATACTCGAAATACTTAGCAAGGTACTTAATCTGTCCATCTTCCAACGCCTTTTTCAAAGTGATGTAATTGCTGGCATTGGTATCGGCGATGTCGCCCAAACTTGCCCATAGCAGGTCGCCATGCTCCAAGCCATCATCTATCATCTCATTGATTCTGCCTGGGTCAGATGCCACATGGCTATCCGTACCTACCAAGAAAGAATACTCTCCATCAGAAGCAGTCGGTGTCTCCATATCAATGGAGTCTTGCATATACTTCAAATAATAAGTATACGACATATCCACACGGTCATCTACGCCCGAGCCACCTACGAGGACACCTGTCGGACTCACCTTATCGCAAGAAACAAACATACTCATAGCTGCCATGAATACTGCTAATGACCATACATTCTTGATTTTCTCCATCTTACCATACATATTTTAATCCAACCTTCAATGAACTCTCATATCTCGAAGCCAACTGACTGGTACTACCCGCTGGGCGAATATTCAACTCTCCATAAAGCCTCAACTGTTTCTTGAGGTTCGCCATCCAGCGCACCCCCCAGTTGATGTTCCAATTCTCGAAATAGAAATCATCATAGTTGCGGAAGTAGAGCCCGATATTCCATGAATTCCAACGAGGGCGAATGTTTACCCCTGTACCAAAGGTAAAGGTCAAAGGCTCTGTATAGCCTGTGCCCAAGAGAGAATAATGTATCAATGACTCTCCCAACGTCAAGTCGAAGTAAGGAGTCTCAAACGTTGTTGAGATATTGGCATTATACTCATTGGTCTTGAAATCTGTATAATGATTGTACAAGAACTTACCTGAGAAATAGAAGTTGATATAAGACACAGGCAAGCGATAGGTACCCTTGGCAGACAGCCCATACTTCTCTTTGCCAAAAGGCAAATCCAAGCCTCCCTCCGCACTGATGCGGTCGGTGAAATGGCGAGTATAGGTTACTGCTGGTCCGAGATACTTGCCAGTCACAATATTTTTACCTACCTGAATGTATCCAGACACTTCATTCTTGTGCTCACCATCATATTTGTGCTCGCCACAAAACACTGGTTCCTGTGCCAAGATTGACACAGGAATCAAATAAAGTAATATCACTGACAATAATGCTTTCATTACTTACAGAGTTTACAGCCCTCACACTTGTTCAACTCACCACGAAAACGCTTCTCAACCAAATGATGCAGGCGATCACGCAATGGTTCCAGCTTCATCTTGTCGATGACTTCATTGATGAAAGCGAATTGAAGAAGCAACTTTGCTTCCTCACGACTCACACCACGTTGCTGCATATAGAACAAAGCGGCATCGTTCAACTGACCAACCGTACTACCATGAGCACATTTCACATCGTCGGCATAGATTTCCAACATCGGCTGGGTATACATACGAGCAGTCTTTGTGGCACAAAGATTTTGGTTAGTTTCCTGGGATACTGTCTTCTGGGCACCATGACGAACCAATACACGTCCTGCGAAAGCTCCCTTTGCTTCATCATCAAGAACATACTTATACAGCTCGTTGCTGGTACAATGCCCCACTTGATGGTCGATGAGCGTATTGTTATCTACATGCTGGCTCTTATCCGCTATCACACAACCGTTGCAGAAACATTCCGCTCCCTCTCCCTTGAATACCAAGTCAAGGCGATTGCGAGTAATACCATTATGGAGGGTAATGACATTATGATTGACACGACTATTGGCTTGCTGCTCAATATAGACATTGCTAACACGGCGATTCTTGATATGGGTTTCTTCCAAGCAATAGAGGTCAAGACTTGCATTCTCACCAACAAAAGCCTCTATAACCTGAGTCGTTAGGAAATTACGGTCATCGGCAGCATGGTCGCAGAAAAGCAACTTAGCCTCCGCCCCTTGCTCCATGACTATCAACACACGGCGGTTCACCATCAAGTCTACATCAGAACGCAGGATATTGATAACTTGGATGGCACGGTCCACTTTCACGTCCTTAGGAACATAAACGAACAGTCCATCCTGTGCCAACATCGTATTGAGAGCAGTGATACCATCCTCGTCAGTCTTAGCCAACTTAGCATAATACTTAGCGATAAGCTCTGGATTTTCTACGGCTACATTGCTCAAGGAATCCACAATAACACCCTCTGGTAGACCAGCCTTTGGCAAAGCCTTGGAATAGAAACTATCGTTGACCACAAAATAAAGTGAGGTACTTAAGTTCGGCACATCGCAACGGAAAGCCTGATATGGATCCACAGGAATATCCAGACGCTTTAAGTTCAAGCCATAATCTGGCTCGAAGATGGCACTCATATCCGTATATTTGTATCTTTCCACCTTGCGAGAAGGGAAGCCCAAGCGACGGAAGTCCTCGAATGCTGCATCACGCACTGCATTGAGCACCTCGGCACTGTTCTTCTTGATCATTCTCGAAGAAGACTGATACAGCTCTAAGTATTGTTTTTCTGAATACATTATTTTTAATTTAGAATTAAGAATTAATAATTAAGAATTATAAGCAGCTTAGACGACCTCTATCTCCGAGAAACATTTTTGCAGTTATCCTTAATTATTAATTCTTAATTATTAATTCTTAATTATCATCGACCTCTGCCTTAATCCAATCATAACCACGAGCCTCAATCTCCTTGGCAAGTTCAGGACCAGCGGTCTTCACTATCCTACCCTTATAAAGGACATGGACGACACTGGGCTTAATCATGTCAAGCAAACGCTCATAGTGAGTGATGACAATGGCAGAAGTCTTATCTGTATGCATCTTGTTCACACCGTCTGCAACGATGCGCATAGCATCTACATCAAGACCAGAGTCTGTCTCGTCAAGGATAGAGAGCTTTGGTTCCAACATTGCCATCTGGAAGATCTCATTGCGCTTCTTCTCTCCACCAGAGAAACCTTCGTTTACAGAACGGCGAGCCAACTTGCTATCCAACTCCACCAACTCTCGCTTCTCTCGCATCAATTTCATGAACTCACTTGTATTCAATGGTTCCAAACCTTGATACTCACGCTTGGCATTGATAGCCGCACGCATAAAGTTAGTCATTGATACACCCGGTATCTCCACTGGATACTGGAAAGAGAGGAACAATCCTTCACGAGCACGGTCCTCTGGCTTCATATCCAAGAGGTTCTTGCCATTGAATAGAGCTTCACCCTCGGTTACTGTATAAAGCGGATTGCCCGTGAGCACTGCGCTCAAGGTTGACTTACCAGAACCATTAGGTCCCATGATTGCGTGTATCTCACCGTCCTTAATGGTCAGGTCGATACCTTTCAATATTTCTTTGCCTGCAATAGTAGCATGCAGATTTTTTACTTCTAACATAATCTTCTTTGTTTATTATGACTTGGGAATTTAAAGAAGTTAAAGGAAGTTATCACTCCCTTTGGTCGTTCGGGAAGTTAAAGGACAACAGTTTTAGAGATTATATCCAAAAAGACTATTGTCCCTTAACTTCACTTAACTCCCCTCTAACTTCTCTTAACTCCCCAAAATTCTCTTTATCCTACAGTTCCTTCGAGTGACACGCTTAGGAGCTTCTGCGCCTCGACGGCAAACTCCATAGGCAACTTGTTGAGCACATCCTTGGCATAACCATTGACTATCAAACCTACGGCTTCCTCTGTTGGGATACCTCGCTGATTGCAATAGAAGAGCTGGTCTTCCGAAATCTTCGAGGTAGTAGCCTCATGCTCAAAGACAGCAGTATCGTTATGGGCATCCATATAGGGGAAAGTATGCGCTCCACAATCACTGCCGAGCAGCAAGGAGTCACAAGAACTATAGTTGCGAGCATTGTCGGCATTGGATGTTGCACGAACCAAACCACGATAGGAGTTCTGGCTATGCCCTGCGGAAATACCTTTTGAGATAATAGTGCTCTTGGTATTCTTACCCATGTGTATCATCTTGGTACCAGTATCTGCCTCCTGATAGTTGTTGGTTACGGCTACACTGTAGAACTCTGCCACAGAGTTGTCACCTCGCAAGAGGCAAGATGGATACTTCCACGTGATGGCAGAGCCTGTCTCTACCTGTGTCCAACTCAACTTAGAATTGACACCACGCAAGTCACCTCGCTTGGTAACCAAGTTCAAGACACCACCCTTTCCATGCTCATCACCGGGATACCAATTCTGGACAGTGGAGTATTTCACCTCTGCATTATCCTTGACGATAATCTCGACGATAGCCGCATGAAGCTGGTTCTCATCACGCATAGGAGCAGTACATCCCTCCAAGTATGATACGTACGCATCATCATCGGCAATGATCAAGGTACGCTCAAACTGTCCTGTATTGCGAGCATTGATACGGAAATAACTGCTCAACTCCATTGGACAACGTACGCCCTTAGGAATATAGACGAATGAGCCATCACTGAATACCGCACTGTTGAGTGCCGCATAAAAGTTATCACGATAAGGCACCACTGTTCCTAAGTATTCACGCACCAAGTCTGGATGTTCCTTGATAGCCTCACCAATACTACAGAAGATGACACCCTTTTCACGAAGTTTCTCCTTGAATGTTGTCTTTACGGAAACAGAGTCCATGATTGCATCCACGGCAGTGCCGCTTAAAGCCAAACGTTCTTCCAAAGGAATGCCCAACTTATCGAATGTCTTCTCCAGTTCTGGATCTATCTCCTTGTTCTTTGGTTTCTTTGCCAAAGGATCGGCATAGTATGAAATCTCCTGGTAGTCCACTGGTGGCACATGGACGTGTCCCCACTTAGGCTCCTGAAGTGTCTTCCAGTAATTATAGGCTTTCAGACGAAAATCAAGCATCCATTCTGGCTCTCCTTTCTTCTGTGAGATTAAGCGCACAACATCCTCGTTGAGACCCTTTTCAATGATTTCAGTCTGCACATCGGTAGTAAAGCCAAACTCATACTTTTGCTCCGCCACTTGCTTGACAAATTCATTTTTTTCTTTCTCTTTTCCTGCCATTGTTATCTTTAGACCATAAAGAATCTCTCATATATGAAGGGAAGAACCTTTCTAAATAAGAGACTTGTAATATAAAACCCTAAATAGGGATAAGCCTTTCATCGCTCATCCCTACCTTTTATATATAGAGGAACCAAAAGTAAATGTATTCTTCACTCTTCGTTCTTCACTTTTCACTTATTAAAGCTTTTGTTCTACCTCAATCTCCGTGAAGGTCTCAATAACATCACCCTCCTGGATATCATTGTAGTTGACAAGGCTCAAACCACATTCCATACCCGTAACAACTTCCTTGACATCATCCTTGTAACGTTTCAAGGCACCAATCTCGGCTGTACGGATTACGATACCGTCACGAATGACACGAGCCTTATCCTTGGAGTGTACCTTGCCCTCGGTAACAAGACCACCGGCAATAGTACCCACTTTGCTAATCTTGAATGTCTGCTTAACCTCAACCTGTCCTGTGATGATTTCTTTCTTCACCTTGTCGAGCATACCTACCATTGCACTCTTGATGTCATCGATGGCATCATAGATGATAGAGTATGTATTGATTTCAACGCCCTCACGGTCTGCTGCCTTACGAGCATCTGCAGATGGACGAACTTGGAAACCAACAATGACTGCATCCGAAGCAGAAGCCAACATCACATCGTTCTCTGAGATCTGACCCACAGCCTTGTTGACTACGTTCACCTGTACTTTCTCGGTTGAAAGTTTGATGAATGAGTCGCTCAAAGCCTCAACAGAACCATCGGTATCACCCTTTACGATTACATTCAACTCATGGAACTCACCACGTGCGATACGGTGAGAAATATCACCAAGAGTCAAGCGCTTCTGAGTACGCAAGCCCTGCTCACGCTGCAACTGTTCGCGCTTGTTCGCAATCTCACG
>CAKQXI010000004.1 GCA_934281565.1 uncultured Prevotella sp.
GACTGAAGGCAGGCTGGGATGAAGAGTACTTGTCAAAACTTTTGGAGGGCAGCGCAATTTAATGCGTCTGCCCTGAAAGTACAACCAAACTTAAATACCCCACAAGTACCCCATAAGTACCCCACAAGTTCAGCCAACATGTAGAGACACTTATCTCATGTATAAGCGATACATATATGTCATCTTCTGAAATTATGAGAGTTCTTGGACTAAAAGACAGAAAGAGCTTTAGCGAACTATACTTAAGCGCAGCCCTCTCAGAGAATGCCATCGAGCGGAAATATCCCAACATTCCAAAGCACCCTCGTCAACAGTATCGTCTGACTACACAAGCTAAAGAATGGAAAGCAAATCAAACTTTTTAGTTCAAATTTGATATTATCTCACTGAAAAATCGTAACTTTGCAAACGTAAGATAGAACCATATAACATTGATAATGAATGGAGATACAACTGAACGAATATCACAAGAAGGTCATGGCAGAGAACATGAAAGTCATGAACTATTGGAAAGAGCATCCGCTTTCGCCCGAAACATACTTGAATCAATTCAAGCACTTGCGGGAACAACGACTTGCAAGGGAGTGCAAATTGCAAGGCTAAAGGATTGGGCTATCAAAAATGATTGTTGGATAAGAAATTCAGATACATTAGGAATGTTCTATGCAAACAGGGGTTAGATGTTTTTCAAGAAATCTCGCACATGCACGCATTCTATCCCCTCATAATTCCCTTCGGCTGCAAGAGCATCCATGCAAACTACCTTCTTGGGATAGTCGTCCTTGATGCGTCTAAGGTTGCCAAATTCCCTATCTATGGTTTCTTGGGTAGCCAACAAATAGCAAACTTGTATATAAAGTCTATCACCCCCACGCTCTGCTACGAAATCCACTTCGCCATTCTGGAGCTGCCCCACTGTAACTTGGTATCCTTGGTTACACAAATGCAAATAGACCACATTTTCAAGCAGTTTCTCTATATCCATTCGTAGATTTGAACCCACCAAGACATTGCGAAGACCTATATCCTCGAAATAGTATTTCTCATTGGTTTCAAACACTCGTTTGCCACGAACATCAAAACGCCTTACTTGACCAATAATATAAGCATTACAGAGATAGGACAAATAGTTGGATGTCAATGTTGGAGATATGGTTAGATTCTGCGACAGCATGAACTTCCTGATGCTGTTTGCAGAAATATTCTTACCAATATTATCACCTACAAAACGTACCAAATCCGTCAAGAATCTTACATTGCGAATACTCTCACGGCTGATAACATCCTTCATGATGACCGTATTATAAATATCGCCCAAATAGTCTGTCAGCATTTGGCGATTGTCAAGTCCGATATGCGCCAACTGAGGCAAGCCGCCCCAAGTAAGATACTTCAAGAACGTATCGTCGGAATCTGGCAATCCATGGAAAAGCTGGAACTCTGAATAGCTAAGACTCTGAATATGAATCTCCACATATCTTCCTGAAAGATAGGTAGCAAGCTCGCCTGACAACATCTTTGCATTACTTCCTGTCACTACGATGTCGCAAGAATCCTTGGCTTGAAAACTGCGTAAAGCATTCTCAAACCCATCTATATCTTGCACCTCATCAACAAAAAGATAATTGTGCATCTGCTCCTTCAAATGAGCTGTCACATAATCATTCAAGTCTGCATCTGTTTTGAGACTGTTAAATTCCGCATACTCCTTATTGATATATATAACGTTGGCAGAATCGTCATTTGCCGTAATTTGCCTTGTAACACACTGCAAAACACAGCTCTTGCCTACACGCCTTTGCCCAGTCAAAACAAGAATCAAACCTTTACCCAAGTAGCTTGATACTCGGTCCACATATTGTTTTCTATTAATAAGCTCCATAAATTATTCTTTCTTATGGCGCAAAGATAACGTAAATATTTCACTTATACAAGAAAAAGCTGCCAATTTTATGGGATTTTTTCAGTATAAGTGAAAAACTACCTATTTTTAGTAAATTCTTTCAGTATAAATGAAAAACTTTCCTCCAAAGGACGACTTTTGGTGTTTTTACGCTTTTTTCCATTTTTACTTTAGCATTATCTCACAGAAAAAACGTAACTTTGCAACCAATAAGACAGAATAACATAAAGAAAAATGAAGAAAAAAGCAACTATCCTGATTACCTCGATGATGGCTCTCTGCGCCAACAACGCACATGCCGACGAGGGAATGTGGACAATTTACAACTTGCCTAACACTGTGTATGAGATGATGCAGCGTGAAGGCTTTACAATGACTTACGACCAACTGTACAATGGCGATGATGCTTTGAAGAATGCAGTAGTCAACTTCTCTGGCTACTGCTCAGGCGTAGTGGTATCACCAGACGGTCTTGTTTTCACCAATCACCATTGCGGTTTTGAAGCTATCCGTAGTCACTCTACCGTAGAGCACGACTATATGCTCAATGGATTCTTTGCCAAGTCATACGAAGAAGAATTACCAAACGAAGATATGTTTGTGAGCTTCATGGTTGACCAAAAAGATGTAACCGACAACATCATGCGTCTCGGATATGAGAAGATGAGTAGTGAGAAACGTGGCGAACTGGTGGATAGTTTGGAAAATGCAATGACCAAGGAAGTAAAGAAGAACGACTCTACCCTACACGTAAGCATCAAGCCTTTCTATGAGGGCAATAAGTGGTATGCCACCACCTACCGCGACTTCACAGACCTCCGCTTGGTTTTCACTGTGCCTAAGTCAATGGGTAAGTTTGGTGGCGACACCGATAACTGGATGTGGCCTCGCCAAACCTGCGATTTCTCCGTATTCCGCATCTATGCCGATCCTAAAACCAATGGTCCTGCCGCTTACTCCAAGGACAATGTGCCTTACAAACCAAAGCGTTGGGCACAGGTATCTTTACAAGGTTACAAAGATGGTGACTATGCCATGACGATGGGCTATCCTGGCAGTACCGAGCGATACCTCTCCAGTTATGGCATACAGGTAATGCGTGATGCTGAGAACGCACCTCGTGCACAAGTTCGTGGTGTAAAGCAAGAAGTGATGCTGAAGCATATGCGTGCCGATGAAGCTGTACGCATTAAGTATGACAGCAAGTATGCCAGTTCATCCAACTATTGGAAAAATTCCATTGGCATGAACAAATGTATCGACTCCATCGGCATCATAAACCTGAAACGCGACTACGAGGCTCGCCTCCGTGCATGGCAAGACACCGCCAAAGCTGCCAACGACCTCGCTCACAAGGTGGATTTCGACAAGCTCCAGAAACTATATAAGGAGAATGCCGAAGTGATGTACGCATGGACCAACTTCACTGAATCATTCACTCGTCGTAGCAATGTAGAATTTTCCACTCGTGCCCTCAAACTTCAAAATGGTATGGAAGTAAAGGGTTCCGAGAAGGACAAGAAGAAACAATATCATGAGTTTGAGGACAACAGTGCCGAATGGGACATGGCACTCGACAAGGAGGTATTGAGTACCTTGCTCAAGAACTACAAGGAGCACGTGGATGCCAAGTGGTTGCCTAAGTTCTATAAAACCATAGACAGTCAGTTTGGTGGCGACTATGCCAAATATGTAGATTACCTATGGAACAAGTCACTCATCATGAAGAAAGGTGCCAAGTTCTATTTTAATAAGAAAGATTATGAGAAAGACCCAGGTGTAGCATTTGGCATGGACCTGAACGATGTATATGCTGATTTTGCCGAGGCTTTGGGAAATAGCACCGACTCCATTGCCGAGCAGGAGAAGTATCTCTGTGCAGCAAAGCTTCGCATGGAAGAAGATATGCCTCATTATAGCGATGCCAACTTCACCATGCGTCTTAGCTACGGTCAAGTAGGAGGCTTCGATCTTGGTGGCAAACCATCAGGCTATTATACCACTGCCGAGAGCATCGTGGAGAAGATGAAGCAAGGTGATAAGGTCATCGATTATTATGCCGAGCCTATCATGCACGAGCTTCTCTCTGAGAAAGATTTTGGTAAATATCAAGATAAGACCACTGGTAAGATGCAACTCTGCTTCTTGACCAACAACGACATTACAGGTGGCAACTCCGGTAGCCCTATGTTTAATGGCAAGGGTGAGTTGATTGGTCTTGCATTTGATGGCAACTGGGATAGCCTCAGCTCTGACATCAACTTTGACAAGCGTCTTGCTCGTTGCATCGGTGTGGATATTCGCTATGTGCTCTACTTAATGGATAAGTGGGGACACGCTGACCGACTCTTGCAGGAAATCAATGCCAAGTAATTAAATTTCTCCCGCAGATTGCGCAGATTTTATTCTATAATCAAGTTTATAAAATAACTAAAAAGAAAATCTGCGCAATCTGCGGGAGAAATATTTGAGAGAATACCTATTTGCTCGTAGAGACAAACAAGCCCTCTATCTGGATATCACCATCCACAAACTCAGCAGGAATTATGTAGGTATTATCCTTTCCCATAGAAGCCTTTTCTATCATCTCCTCACGATATTGCACTGTGCCATGCACAACAGGTTCTCCAGCAAGATTGTATCCATGTCGTATCTTGATGCCTGAATAAGAGAAGCCTGGGGCTGGGACTACCTTTATCTTAAACGACTCACCGAATGGAACCTTATAGTTGTTTAACTTTGTGCCATCAGCAGCCGTCACCATACCATTTCTGTTTGCCTCAGTAACATTGACATCATCGTTATGGACACGGAGGTTCACATCAACTACCACACCTTTCTTCTCGTCATTCTCACACCTCATACGATAAATACCACAAGGCTGGTCCTCAGGCACGGTAAACTGGAGAGCATCTCCAACAGGGAATTCTCCTACCAAGTCATCGTCGAACACACCGTCTTTAGCATAATCTACATAGCATTTTACCTTTTTACCGTTCTTGTCCATGTAAATGAGCGAAGGCACAACTAACTGCCCCGGCATGGCATCAATCACCACATCACTCATATAGCGATAAACCTTACCCTTTCCCACAGGATAATCACCGTGGAGCAATATTCTTGGAGCAGAAGATTGGTCCACCAAAATGTCATCAATGTAAGCCACGGCATCGGCAGTGAGAGTATGGGTAGACTCAGCATCTGGGACAACGACCAGGCTATGGATTTCCACGCCCTCAGCACTCTTAACGTGGAATACAGCATCTGCCCATATCCCTGCAGGCACCTCGGTCGAAGAATATACCCAAAACTGCTCCACATCATTCGACTGTCCAAAACGGTCTCTACGCTTGCCCAGTCCCACGAGCATCACACGCCCTTTCATCGGACGATTGATAAGAACGTGTACCACCTTGCCCAATGGCGAGAGGGCGAAAGGCTCTTGTAAGTCTATCCTTGCACCAAAGATGTTAGAGGCATATCGAGAACGCTGAAATCCCAATACCATCTTGCTCTTGTTGTTCTTTTTATCGGGATTACTTACCACGGCAACATTACCCTCCAATTTCCCTGTACGGAAAGGAGAATGTTCCCATTTGTCATAGACTCCCAGCGACCGATAGTCCTGTGTCTCAAAATTGATGCTCTGTCCCATTGCGACCAAGGGCAAAAGGCAAAGCGATATAGTGAATAATCTTTTCATCTATTTCTCTTATGCTAAATTCTAAAATATCTTCACCGTATGCAACAATGGACAAGCCTTGCTGTCGTCGATGATCACTCTCAGGGCTTTCGCCTTATAACCTGTGCCATAGCTATTGGAAGTACTACCGTTCAATGGGATGATGCGCTTATAGCCAATGGTGGTCGTAGTGCATCCTTTTGCCACAGGTTGCCAAGTCTTCCCATCCTCCGAGACTTCGACATGGAATTTTCTCACACGCTGACCTTTGCGTATATACTCCATTAAGTCAACATAGCGCACGGTCTGTGGAGTGCGCCATGTGAATGTAATCGTGGCATGGGTCACACTGTCATTGGTTGCCCAATAGGTATTCTTGTTATGGTCTATCATGTTTTTTGCCTCATAATGGCGGTTTATACCAGCCTTTCGGGTATCAGACACCGATATATGGGCAAATCGTGCCAAGTCCTTGCCCAAACGATGGCGAAGCATCACACCAAAATTCCTAAGCACACGTACATCTGCCTCAGGCAACAATCCATACTTGTCAGGCGGACAGTTCAAGATGAGCGTTGCATTCCTGCCCACAGTCTCAAGATACATCTGGAAAAGACGCTCAGTTGACATAGGTTTCTCACCTTCGTGCCAGAACCATCCCTTGTCGGTAAGTTTGGCATCGCTCTCACCCGGTTCCCAGAACCATCCGTTCTCCGTGCCATACATACCATTGTTCTCAGGTGAATATCCTGTTTCCTCTGGCGACCAGTTCGTCTCGCCAGCCCATCCATCCTCATTGCCTATCCATCGAGCCTCATTGCCCACACCCCAAAGGATGATGTCGGGGCATACTTTATGGATGGAGTCACGAAGATTGGGTATATCATAATAGGTAGAACGGTCTACGCTCACCGTGGTATTTCGTCCTCCATAATAGCCATCACCTCCATTGGCACCGTCAAACCACATCTCAAACTGGTCCTTACCATATTGTGCCAACTCGGCACATTGGCGTAAGAACACATTATCAACATACAGTTCCGTGCCATAAAACTTATTGTTCCTATCCCATGGTGAGACATAGAAACCATATTTCATGCCAAGTCTGCGAGCAGCATGGGCAAAGTCACGAGGAATATTGGTACGCCGACCGTTGAGATTGCCAGCGTTCTGGACAGAATGGTCGGTGGTCGAAGTAGGCCAGAGGCAGAAACCATCATGATGCTTCACCACAGCGATGCCACCTTTCATGCCAGCAGCTTTCACCACCCTGAGCCATTGCGCAGGGTTGGGCACTCTCAAGGGAGCAAAGATTTTCTCCTCCTCACTTCCCAATCCCCACTCACGATTGGTGTAGGTGTTCATTCCGTAATGAAAGAAAGCATAGAACTCGGTCTCCTGCCATTTCATCTGTCGCTCGGATGGCACAGGGAACACGGCAACAGGCTCATTGTCGGGATTGGGCAATATCTGCTGTTTCATTTCAAAACTGCCCTGGGAATATCCGCTCAATGGAACAAGGAGCATTGAGACCCCAGTCAATAGATGTTGTTTTAATTTCATGTTGTTATTTAAGTTTTTGTCATTCTAAATAAAGCTCATTGAAAATCTGTATAAATCGCACAAATCCATGGGAGATTTTTATAGAAGATTTTCTTGCAAAGTTACAACTCTTCTTACGAAATTCCTAATTTTACCAAATAAAAAATATTTTATTAACAGTTGGAAATAAGAATTCAATACTGCGAGATATTGGTCAGCTTCTTCAGGCTTGCCTGTCGAGGTTCCTCTGAGAGCTTTTCTTTCAGCTCGCTGATAGCAATCGAACTTTGTGGATTGAAAGCGTCAGAGCGCATATAATCAAGCACACTCTCATAAAAAGCCTTGCCCTCAGGATATTTTGAAGCCTTCTCAAGGTCACTCATACATATCATCAACTTACCCTTGCCTACTTTCCATTCCATCAGCAAGCCCAGCTTATGATTGCGCTCGATGTTGTCAATGACCTGCACAATGGGCTTGCAATCGGCAGGGAAATTGTCGAGCACCAATGGATGCGAGTACTTAACGACGGGGAACCATTGCCAATTGGTGTGCATATCCGTTGGGAAATCCTCGAAAACGGAATGACAAGGGTCGGTGAGGATACCCAGTGTGCCGGGTGACACCATCTTCTTGTTGTTCTCACAGATGGTCTTGAACATACGATAGTTCCAATAGTCGGTCTGGAAAAGTCCACCCACAGTATGGGGCAGAGAGTCTGGCATCCAGAGCACTTTTGCACCCCTCTCGAGCTTTCTCGCAATATCGTGGGACAAGTCCTTGGTAATGACAATGCCTTTCTTTTCCAACACCTTGGCTGGATAGAACCACAGCTCATAGGTGTTTTTAACCTCTGTGCCATCAATGCCCAGCATCAATATTTCCTTACAAGCCTTGTCCACATGAATTATCTCTTGCCATTCGCCTACATCTATCAAGCCCTCATCATTGGTTGGAATACTCATTCGTCCCTCTTTTGAACCAAGTTTCCATCTTAGGGGCTTTCCCTTGAGCGAGGAACCTCCATAGTTGGCAATCTGAAATCTTGCCCTCAATGTGTCGCCATCTTCATAACATAACCTATCTACCACAAGCAATGGCACGACAGGCGAGCACCATTGTCTCCATTCCTCTGGCGTAGTGATGCCCTTGCTATCCATAAAAGCATCGAGGATGCCCACGAAAGCACTTCCTTGCCCTGGATAGTCCTGGATGTCGAGGAGTTGAAAACCTGCCATGTTTCGGGTCCTAAGGTCCATCTCTATGTCTGCCTTATACAGTCTTACGCTCCACAACCCCGAAGCCTTGTGGAAGTCATCAGCCTGGGAGAGCATACCCGATGCAGCAAGTCTTCTTCTGAACACCTCGAAATTATATGGGTAAAGCACACCCGTGTATTTCTTGATTTCACGATAATCGGGATAGGTTTGAAATTGCCCAGTCTCATGACTGATGATAGGGATGCCAGCCTTGTCGCAAGCCTCATCAAAGTTCATGATTGTATTAGGGCGGAAATGATTGAGCACTCCTCCATCATAGGCATCAGCAAAAGAGAACGAACCTCGTGTATGGGTATTATAGTTTCCCCATCCCTCACCTCCTATGCGACAAGTGGTGAAATAATCCATACCGGGTTTGATACCTTGATAGCCAAGATAATAGTTGCTTCCGAAAGTATAATACTTGTCTGGGGCTATCTTACGGAAATCGTCCACAAACTCTTTCATCTTGTCGATGCTTCCCCATAGCTCATTACCCAGTGCCATCATACGGAAAGACGGATGATGACCATACTCGCGCAAGATGTTCTCACCCTCCTGATGGAGGAATTTCATGAGCACAACATCCTTATCATCGAAAGAACCCCAGAATGGCAGTTCTGGCTGGAGATAGATGCCGAGACTATCGGCAGCTATGAAAGCTGCCTCTGGTGGACACCAAGAGTGGAAGCGTACATGATTGATGCCATATTCTTTGCAAGTGCCAAGATACTTCATCCAACCATCCACGGTCATATCCACATGCCCCGTGAGTGGCCAAACTGCTGCATCGTGCTTGCCACGTAGGAAAACAGGATGACCATTGGCATAAAAATGCCCTCCTTCGATGTGGAAGTCCTTGAAACAAGGGAGAACATTGCCTGTATATCGTTGAGCAGAAGCAAGGATTGCCATTGAATTTCTCACGCTTCGTTTTTCATTCATCACTTCTAAGCGGATTTCTCCAATGATACCATTCCAGTTAGTTTGGGTATCCTCGGTATAAGCATGACTGGAGCCATACAGTTGCTCCGGTACACCACGAGAATTATCCACTACGATTTCCAATGTATGTTTACCCGACTTCAATTTTGGGAGGATAAATCTTTGTGGCGTAGAGATATAATTGCAAGAGTCCACGAGTTGCCCATCCACATACACCCACGTAGGCTTGGTGCGTTCCAAAAAGAGCATCACAGGTTTCTTTTTCCACTGACGTGGTATCTCTATGTTACGAAAATAGCGAGCTTTGCCTTTATAAGCATAAAGACGAGTGAGATGTGTGGTCTCTGTGGTGTCGCTTGGGGCAAATCCAAGATGATTAGTGTCAATGGTACCAGGAAGAATGACACGTTTCACCTCCTTGTCATTACCCAGAGTTACATTCCATTCACCCGAAAGAGAAAGCGTTTGAGCCTTTTCGCTTGTTTGCGCTTGTATGCCCAGGCTGACCAATCCAAGACAAGCGACTAAGATTTTTATTTTCATTTTATCCAAAGATTTCTTTCCGTTTAGTTTAGTTATTATCAATCCTTGGCGCAAAGATAATAAAAATATCTCTAATCCCCAAAAACATATTAATTTTTGGGATTAAACATAGGAAATCCTATTCTTGAGGTACCTTTTATGAAAGTATGCCCTGACGGAAATGAGTTCCTTGCACTACCATCGGGGCGTTCTATCTTGGTAACATTTTTCAGTGTATTCACGGTCACTCCCATAAGAGCGTATGCAGTTCCCAGAATGATTGTCAGGTCACCATAGCCGTGCTTGCCCTTTATCCCACATAAATTCAAACCGTATGTGGCTGCCATTGGAGCATACTGTGTAAAGTCGTCAATCGTAATCTTATTGTCAATGTTCTCCTGCAATTCGTCCCGCACTTCCCTATTTTGATATTCCAGCCAGTCACTTTCCAATCCAATGTTCCATACAGAATTTCTACAAAATTATTTTGTACCTTTGCCTCACATTTAATAAATCGACCATGAAACTATTGATTATAGAAGATGAGCATCAATTATCGGATAGTATCGTGAGCTATCTCAGCAAAGAAGATTATCTCTGCAAGCTGGATTGAAAATCGGTGCAGACGACTACATCGCCAAACCTTTCCATCTGCCAGAATTGAATCACCATCCTCCTCGCCTTTTTCTTGCTAAAAGAGCCTGTCAATATAAAAGTTGTCATCGGCGCACTGTTAATAACGGCAGGGAGCATCGTGATGTTGTGGAAATAACCTAAGGAATTCACTCAACTTATCTACAAGATAAAGAGGCAGATTTAGCAAGTCGTCATCTTTGCGCATATTAAGCGTAGAAAGACGGACGGACAATTGTGGAGCATACGACTTACGATAATAAGCCAAACTCTTTGCCGTAACATTGCGATCTGCCTTCACTTCTATCGGAATTACGCACCCAATATATTGCAAAAGGAATTCCACCTCGGCCGTATTGCCAGAAGTCCAATAATAATGCTGGTTTCCAAACTGACGAACCAAAGACTGTAAGACATAATTCTCCGCCAGTACGCCCTTGAACTCCGTAAATAGATTATCACCCATCAGGACAGTCTTAGAATCCAAGTCAAACTTTCGTCCCAATAAGCCCACATCACACAGATAGAGTTTGAATGCATTGCTTTTCTTATAGGCTGACAATGGAAGACGAGGTGTTTCTATTGCCGACACACGATGTACTAATCCTGCCAAACACAACCACTCAATAGCTCCCTCGTACTCACGAGCCCTGGCCCCTTTCTGCACATCACCATAACGGAACTTTTTGTCTTCACGAGCCAACTGATCTTGTAAATTTCCCCATACTTGAAACACACGGGGTATGTCCTTGTTGCTGATATGTTTGGCAAAATCCAAGGAATAAGACTGCAAGATCGCATCCTGTATCATTTTTACCTCATCCCATGTCCGAGTGTCAATATACACGCTCACAGCCTCAGGCATTCCACCCAACACAAGATATACCTTATAGGCATCAATCAATTGCAGATGAACAACCTCTGGCACAGTCATCACCTCATCTATCATCTGATAAGAATGATAGAGCTGATTATCTACCGCCCTCAGATATTCTGCGAAAGACACAGGATAAAGAGTCATGAAATCCACCTTGCCCACAGGGAACGAGGAACCTGTACGATTAAGTGCAACACCCAAAAGTGAACCAGCACACACAATAGAATATTCAGGAGCATCCTCGCAAAAATATTTCAAACAATTGAGTGCCTCATTACATTCTTGTATCTCATCGAATATAATGAGAGTGGAAGACGGAGAAATCGCTCTGCCTACCATCATCTCCAACACCTTGATAAGTTTATGAGGTTCCTTGGTACGCTTGAAGTCCTCCTTGATACTTGGCATCGTATCAAAGTTAATGTAAATCATGTCTTCAAAACATTCTTGTCCGAACTTCTTCAATACCCACGACTTGCCTACTTGGCGTGCACCTTGCAACACCAATGGCTTGCGTCGAGGACTCTCTTTCCACGCTTTTAATTTATCTATTATTTCTCTTTTTATCTCCATATCTTACCCTTTCTTTTTCTTAGAATTGTTCACCACAATTCGCCGCTAATATCATTTTTCGGCAAATTTACGCATTTTTGATATGAAAAAGTGGCAAGTTCGCACATTTTTGATATTAATTAACGAAAACGAAGCAGAATGAAGAAAGACAACCCGAAGATGAAAGGTCATCAAAAAGCCATAGATTGTGAGAATATCGGTGATTTCTTAGGAAAAAGGGCTATAGGGAAAACATTACAATTACAGTTATTACAGTTAGAAAAAAGTATCAATTCCACCCTACGCCTCTCTTATAATAGCATATAACTTATTAATAATTAATTAGTTATAATAAATATAAGAAAGAAGAGATAACCCTTTAAAAACAACTGTAATAACTGTAATTGTAATGGTAAGCACGCCATCACTTCAAAGCTAACTCTCTAGAAAGCAAAAACTTACATTACTCTTACTACATCAAATCATCGAAGTTCAACCTCCTACAAATACTCAGAATATTACAAATGAACCCTCCCCATTACCTCTAAACACATGCAAAATTAGCCCTAATCTATGATTTTCCCTAAATGAAGTGCCCATTTCATAGACACAGCTGTCATGTTTTTCAACAACAAATTTCACGAAAAGTACTATCAGAAGTTCATTAGATTGAGATTTCTTGATGAAAAATCATTTCAAGCCGTACAGTTCAATTCATTTTTCTAGTTAGAAAAAAATATTTTCATAGTTGGAGAAATCAAATTCAATCATTGAATAAAAAACAAAAGAGCGGAAAAACAAACTGTTAACTGTTAAACTGTTAACTTTGCAGCTTGTTCTTCCGCCCTTTATATTTTTCCTTATAATCGGCATTCTTGCTTATTGGGCAGGTAACAAACCTGCCCTCCCAGCACTTTCTACTTCTTCTTTGGACGACGACGTGCCCAGCCTTCTTCCTCGAAGTTTGGCTCCTCGCCTTTCAGCTTGAATGGCTTGCCCTGAATGAGGTCACGCCAATCACCGTTGTCTTCATTACGGCGAGGCTTCTTAGAACTGCGAACTTCTCCACGTGAACCACGGCTTCCACGGTCGCCACGCCCTCCACGTGCCGCTCTGCCATGTCCCTCCTCATCGGCATCATTGCAACGCACAGTCCTGCCCTTGTACTCAGTGCCATTCAATGCTTTCATCACTTTCTTGGCATCCTGCTCAGGTACCTCGATGTAAGCAAACTTGCTGAGCAAGTCGATGTGCCCGACCTCCTGACGACCACGCACATGCTTGTTCAAGTACTGCATGATCTCGCCTGGATAGAAGCCATCAGCCTTGCCAAGATTGATGAAAAGACGCTTAAATCCTGCTTCTGCCTCGTGCTTGCGACGGCCGTTCGATACCTTTCCACGACCATCTGAGCCCCTGCCCTCACCACGAGTCTTCTTGCCCCGTCCACTCTCAGGCTTCACAATCTCTGGGGCGTGCTTATAGTAATCAAGGAACTTACCAAAGGTGATGGTAACCATTTTCTTGATGATGTCCTCCTTGTCGATGTAATCAAACTGGCGGTTGATTTCCTCCATGTATGGCGCAATCTGCTCCTCGTCCACATCGGTCTTCATGATGTCATCCATCGTCTTGAAAAGCTGCTTCTTACAAATTTCCTCTGGCGTTGGCAAAGTACCGTCAACGAAGTCCTTTCCTATCTGCTTCTCTATCTGGCGAACCTTGAACTTCTCACGAGTGTGAATGATGGAGATAGATGTACCTTTCTTGCCTGCACGACCCGTACGACCGCTTCGGTGGGTATAGCTCTCAATGTCATCAGGCAAACCATAGTTGATGACGTGAGTCAAGTCTTCCACATCCAATCCACGAGCCGCCACATCGGTTGCCACAAGGAACTGTACCGTATGCTGGCGGAATTTCTGCATGGTGAGGTCACGCTGCTGCTGACTCAAATCGCCATGCAAAGCCTCAGCATTATACCCGTCCTTGATGAGCTTATCAGCAATGTCCTGTGTCTCCAGCTTTGTACGGCAGAAGATGATGGCGAAGATACGTGGATAGTAATCCACGATGCGCTTCAAGGCAAGATATTTGTCCTTGGCATTCACGAGATAGTAGATGTGATTGACGTGCTCGGCACCCTCATTTCGAGAGCCCACCACGATTTCCTTGTGGTCGTGCAGGTAGTTGAGGGCAATCTTCTCGATGTCCTTGCTCATGGTTGCCGAGAACAGCAATGTGTTTCTATCCTCTGGCACACTCTCGAAGATGGCATTGATGCTCTCCGAGAAACCCATATTGAGCATCTCGTCTGCCTCATCCAATACAACGTTGTTCACCTGTTCGAGCTGAGCCACACCACGGTTAATCAAATCGAGCAAGCGACCCGGTGTAGCAACAATGATTTGTACACCATGCTTCAAGGTACGTATCTGCGAACCGATGTCGGTACCACCATAAACGGCAGCAATGTGCATACCGTCGATGTATTTGGCGAAACTGTTCAAGTCATCGGCTATCTGGAGGCAAAGCTCACGTGTTGGACTGAGGATGATAGCCTGTGTGTCCTTGCGAGAGGCATCGGTCTTCTGGAGCAAAGGCAAGCCGTAAGCGGCTGTCTTGCCCGTACCAGTCTGCGCCAGTGCAATGACATCGTTTTTATTACCAAGTAAATAGGGAATTACTTCTTCCTGAACAGGCATTGGATGCTCAAATCCAAGCTCTTCGATGGCACGGCGAATTTCTTCGCTCACGCCCAATTCTTCAAATGTCTTCAAATCTTTTTAACCTTATTAATGTAATCTAAAACAGGAAGGCTAAGTTCACCCTTCCCAGCCATCAATAGGGTGCAAAAACCTTCCAGAAATCCTGTGGGCAATCATGCACATTGCCCAAATTCGGGTGCAAAGATACAGCAAATAATCGAGAATTCGATATAAATCCCTTAAAATATAAAGAAATTCCCTCATCAAACTTTGTCTATAACAAAGAAATGATTATATTTGCAATCTCTAAAAAACAATCAAGCACATGAATACATTGGCTAAGGCTTTGATAGACGACCCTATCATCTATAACTATATATACCAAACACACAAAATAAGTAATAAGACTTTGGTAAAGATGGTGGATTTTCTGCGCTTGGAGAATGAGAAAAACATGAAACGGATGCAAATAAGCACCAAAGACTTTGATATATTTTTAGAATAAAATAACTATATGAAAATTGCAATCTTTTGTTCTGCCAACAAGAACATCGACCCAGACTTCTTTTCCATGACCGAGGAACTGGGCAAGTGGATGGCAGAGAATGGTCATGAGTTGGTTTTCGGAGGATGTAACATCGGACTGATGGATTGTATCGGCAAGGCTGTGAAGAACAATGGTGGAAGAACCATTGGTGTCGTGCCAACTTTGGTTGAAAAGAACGGAAAGTCTTTCGATGGACTTGATGTAGAAATCCCTTGTGACAACCTGAGCGACCGAAAGGACTTGATGCTAACGCAATGTGACATTGCCGTGGCTCTCCCCGGTGGCATTGGCACGCTCGATGAAATCTTTACTATCGCAGCCTCCCATACCATTGGTTATCATCACAAGATGATTATCCTATACAACATGAAGGGATTTTGGAATTCCACCATCGCCTTGCTTGACGATATGCAAGAAAAAGGCATGATTCGTGGAGATTGGCATGATTATATAGAAGTGGTGAACAGCTTGGAGGAACTACAAAAACTAATAGGATAAAGTATCTCGTACAAAATGTGCATTTGGTGAGTTCATCAACAAAAAATGCTTCACTATATAATAAAATAGATAAAATCATTTGGAGGTTACAGAAGTATTTATTACTTTTGTAACCGAGTTTGAGTAATGGGTTAAAACTCGTTACGTTGAAAGCTCAGCATTAGATAATAATGAGCGTTAAAGATATTACCCTTTCACGAAATCTGGAAAATTTCAACCAACAAGGGTGATGACAATAACGCTCACGTTTCAGACATATTGTATCCTTTTATAAGGAGTCAATATATCATGAAGCGTGGGCTATTGTTTATTGTTTGTTGGTGGGTATTTCCAGAACCTCGTGAAAATAATATTCAATAGTTCCCACGCTTCTCTATTTATTAACCGCTTACTTCTGGGGATTGGTAGCATAATTTTAACGGTATAATGAAGAAATTTATCCTACTGTACACTTTAATAGGTATGGGGAGCATCATTAGCACGAGTTCATGTGTTAACACAACCACAATCAGCTTTCTCTGTAATGAAAATGATGCACAAATTTTCGTCAATGATAATTATATTGGCAAAGGGCTCGCTACATACACATTTCCAAAAGAAATTGCCACAGCGGAAGTTATTTGCAAACAAGATGGCAAAGTAACTTATGCCCAATCATTTTATATCAAGGGACAAAATAAAAGATTAATAGAAATAAATATCCCCAATAACCAATTTTATTCATTAGATAGACACAATCATTCAAAATAACAAAACTATGAAACGATTACTATTATTATCTCTACTAACTGTGTTAAGTTTATCTTGCTTTTCCAAAGCTAAAATTATCAAAATTACCGTTTTACCAAAAGAAACGGCAATCTATGTAAACAATAACTTGTTAGGGTATGGTTATGCAGAATTTACAAAACCAAAAAGCAAAGAAATTGCCATTATCCGCCTAGAATGCAATGAGTACATCACTGTTAACAGCAAGTTCTATGGCTCAGATAAACGCACTAACATTTCGTATACCTTACAACAAGATGGGTTTTATCGCTCATCTGCAGCATCTGGAATTGTTAACAAATTCTTCACCATCAATATCGACCCTAAGTATTATACAATAATAAACAATAAAATTGATGTATCAAAAGCATGGAAGTTAATGCATCAAATTCTCTTAAACTATTTTGATGAAATTGCAATTTCAGATTTCGATGGTGGCTTTGTACAAACCATATGGCAATACAAGACGTTCAATCTAACAGAAAAACAAATTCGTAACAGAGTTACCATCCGCGACATTTCTACACCTTCTAAAGTTGCATTCCAAATAAAAGTGGAATCGGAAGTTGCATCTTCGAACGCAGCCAAACATGGAGAATTTGAAGCCATTGACCGAATTCCAAAGGAATTTGAGAATATCATTCAAGAACTTCAAACAAGAATTGGGAAATTAAACAATCTATAATTTTAATATAAATAAACATGAGAAAAATTATTACTATATGCCTTACTATGTATTTGGCGTTAACATGTGCAAATGCGCAAAGTGTAAAAGAAACATTTGACTCTAATTCCCTCAATTGGAATGAATGTGCCATAGAAAGCGATGCAGGAACTTCTATTATTGATAAAGGTGTTCTAACAATCACTTCAAAAGGTGTCAACAAGTTTTGGTCTGCAATGCTAGATAAGCAGGTCGGAGCAAATACTTATTTTACCTGTTGCTGCTATGCTCCACTTAACGTCCAACATGCTTTCAAGATCCTCACCAATGTAACCATCGAAAAATTAGATGACGACAAACTTGCTGGACTAATTTTCAATTATAAGGACGATGGAACATTTTATGCTTTCGTCTTCAATGAAACGACAGTTAGATTTCTACGGTATGTAGACTATAAACTTGTTGGTTCTATTTCGCAGAGTATCAAATGGGGAAAAACTAAAAAGGTTAAACAAGAGTGGTACTTGGAATCAGACAACTCAACCATTACATTTACCGTCAATGGTTTGCAAATCATGAAAGTACGCTATATGCCACTCAACTACACTGGATTTGGATATTATACATACGGCAAACAAAAATTAATTGTTGATGATGTAGAATTCATCCAATAACATTTCCAAGGTATCTCCCACAGATTTCATGAATTTACACAGACTTAATAGGACTAAGGAATAATAGTTTGCCTCGATGAATGCAGAAACTTCGCAAGGAAAAACGAGGAAAGCACTGCTGACTTGAAAGAAAAATCTGTGTAAATCCGTAAAACCTGTGGGAGAATAAAATATTGATTACTCCAATACTCTTTCCGCCATGGCCTTGCCTAAAGCCTCGCATTTCTCACGTACCTCTGGCGTGATAGCTTGTTTCATATCCACAGGCTCGCCCACTGCCTCAAAGTGCAGGCGTGTGTCATTCCACTCCTGAATCTTTGCCACAGCCTTACTTGCCCAGCAATGAGAGCCATACCAGCCAAGAAGGTGGTTCTTGATGTCCTTATTGGCAAGCTCAGAGAGCAACACCTCCATCTCATGGTAAAGACCAGCATTATAGGTAGGAGCACCCACTATCAAGCCCTTGTAACGGAAAACATCACGGAGAATGTAACTGTGGTGAGTCTTTGAGATATTATACATCACGATGTTCTTCACACCAGCCTTGCTTGCTGCACGAGCAATAATCTCAGCCATGCGCTCGGTATTTCCATACATTGTACCATAGCAGATGACAAGACCTGGGTCTGTCTCGTACTTCGACATTTTGTCGTACATACCGATGACCTTGCCGATATTCTCATGCCAAACTGGTCCATGAGTAGAGCAGATATAATCCAACTCCACGCCAGCCAATTTCTTCAAGGCATTCTGGACTGGCACACCATACTTGCCCACGATGTTGGAATAATAACGAACCATCTCCAACCAGAAAGGCTCACAATTAATCTCTGTGTCGATAATTCCACCATTCAAGGCACCAAAACACCCGAAAGCATCGCCCGAAAAAAGCACCTTATGGTCGGCATCAAGCGTAACCATCGTCTCAGGCCAATGCACCATAGGGATAAGCACGAAACTCAACGTATGATGTCCAAGTTCGATGGATTCACCATTTTTCACCTCTACCTCATTGTCTGTAACGCCATAGAAACCCTCCAACATACCCAAGGTTTTCTTGTTGCCCACAATCTGAATATCAGGATAATATTTCTTGATGAGGGCGATAGAGCCACTATGATCGGGTTCCATGTGATTGATAACAAGATAGTCGATAGGTCTATCCCCGATGACTTCATGGATATTCTCCAAGAACTGCGTGAAAAAATCTACCTCCACGGTATCAATCAAAGCCACCTTGTCATCGTCAATGATATAGGAGTTATAGCTCACTCCATTAGGCAAAGGCCACAAGCCCTCAAAACGATGCTTATTGCGATCGTTCACGCCCACGTAATAAATCTTACTTGTAATTTCTGTCATAGTCTTTATAGTTTATTGTTCTTGGAGTTAAGGAGTAAAACATTAAAGTTCTTTCTTCATTTTCTCCCCAAATTCCTTTGATACATAGTTATAAATGTCCTTGCAACAATCAGTAGAGAACTTCTGTGCCGACTCCATCAAACTATCCCATTGTGCCTCGGTCAATCCTCGGTCTACATCATCACGTGTGATGCCATCCTTGATGAGACCAAAAACGAAACCTGCATTGAAGTTATCGCCAGCTCCAATAGTGCTCACTGTCTTGGCTTTCTCCGTAGGATAACTCTTTTTAAAGCCATTTTCCGCACGAATCTCTACAGGTTCAGGACCCTGGGTACAAATAAATTTCTTACAATAGAAACTAATCTCTGCATTATATACCTGGTCGGCATTAGGTTTCTTATAAAGGATACCAAAATCTTCGTCACTACCACGCACGAAATCGGCGTGCTCAAGGTTTTCAATCAGGTTAGGAGTAATCTTCATGATGTCGTTCTGATGAGAAGAACGGAAGTTAACATCATAATAGAGAATGGCCCCTCTTTCCTTTGCATATTCCAAGAAACCTGCCACTTGTGGGCGAACCACAGGGTTCAAAGCAAAGAATGAGCCAAAGAGCACGATGTCATCACGCTGAATATCAGGTGTGGAAAACTCCAACTGATCGTGCGGATGGTCTTTATAAAAGATATAATCAGCATTATTATTGTCATCGAGAAACGCCAATGAGATAGGCGATTTCGACTCTGGAAAGATATTCACATCATCGGCATTCACACCATTGTCTCTCAGAAACTGAATTACATATTCGCCGATACGGTCATTACCAGCCTCACTGATAAACGAAGTTTTCACGCCTGAGCGTCCCAATGAGATAAGGGCATTGAATGACGAACCACCCGGTACAGCCTCTATTGGCTTTCCATCCTTGAAGATAATGTCAAGGACGGTCTCTCCTATTCCTATTACTTTGCGCATTGTTCCTATATGTTATTGTTTTATGAGCGACAAAGATAGTGCAAATCGGAGACAATGCAAAATAAATCGACATTTTTTTGGATAAATTGCATTTTAGCCGTAACTTTGCACACTAATATGAAATATAATACTTATACTCTCGACAATGGACTCCGCATCATTCACTTGCCTTCTGACAGTAAGGTCGTATATTGCGGTTATCAGATAAACGCAGGCACTCGTAATGAAAGACCTGGGGAGGAAGGACTGGCTCATTTTTGTGAGCACGTCACTTTCAAGGGTACTGAGCGAAGAAAGGCTTGGCACATTCTCAACAGTCTGGAGAGTGTGGGAGGCGAACTAAATGCTTATACCAACAAGGAAGGAACCGTCTATTACTCCGCAATCCTCAAGGAGCACATTGTCCGAGCCATAGATATTCTATCCGACATCGTCTTCCATTCTGTCTATCCCCAACAAGAGATAGACAAGGAGGTTGAGGTTATTTGCGATGAAATCGAGAGTTATAACGACTCTCCTTCCGAATTAATATACGATGAATTCGAGAATATCATCTTCCGTGGTCATCCATTGGGGCATAACATCCTTGGTACAGCCCAATGTGTGCGCCAGTTCACCACAGAGGATGCCCGCCGATTCACTCACAAACTCTATCGCCCAGACAATGCCGTATTCTTTGCCTATGGAGATATTGACTTCAAGAAACTCGTGAGGGTTCTCGCAAATGCGACAAAGGACATTCTTACAGTAGAAAAGGTTCCCACGGACAACGCAGATGACACTACTCTTTCATCTTCAAAAGAAGAGTATATGGGCAAAACAATCGTGATGGAAAAGCATACTCACCAAGCCCATGTGATGATTGGTACTCGTGCCTATAACGTTCACGACGAGAAAAGGATGCCTCTCTACCTCCTGAACAATATCCTCGGAGGTCCTGGCATGAATGCCAAGCTCAACCTTGCCCTTCGTGAGCACAATGGCTTGGTATACACTGTAGAGAGCACGATGGTTTCATACAGTGACACTGGTATTTGGAGCATCTATTTCGGATGTGACGAGCATGATGTAAAGCGATGTCTCCGCTTAGTTCGCAAAGAATTGGACAAGTTCATGGCAAAACCTCTCTCCGATTCCCAGCTCCGTTCTGCCAAGAAACAAATCAAGGGGCAAATAGGTGTGGCTTGCGACAATCGAGAGAACTTTGCCCTTGACTTCGGCAAAAGTTTTCTCCATTATGGCTGGGAAAAGAATGTAGATAAACTCTATCACCATATTGACGAAATCACTGCCCAGCAAATCCAAACCGTGGCAAAGGAATTGTTTGACAAAGACAGACTTACCACATTGATATTTAAATGATGGCTTCCATCTATTATTGGTACATTCTAACTGGTATTTTCAATATACCATACCACTTATAGATAAAATATCGCTTCATTGCCCTCATTGAACAATAAGTCAAGAATACTCATATTAGGCAAGAAGCCATGACGTTGCTCATACACTTGATAATAACGCTTCGGAGTGAAATCTATATCAGGCAAAGGTTTCTTTGGACGGATAACATCACGATAATCAACGGTATCTTCTGCTAACTTGGAAGTATCGGACTCCCAACCTTGATTTTCCGTTGAAACCTTTGGGAAGTATTCAGAAGTAACGGAGACATGAGGACGAATGTCAAGCAACTCTATCATCTTCTCCATAATCTCCATATTAAAGTCAAAGAGGAAATCGTACTTCTTCTCATAAAAAGGACGAATATCATCTTGATAATACTCAAAGAAAGGACTTTCACCATACGCTGACATGAGGGCATTCCAATGCACATGACGCCAATTGGCATGGTCGGAGATACGAATATCCTTCATCTGCATTGATGTATCATGATTGGTAGGGATGGTAAGGGCAAGCGGACCATTTGCCGCTGCAATCACCATTCGATTACGATAAGTTTGTTTGATAAAGCTCTCATTACGTTCTATCAAACATTCATCATAACGATTCAGCTTTTGGTACCACTGTACAGGACCAAAATATGTGGAAGATAATAATGCTTTCATTTAAAACAATTTATATGCTTTTCCCACTATCTGATGCTTGTGGACAAGCTGTTCACCATTTACCGTATGAACTAAATAATAACGACAATCCTTGCATCCACATCGCTTGCAACAAACCATTGGAATTACATAGCGGCTGGTATCAAGGACGATAGTATCACCTGGCAACTTTGTTATCTTTCCTATAAAATAAGTCACAGAATCGGTATAGACAACAACCTCGCCCCGAATGAACACATCGCAGTCTATCCTATTCACTATCACTCGGTTGCCCTTTTTCAACTGAGGTGGAAGCCCACCTGCGGGCACCGAGAAGACAGTGAATACGTAGGTGCGGATTGCCCATACTGCCAGCAATGCCAGCACCAACGATATTAGGAATTTGAATACTATTTTCAAATTATCTCATTCTTTTTCAACTCTTACTTGATATTATCTACGAACTTAAAGAGGCGGTTCCAACGGATACCCTTGAAGCCTGGATGGTCTGGGCTATGACTCCACCAGATAAAGATAGGCTTACCAACGATATGGTCTTCTGGCACAAATCCCCAATAACGAGAATCGGCTGAATTATGACGGTTATCACCCATCATCCAGTAATAGTCCATCTTAAAGGTATAACTCTTGGCGAGCTTTCCATTGATAAGTATATTTCCTTTGTTGTCAACCTTGAGGTCATTACCTTCATACACTTTGATACAACGCTCATAGATAGGCAGGTTCTTGAGGTTCAAGGAGATGCTCTTGCCCTTGGCAGGAATCCAGATTGGTCCATAGTTGTCACGTGTCCATCCTGTGACGGCGTTCAATGGATATAGGTCACCTACGGGAGCCTCAGTATTGATAGAGATACTTTGGACAAGGTTTTTGCATCTCTTTAAGGTCTCGTAAGCCTTGCGAGTCAATGGAATGACACCCGATTGGTTATAGCTGAGCAAGTCCTCGTTCGTGATACCCAATTCCTCAATCAAGTCCTCAGGTAAATCACCCTTGAGCTTCATTTTATAAGTATATTGCACATTCTCAGGTTCCTTGTTTGCCTTACCATTGAGATAAACGATACGGTTCTTTATTTGTAATGTCTGCCCAGGCAAACCAACGCAACGCTTTACATAGTTCTCACGACGGTCAGTAGGACGACTGATGATATCACCATACTCTCCAGGACTGTTTAGGATATAACCACGCCCCAAGGCATATACTTTCTCAAAATAAGAACGTTGTTGAAGTGCATTAAGATGACTGATGTCCATAGACTGCCCATTCTGTTCCAACAACTGCTCTCCAAAGGAATACACCATCTGATAATAGTCATTTGCCGAATAACGTTCTTCATTGACGAGCGTATCACCTGCAGGATAGTTGAACACAACAATGTCATTGAGCTTCACATTGCCCAAGCCTTTCACACGGCGATAGTCCCAGTGAGGCCATTCTATATAACTTTTCACATTGACCAATGGCATCGTGTGCTGGGTCAAAGGCATCGTAAGTGGAGTCTCTGGGATACGAGGTCCATAACTTACCTTGCTCACGAAAAGATAATCACCAGTCAAAAGGCTCTTTTCCAAAGAGGAAGATGGAATCACATAGTTCTGGAAAAAGAATAGGTTGATGAAATATACTGCCACGAGTGCGAATACCAAGGCATCAACCCAGCTCATGATGAAACGTACAGGACCTTCCGCATCCCTCCACCACTGCCAATGTATCTTTTTCGTGATATAAACATCAAAGATAAATGGAACCACAATGAGTCCCAGCCAACTTTTCACCCACAAGAGGAATGTAAGGTATAGGACCAGAACTATAATGAACTTCGTCCACTGAACCTTCATATTCAGATTTTGTTTCTGCTTGTCAATCATATTTCTATAAATTCCCTAATTATTATTAGAATTTAAACAAATCTGATGTTGTGAGCAAACCACTATGATTAGCAGTAAACTCAGCAGCAAGCACAGCTCCGAGGGCAAAGCCCTTGCGAGAGTGGGCACTATGCTCAATGGTTATCATGTCTGCCTCTGAATCATACATTACAGCATGAATACCCGGTACCTCTCCATCACGAACACAATTGATAACCAAGTCCTCGTCCTTGACATCCTTGTCTCCCTCATCAGAGTGACCATCATTTGTCCAATAAGTAACACCACGCTTCCAATCTTTCTTGCGATCCATGTTATCTATGATTTCTTCAGCCAAAGTGATAGCAGTACCACTTGGTGCATCGAGCTTGTGAACATGGTGAGTTTCCTGCATACAAACACTATACTGTGGAAATCCATTCATAATCTTAGCCAAATAACGGTTAACGGCACTGAAGATTGCCACACCAATACTAAAGTTAGAAGCCCAGAAAAGAGTCTGCTCACCATTCTTGCAGAGTTTCTCCACATCTTCCTTGTGGTCTTTCATCCATCCTGTAGAACCAGAAACCACTTTCACATGATGGCTGAATGCCTTGAGATAGTTGCCATAAGCAGCCGTAGGGTTAGTAAACTCGATAGCAACATCGGCAGAGCAAAACTCAGGGCTGTCAATGTCTTCAGGATTATTCACATCAATCTTACATACGATTTCATGGCCACGCTGGAGGGCAATTTCTTCTATCATGTGTCCCATCTTGCCGTAGCCGATTAAAGCTATTTTCATCTTTATTTGAATTAAACGTTTCGGCAAAAATAATCATTTTTCATTAAAAAACCGCTATATTATAGTAATAAATAGAAAATTTTGCGTATTTTTGCAGTGATTTAGGGCTTTCGAGCTCAAATCGCACTGTTTTAAATCGTTTAATCGGGATTTCTCAAGAAAGAAAAGCAGTTGTCTTCAACTTCTAACAACCGCAGGGAGCGATAACTTCTTTAAATTCTTTAACTTCCCCCAAAAGCAAGAAGGTATGAAATACATTTTTGAAACAAAGATGGAAGTACGCGACTATGAATGCGACATTGAGGGCATTGTTAACAACGCCAACTATCTGCATTACATGGAACATACCCGTCACCTTTTCTTACAGAAATGCGGTCTTAGCTTTGCCGAGATGCATCGCCGAGGCGTGGATGCCGTGGTAGCTCGCATGAACTTGCAATATAAGACACCTCTGCAATGTGACGATGAGTTCTTTTCTCGCCTCTGGATAGAGAAACAAAACGTGCGCTACATATTCCATCAAGACATCTTCCGTGCCAGTGACGAGAAGTTATGCTTGAAAGCGACCGTGGAACTTGTATGCCTCATCAATGGGAAACTGGGCATCAGCGAAGACTATGACAAGGCTTTTGAAAAATATATGCAGAAGCAGTCGTAACTGACATTTTTCCTAACTGGCGAAAACCTGCGAAAACAATATCATAACAAATCATATAGAAAACAAGACAAATGGAATTATTACTTCATTACGTGTGGAAGCATAAGCTGTTTCCACTTGTTCCGCTTGAAACTACCGACCACCAGATGGTGGAAGTCATCGACCCTGGACTTCATAACCAGAATGCAGGTCCTGACTTTTTCAATGCGAAAATCAAGATTGCTGGTATCTTATGGGTTGGCAACGTGGAAATCCACAAGAAAGCCAGCGACTGGTACAATCATGGGCATGACAAGGATGAACGATATGACAATGTCATCTTGCATATCTGTGGTATCATTGACACTGAGGCAAAGAACTCAAAGGGTGACGCTCTTACCCAAATGCAACTCAACATTCCCGATTATGTGCTACGCCATTACCAAGAACTGCTGAACATCGACCAATACCCACCATGCTATCAAATCATTCCTTCACTCACTCCACTTACTATTCATTCTTGGATGAGTGCCCTGCAGATAGAGAGACTGTCTTTGAAGACAGAAGCTATCGAGGAAAGGGTAAAGAAATGCAATGGTGATTGGGAGAACGGTTACTTCGTTACACTTGCCCGCAACTATGGTTTTGGTATCAATGGAGATGCTTTTGAACAGTGGGCACTAAGAATTCCACTTCATGCCGTAGACCATCATCGTGACAACCTTTTTCAAATAGAAGCGATATTCTTAGGACAAGCAGGATTACTCTCGCTCGAAAGCATACCAGAACGTTATCAGAAAAATGCGCTTAACGATGAATATTTTACCAAGTTGAATACCGAATATTCTTATCTTGCCCACAAGTTCTCGCTAACGCCAATGGATTACAAGCTATGGCGTTTCTTACGCCTCCGTCCACAGAACTTCCCTCACATTCGTATATCCCAACTTGCCAATCTCTATTATCAACGACAAGCAAGCCTGAGCCAGATGCTTGAGGCATCTACTGTGAAAGAAGCGAAAGAGGTGTTTTTTACATCAGTTACTCCCTATTGGGAAACACATTATACTTTTGGAAGCGAAAGCATTCGGAACGAAAAGCATGTTTCTCCTTTCTCGCTCAATCTGCTAATTATCAACACTACCATTCCTATGCTGTTTGCCTATGGCAGACATAAAGGTGAGGAAAGACTTTGTGACCGTTCCTTTAACTTTCTCGAAGCACTCAAACCTGAGAACAACCACATTGTAAGGATGTGGCAGCAATGTGGACTTATTGTTGAGAATGCTGGGGATAGTCAGGCACTCATACAGTTAAAGAAAGAATATTGCGACAAGAAAGAATGTCTCCGTTGTCGCATTGGATATGAGTACTTAAAAAGAAATACATTATAAATTATGGAACAACAAGAGATTTTGAACACTATCGTGCTCACACGACTAAACTACTATACACTGACAGGACTTCTTGAACTTTATCGTAGAATAGGAAGTGCCACGGCTATCTTAGAACACAAGAACGACATCCAAGACATACTGCCAGATGCCTCACCTCGTCTCATCGAGGCTCTTAAGAACACCGACGAAGCCAGGCGAAGAGCCGAGGTTGAATTGGAATATGACCTAAGATACGGCATTCAACCACTTTGTTTAAATGATGAACATTATCCACAACGGCTCAAGGAATGTGACGATGCGCCTCTTATGCTCTTTTATAAAGGCAATGCTAACTTGAACCAACAACGCATCATCAATATTGTGGGCACTCGCCATTGCACGCCATACGGCGAAGATATTATTCGCCATTTTATCACCGAACTCAAACAACTGTCTCCGAGGGTTCTTATCGTGAGTGGACTTGCTTATGGAGTAGACATCAATGCCCATCGACAAGCGCTTGCCAATGGCTATGAAACTGTTGCGGTTCTGGCACATGGGTTAGACGACCTTTACCCTTCCCGACATCGTGAGACTGCTATTCGAATGATAGAACAAGGTGGCTTGATTACGGAATTCCTTACCCAGACGAATGCAGACAAGATTAACTTTGTACGCCGTAATCGTATTGTTGCAGGTATGTCGGATGCTTGCATCCTGATAGAAAGTGCAGCCAAGGGAGGAGGACTTATCACCACAAGCATCTCACAAGCATACGGCAGGGATGTCTTTGCCTTTCCGGGGCGCATCGGCGACACTTATAGTGAGGGATGCAACAACTTGATACGCCATAATGGTGCTGGTCTTATCACTTCAGCTTCCGACTTCGTACAAGACATGGGATGGCAAGATGACACTATCTTGACGAAAGCCCACCAACAAGGAATAGAACGAAGTCTTTTCCCTGAACTTTCTGCTGAAGAACAAGCTGTTGTCAATGTCCTCACCCGAAACAATGATTTGCAAATCAACATGATTTCCACACAATCGGGTATTGACATAGGGAAGCTCACGGCTCTTTTATTCACTCTTGAGATGAAAGGAATATTAAGGACCTTGGCTGGAGGTATGTACCATCTTTTAAAGTGAAGAACGAAGAGTGTAGAGTGAAGAATTTAAATGGACTCTTGGCTGTGCTGCTCACTCTTAACGAATTTCTTTCTTAATTCTCAGAAAAAAAGTGTAATTTTGCAGCCACATAAAGATAAGATTACATGAAAATAGGAAATATAGAATTTGGTCCCCATCCCCTCTTCCTCGCTCCAATGGAAGATGTTACAGACATCGGATTCCGTATGCTCTGCAAGCGATTTGGGGCAGCAATGGTATATACAGAATTCGTTTCTGCAGAAGCATTGGTACGCTCCATCAAGTCGACCGTCAGTAAGTTGACCATCAGCGATGAAGAACGTCCTGTGGGTATTCAGATTTATGGCCGTACTACCGCCGATATGGTAGAGGCTGCAAAGATTGTAGAACAGGCACATCCCGATGTCATTGACATCAACTTTGGCTGCCCTGTAAAGAAAGTAGCTGGGAAAGGTGCGGGTGCGGGTATGCTCAAGAACATTCCGCTGATGCTTGATATCACAAGAGAAGTGGTAAAAGCTGTCAATGTTCCTGTTACTGTAAAGACTCGCTTGGGATGGGATTGTGACAATCTCATTATCACCGAGCTTGCCGAACAGCTACAAGATTGCGGCATACAGGCACTCACCATTCATGGAAGAACTCGTAGCCAGATGTATACAGGACAAGCCGACTGGACACTCATCGGAGAAGTTAAGAACAATCCTCGTATCCATATCCCTATCATCGGCAATGGTGACATAGCTACTCCAGAGGAAGCTAAGTTCGCCTTTGAACGTTACGGTGTGGATGCGGTGATGATTGGCCGTGCCACTTTCGGTCGTCCTTGGATATTCAAGGAAATCCGTGACTATTTGGATGAGACTAATGCCGCCCCATTGACAATCGATGAGAAGATTGATCTCCTTGAAGAACAACTCCGCATCAATGTAGAGCGTATTGATGAATACCGTGGCATTCTCCACACTCGCCGTCATCTCGCAGCCTCTCCTATCTTCAAGGGCATTCCCGACTTCCGACAGACTCGTATCGCTATGCTAAGAGCTACCAAAGTAGACGAACTAAAGGAAATCTTGAATGAGTGCCGAGCAAGGCTCAAGAGCTTATAAAAAGAGAAAAGGGAGAAGCCAATATTTTCTGCTGGTTTCTCCCTTTATGCTATAAAAACAATTGCCACCGTAACAGGTTAGCAGCTCGCTTTTCTATTATTTCATTCTATCTTTAGCCTTGCTCAACAACTCTGCTTTTTCTGATTCTGACAAGAAAGCGTGAGCAATTGAAGTCTCCACGATTTTCTCTGCTTGTTGTTCAGTCAAAATCTTTGCTTCAAACAATCTCTTATACTCACTCTTTAGATCGGTGTCAGAAACTGTCATATCATCAGTATTGATTGTAACGGGTACACCTGCCTGCAAGAAAACTGGCAATGGATATTGGGCGATGGAAGTCATTCCATCAAGTGCGTGCGTATCAAGATTGCTCTTAGGGCAAAGGTCAAGGCATACATCCAACTGCTTCAATCTTGCCATCGTAGCAGCATCATTATAGCATCTCACTCCATGACCTATGCGCTTTGCACCATAATCCAAAGCCAAATTTATACTTGACACACCATCTGCCTCACCTGCATGAATGGTGAAAGGAACACCTTGCTGAGCTGCATACTCAAAGGTTGACTTATAATAAGAGGTAGGATAGAGTGCCTCAGCACCTGCCAAATCGATTGCAACTACGCCTTTCCCCAAATATTTCTTCGCCAAATCTATTGTTTCCATATTGGCAGCATCATTACTACCATTACCTCTCATGCAACAAAGTATCAAGTTTGCCTTGATGCCGTTGCTTTCGCTGATACCTTGTCTCAACCCTTCCAAAGCAGCCTGCACTACCTCATCTTGCGTCATCCCCTTATTGGTATGAAACTGTGGCGCAAAGCGAATTTCTGCATAAATAAGACCTTGTGCATCCAATCGCTTTACTAAGCTTTTCACACTATAAGCGATGGCTGAATGAGATTGCATCACCTTGGCAGGAAGGTCAAAGCACTTTAAATATTCCGTCAAGTCCTTTGTATTTTCAGGACATACCAAGACCTTTTTCAATTCATTCAAATCAGTACTTGGCAAATCGTTCACATTACCACCCAATCTTGCCATCTCCAAGACATCCTCTGGTGTCAAAGAACCGTCAAGATGCAAATGCAAATCTACCAAGGCATATTTAGAAGCATCTGGTGTATTAGGCTCGTCGTCACTACAAGAAGTGAATGTTACCAAACTTAAGCAAATTGCAACTCCTAAGAAACTTCTGAATATATTAACTCTCCAATTTGTCTTTTTCATCATAAACTAATCTTTTATCTAATACTTACTTCTTCAATATCGAAACCCCTTCTAACATGGCGAGTGCCTTGTTCTCGTTGTCTTCCATGATTTCACGCTCTCCGGGACCTTTGTCATTGATGCCACAGAGGTGCAGGATACCATGAATGATGACACGATGAAGCTCATCATCGTAGGTCTTGCCAAATTTTTCTGCATTGGTACGAACAGTATCAAGTGAAATGACAATATCACCATTGATGACATCATCCTCGTCATAATCGAAAGTGATGACATCAGTGTAATAGTCATGCCCAAGGTATTCATTGTTCACTTCCAAAATCTTTTCATCATCCACAAACATATAGCCAATCTCTCCTACCTTACGACCATGAGAGGCTGCAACCTTGCGAATCCATGCGTTAGTATCACGCTTCTTTATCTTTGGCATTTTTACGCCATCTACATTATATGTAATCATATCCTTCTTTTTGTATTCCCATTAATTTCTATTCTTGCAAATGAATTCTTCACTCCTCGTTCTTCATTCTTCACTCAAGATTGGCAGGAACTCATCTACTTCTCTCCCAAAGAACCGAAGCTCTCTGACGAGCGTGGAACTGACACTGCTGTATCGAGGGTCAGAAAAGAGAAGAATAGTTTCCACACCACCGAGTTGCTTGTTGAT
This sequence comes from uncultured Prevotella sp., assembly GCA_934281565.1. Classification (GTDB taxonomy): domain Bacteria; phylum Bacteroidota; class Bacteroidia; order Bacteroidales; family Bacteroidaceae; genus Prevotella. The sequence goes on from CAKQXI010000004.1 coordinate 31,010, forward strand.
GTCGGCTTGTTCACGCTCATATTCAAAGTCCTTGACACTGCGAACACCACGAACCAAGAACTTAGCACCCATACGACGAGCAAGGTCAATGGTCAAGTCATCGTAAGCCACTACTTCCATGCGATAACCTTTGCTTTCATCATGGGCATCCACTAACTCCGCACATTCCTTCGGGAAAACTTTCTTGATGTCTTCCACTCTTTGAGAGATTTCCTCATTGGCGTGCTTCAACTTACCCATCGCCACAGCAATGACCAACTTGTCAAACATCGGTAAAGCTCTCAAAGCTATGTTCTGATGCCCTATCGTAAATGGGTCGAATGTACCCGTAAAAATTCCTATTCTCATTCTATTATGCAAATGAATTCTTCACTCTTAACTTTTCGTTCTTCACTCAAAAAGCTCTCCTTGCATGATATTCCCGATATAAGGATTTCTGCCAAGATGCTCGTAAGCCAACTTCGTTGCCATTCGTCCACGAGGTGTACGCTTGATAAATCCCTCCATGATGAGGAAAGGCTCATATACCTCCTCCACAGTACCTGTATCCTCACCAATGGCAGTAGCAATCGTACTCACTCCCACTGGTCCACCATGGAACTTGTCTATGATAGTCGTCAAAATCTTATTGTCTATCTCATCAAGACCGTACTGGTCTATATTGAGTGACTTCAAAGCCAACTGTGCAATCCCATAAGTGATAGTACCATTACCCTTAACCTGTGCGAAGTCACGAACACGGCGCAATAAAGAGTTGGCTATACGAGGCGTACCACGGGAACGGCGTGAGATTTCAACAGCGGCATCGTCCTCAATAGGAACATTTAAGAGACTGGAACTTCGCTTGATAATGCGTTGCAAAGTTGCTGGGTCATAATATTCCAAATGAAGATTGATACCAAAACGAGCACGCAAAGGAGCTGTCAGCAATCCACTTCTTGTCGTGGCACCTACAAGAGTGAATGGATTCAAGTCTATCTGTATGCTTCGGGCAGAAGGTCCCTTGTCTATCATGATGTCAATGCGATAGTCTTCCATTGCTGAATATAAGTATTCTTCCACGACTGGCGAAAGGCGATGGATCTCATCAATGAAAAGCACATCGTTTGGTTCCAGGGAAGTAAGGATACCTGCAAGGTCACCTGGCTTGTCAAGCACAGGTCCTGATGTTATCTTGAAACCCACACCCAGCTCATTGGCTATGATATTGCTCAATGTGGTCTTACCCAGTCCTGGAGGACCATGCAAGAGCGTATGGTCGAGCGGTTCACCACGATACTTAGCTGCCTCAACAAATACCTCAAGGTTCTCCACCACGTTGCTTTGTCCACTGAAATCAGAGAACCTCAAAGGACGTAGTGCATTCTCAAACTCCCTTTCAGCTGGCGAAACCGTTTCTTGTCTTATGTCAAAATCTTCGTTCATTCAGATATTATATGTATTTGAGTGCAAAGATACAAGTATTTGGGTGAAGAACAAAATAAATCGGTTTATTTTTCCCTTTTTAAGTATCGCTTTTCTTGTCTATTTAAAAGAAAAGAGCTACTTTTGCAATCAAATTATCATATTCAACATAAGGTTATTAAGAGTTATGCTAAAGTTATTTCAAGATTTAAGTCGTTTGCTTGCCAATTACACATCAATCTTCGTGATAGGCATTGCAGTGTTTACATTTTTCTTTCCTCACACCTTTGACTGGGTTCGAGGAACTACACAGACGGTTATCCTTGGCATCATCATGCTTACCATGGGTTTGACCTTGACAACGAATGACTTTAAGATTCTTGCACAGCGTCCACTTGACATCTTCATCGGAGCCTGTGCCCAGTTCATCATCATGCCTGGCGTTGCCTATACCTTGGTACACGTATGGCACTTAGACCCAGCCTTAGCCTTGGGTATTCTTCTTGTTGGTTGTTGTCCTGGTGGAGTATCCAGCAACATCATGAGTTACCTATGTCATGGCGATGTCGCTTTCTCCGTGGGCATGACCTGTGCTTCCACTGTTCTTGCACCTGTAATGACACCATTGTTGATGAAGATTACGGCTGGCGAGATTATCCATGTGGATGCCGTAGGAATGTTCATCAACATCCTGATTGTTACCATCATCCCTGTTGCCATTGGATGTGCCCTTAATTATATCTATGGTAAGCGAGAGTGCTTTCCTACTATTCAGAGCTTGATGCCTGGCATCAGCGTCACTTGCCTTGCTTTCATCGTCGGTGGTGTTATCTCCACAGTACATGACGACTTGGTGGCTCGTGGACTGATGTTGTTCCTTTGGACTTTCGCCGTGGTATTCTGCCACAACACCTTAGGTTATCTCTTAGGATGGACAGCAGGAAAAGTGGCGGGTTTCAATACTGCCAAGAAGCGTACCATTTCCATTGAGGTAGGTATGCAGAACGCTGGTCTTGCCACTGTGCTTGCAGGTAATTTTTTCGCATCCCAGCCTTTAGCTGTCTTACCTTGTGCCATCAGTTGTGCCTGGCACAGCATTTCTGGCACTATCCTCGCAGGCATCTACTTGAAGTGGGATCACCTGCATGAAAAGAAATAGCTATGCTTTTTCCTTTGCCGTTTGCATAATCTCCAAAAGAATATCTTCCAAGGTTTTCTTATCCACTAAGTCAAACTTCTTGCGCAAACGGTATTTTGCCATATTCACGCTTTTTCGAGTGATATGGAACATATCGGCTATCTCTCGGTTGTCCTTTTTCAAGGCAATCAACATACAGAGCAATGTCTCTTTTGAAGTTAGAGGCTCCAGCACCTGCTTCTGTACCATGGGAATAAAATAAGGATATGCCCTGCCAAACAACTCTCGGAAATGGGCATCTCCTTTTTCCATGAGGATTTCGGAAAGAAACACACCATCTTTCACTTTCTTCTCATCGACTTTCTCCATGGTTCTAAGTTGCTTCATTATCTTCTTGTTGTCCTTCACCGTTTGCTCCAAGTCTTTCGTGGTTGAGTCCAGTTGTTCTCTTATCATAGAATGTTTACGGCGATAAGCCAACCACCGATGCACGAAGAAAACAACTACGCAGACTAACAAGAACATTAGGAGAGAGACACCGAGGCGATATTTGAGTACACTTTGTTTTGCAGCGATGGCGTTCTCCCTCAACTGCTCGCTTTTCTTGGCTGTCTCTAACTTCACCAACGTGCGGGTCACCTTTTTCAAGGCTTCCTTGTTATGGTCTTTTATCTTCAACTGATTGATGGCATTGGCATATTGCATCACCTTGTCCTTGTTCTGAGTCTTGAGATAGTAAGAAAGCGCATACCCATAAGCCTCATCCCTGACAATAGGGCGTGGGGAAGTATTCAGAAGTTGGTACATACTGTCCAAAGCCATTTCGCCACGTATGTTGTCACCCTTGTCAATATAGCATTTCGCCATCTCAAAGAAAGCTGTTGAACGAATTCCATAGGTGGCATCCCTTGATGCCTTGGCAAGCATTCTCATACCTCTATTATATTGCTTGGCATCATTCTTCCGCTGAACCAAGATGGTTCCCATGACGACATCGACATCTGAATTACCACTATTATAAGGCAAGTCCTTGCATTGTTCTTTAGCCAAACCAAGATAGTAAAAGGCTTTTTGGTTATTGCCTCGTTCCTTTTCTACCGTTGCCTTGGTTATATATGCCATCGCTGCTACCTGTGGGTTTGGATGATGAAGTTTCTTTAAGAGAGACACCGAGGTCGTTGCATAGTAATCCGCCTCGTCTGCCATATTCCAATAAAGCAAGAAATCAGCAACGCTCTTGGTCATGTCCACCATAGCCAATGTATCCTTTGCCTGCTCTGAGATATAATATCCATCTTCATACATTTTGATGGCACTGACGATATCACCTGTACGTTGATAGAGAGAACCTAAAAGAGCGGTCAACCATTGTACGCCCGATTTCTTTTCAGACAACTTGGCTTCCTGCAAAGCCTTTGTTCCATATTCAAGAACCTTTGCTTGTGCTTCCGGTATACAGAAATAAACGGCGGAGGCATAAGCATAATCACGGAACTTCTTTTCTGGCGTTGGTTGGTAGAGAGGCATCGCCCATACGGAGTCCATCGCTCTGGCTGCTTCCTGTGTCTTTTCTGTACGAGAAAGTGAATAAGCCAACAATACTTGTATATCTCGTTGGAACAACTTCAAGGTCTCATCCTTACGACTATCGTTCCTCAGTCTTTTAAAATAATGGATACATTCCTCTGGTTTCCCTGCTCCCTGATAAGTGTTCATCAGTTGTCCCATCGACCTTGGCAACAAAGCCAAGATGCTGTCATTCTCCTTGTTTTCTTCTTTCAAACAAAGAGCTATACATTTCTTATATCTGGCTTCTGCCTCCAGATAGTCACCCTTATGATAGCTATCGGATGCTTTCAAGAAAATCTCTTTTACATTCAAGAAGCCATCTTTATTATCCCCCGAATGGTCTGCACACGCCGAGAACAGCATTACCATCCAGCTACAACATACAAGTATTTTGAAATATTTATAAGACATCATTGTTTCTACTTTCATGATGCAAAAGTACAATAAAACTAAGAAATACGAAGCATCTACAAATTGGTTTTCACCCAAAATAGACTTTTTTCACAGTTTATAAACTATATTTTGGCTATATAAAGCCTATCTACAATCTACAAAACTATCTATAAACGCTCTATATTAGAGCTTTTTAAAGAAAAATTTTCTCTTTTATGTTCCTTTTCTTTCTTTTTTTCATTACCTTTGCAGCCCAAGAATTCGGAACTCGAGGGTAAGAACATTATGAATAAAGCAATTAATATAAACATTTAAACTGGTTAAGACTATGAAGAAGATTATAAAAATGATGGTTATGGCAATGGTAGTCGTAACTACGATAGCAGGACTTACTGCTTGCAACAGTAGTGATGATAATACTACTCCAGAGAAGAAAGAAATGACAGTACGTGCAACTATCTCTTATGACATCAATAAAGAGATTACAGAGGACAAAGCTGTATATCCAGAAGCTTTATATAACCCAGACTATGTTAAAACAACCATCACTTATTATGATGAGAATAATAATGAAGTTACTGAGGAAATTAAAGATGGTAAATTCTCTAAGACTATCACATACAAAAAGTTCCCTGTAAAAGCAGGATATACTATTAATTACGAATTATTAGATGAAAATAATATTGACTTGAGTAAGGGTTATAGGTTTATTTGCCAAAAGAACACCCCTGAAATTAATATTATGGAAGGTGAGAAAGTTTTAGATCACATTCTGGGGGGGTATAGTGTTCATAGTCTCTATACAGCACCAAATCAATTTACAAAAACGAAAGACTTCAAGGACATTTTCAAAAAGTATTTACCAAGTTTCTCTGTTTATTATACCATCCAATCAGATGGTTCTTACGTAAGAGGTAAAAATTAAAGCGATTATAAACAATTAAACTAATTAGATTATGAAGAAGATTATGAAAATGATGGCTATGGCATTGGTAGCCGTAGCGATGACAGTAGGATTTGCAGCTTGCAGCAGTAGTGATGATGACTCAAGCACACAGATTTACACTAAAGGTATTACTGCGATGAAAGCTTCTGGCAGCGATGTTCCTGGCGTCATGGGACAGATTGAGGACTCTTTCAACAATGTATTTACTAAAGCATCACCTTTTACGTATGAAGGGGGAGACTCCAAATTAAAAACTGAAGCAGAGAAGATTGGAAATAGCATTACTATTAGTTGGGGCAATTGCACTGGTACTTTGACTTATCAAATTACAAATGTCAAAAGTGGACAGGTAATTTACTCTAAAACTTTCACAAGTCCAAGCAAGTAAAGCGAACAAGAATTATAACAGAATATAAATTAAGAAGCATCTTTAAGGCTATCGTCTTAAAGATGCTTCTTCTTTGTTATACATTTCTTTCTCTTTTACGAAATGTACCATATATTACTTGCCAAAGTATATTAATATACATTGCAAAGTATATTATATTACTTGGGCAAGCAACATAATATACTTTTTACCTTTAACTTTTTCTCTATGGCAGGGATAGGGTAGACGCATTAAATATTTTACGTATTAACATAAGTAACTGTTCAAAAATAATTTAGATTACTTACTTAACAATATAACTTTTATATCGTACAAAATTGCGGTTTCCTAAGAAATAATTTCTCTTTCATGTCCCTTTTTGCTCTTTTTTTATTACCTTTGCAGTCCAAATATTCAAGATTTCAAAGTAAGAACATTAAAAGTACAAAACATTTAAAGTAAGAACATTTATGAATAAAGCTATTAAATTAGTTACTATTGTATTCGTTACCGTAATGACAATAGTAGGATTTGCTGCTTGCTGTAGAGCTGACCATAGTACTCCTGCACCTCCAGAAGATGTCTATACCGCATCCTTGGACATCAATTATTCTCCTGAAGAAAAAGACGATAATCTCGAGGTGCTTAACATGACGATTTCCTATTACGACGAGAATGGTAAAGAAGTTTCCGAGCTTATTACCAGTCGCTCTTTCAAAAAGACCATTTACTACAAGAAATTGCCATGCAAGATTGGCTATAAGATTTCTTATAGTCCTAAGGGCAACATTGTCGAGGATAAAGAATATAACATTAGTTTAATAAAAGGCTTTGGCACATTCTCTATATACAAGAATGGGAATTCAATGAAAAACTATCCCAATCCGGGATATGGCTATGACCTCTCTCCTATCAAAGGACGAGACATCATAAACCAGTCTACGGCTATCAAGCCTTACACTGCCTACTACATAGTGGATGAAAAAGGAGAGTTTATAAGTGAAGAATGAAGAGTGAAGAACGAAGAATTCATTAGCAATTAGGGCGCAAGCCTAATTATTAATTCTTAATTATTAATTAAAATTTCTCTTCTTGCAACAGCTTCACTGCTCGCTGTACAATCTCATTCGTCTCATTCCATACTTGGAAGTACTGGCTCATATCCCAAATATCTCTTGCTACAAGCGCTTTTAGCTGTTTGGATAAGTATTTCTTCGTCTGAATTAGCTCAGCCTCATCCTTTGCCGTTATTTTCTGCTTCTCGCCCTCTTTGATAATATCGTCTACCAAAGACTGAGGTACGTTATAATTGGCAAGGAACTTATCAAAGTCCTTGTACTGGCTTTTCAATTCCTTACGGTGGGCATCGATAAACTTCAAGCTATAATTGATGACAATGCTCTTTGCCGCCAACTGACGATGCAGCTTAGTGTACTTAGTAGTGTCAAGTGGAACGAAATAGTCTGGCATGATACCACCGCCACCATATACAACCCGATGCTTGCGAAGTGTATAATACTTCAATGAGTCTGTCAGATGGATGCTGTCTTGGTTGGTAAACTCACCATGCTTGTAACGGTTGTCCAAGTCCATGGCATAATCCTCTCGATTACCTTTCTTATATGGCTTTTGGATACATCTGCCACTCGGAGTGAAGTAATGGGCTACGGTAAGGCGTATCTCACTTCCATCCTCAAAAGTCAAAGGGCGCTGAACCAATCCTTTTCCAAAGGTACGACGACCTACTACAACACCACGGTCTTGGTCTTGGATAGCCCCAGAGACTATCTCGGCTGCGGAAGCCGTAAACTCATTGGTCAGTACGACTATTCTTCCTTTCTGCATCTTTCCATTGCCCTCTGCCGAGAACTCTTGGCGCGGAGCTGTACGTCCCTTGGTATAGACAATAAGATCTCCTTTCTGTAAGAACTCATTGGCTATGGCTGCAGCCGATTGAAGATAACCGCCACCATTGTCTTCTAAGTCGAATATCAAATCCTCCATTCCTTTTTTCTTCAAGGAGTCGATGGCATGAGCCACTTCCCTTGGACTCGTCATTCCGAAACTCCCCAAGCGGATGTAACCAATTCCTGGGCGTATCATATAAGCAGCATCAAGCGTTGTCAAAGGTATCTTGTCACGCTTCACGTTGAATACCAACTGGTCCTTGATGTCTCGACGAACAATAGACAACTTCACCACTGTGCCACGAGGACCACGAAGTCGCTTCATGATTTCCTCTCTGCTCATCTTGACACCAGCTATGGCGGTATCATTCACAGAGACGATACGGTCGCCTGCTTGGATGCCCATCTTCTCTGAAGGTCCGTTGGTAATAGGCTGGATAACCAAGAGCGTGTCATCTACCATATTGAACTGTACGCCAATGCCATCGAAGCTACCAGTCAAAGGCTCATTCATTGACTGTGTTTCCTTGGCAGTAGTATAAGCAGAATGAGGATCCAACTTCTCCAGCATACCTCGGATAGCATCCTCTACTAACTTATTCTCATCGACACTGTCCACATAGAGGTTGGCAATGGCTATCTCCGCCCTACCCAACTTCTCTATCGGACTATTCTTACCCATTCTGACGCGCATCTGGGCATTGGCAGAAGATACTGCCATCAATGCCACGAGCGCCAATAATATATATTTCTTCACCCTCGTTTTAATTAAGAATTAATAATTAAAAATTAAGAATTAGGCTTGCGCCCTAATTGCTAATGAATTCTTCACTCTTCGTTCTTCACTCTTCACTTAATAGGTTTTCCTCCGGAATATCCTCCTCTATCACCAAGTTGTCTATGATAAAGTTCTGGCGTTCCATGGTGTTCTTACCCATATAATACTCCAAAAGTTTCTGTACTTGGTCGTTCTTATGCAACGTAACCTGTTCCAGTCGCATATCAGGACCTATGAAATGGGCAAACTCCTCTGGTGATATTTCACCCAATCCCTTGAATCGAGTAATCTCAGGATCAGGTCCTAAGTCTTTGATAGCCTTGACACGTTCTTCGTCACTATAACAATAGTGCGTGATGAAGTCGCCTTTCTTCTCCTTGGCATTCAGTTTGGCATCTGCATCAGCTATCGCTTGCTTGTTCTTGACCTTGGTACGCTTGTTACGGACACGGAACAAAGGAGTTTGCAACACATACACATGACCCTTTTTTATCAAGTCGGGGAAGAACTGGAGGAAGAAGGTGATGATGAGCAGACGGATGTGCATACCATCCACATCGGCATCAGTGGCTACGATAACCTTATTATAACGCAAAGAGTCCAAGCCGTCCTCTATGTCAAGAGCTGCCTGCAAGAGGTTGAACTCCTCGTTCTCATATACCACTTTCTTGGTCAAGCCAAAGGAATTAAGAGGTTTACCTCTCAGAGAGAACACCGCCTGAGTATTCACATCACGGCTCTTGGTGATGCTTCCACTTGCCGAATCACCCTCGGTGATGAAGATAGAAGATTCTTCCTTGCGCTCGTTCTTGGCATCGCTGAAATGAATACGACAATCACGGAGCTTACGGTTATGCAGGTTAGCTTTCTTGGCACGTTCACGAGCCAGCTTGGTAACACCAGCCATCGCTTTACGCTCACGTTCACTCTCCTTGATTTTGTTCTCCAAGATTTCCGCCACATCACTATGGATATGTAGATAATTGTCTACCTCTTTCTTCAAGAAATCGCCTACATACTTGTTGATGGTTTCACCGTCTGGTGCCATCTGCGTACTACCGAGCTTAATCTTAGTCTGACTCTCAAAGACAGGTTCTTCTACATTGAGGGCAATGGCAGCGACAATGCCATTACGGATGTCGCCATACTCATACTTGCCATAAAATTCTTTGATTGTCTTGGCGATATGCTCCTTGAAAGCACTCTGGTGAGTACCACCTTGGGTGGTATGCTGACCGTTGACGAAAGAATAATATTCCTCTCCATACTGGTTGGTATGCGTAAAGGCTATCTCTATATCCTCACCCTTTACATGAACAATCTCATAAAGGCCGTCATTGGTCATATTGTCGGTCAAGAGGTCTTTCAATCCATGACGGCTTAAGATACGGCGACCATTATACATGATGGTTAGCCCTGTGTTCAAGTAAGTATAGTTGCGAAGCATCGTCTCCACGATGTCATCGTGGAACGAATAGTTCTTAAAGAGCGTATCGTCTGGCTCGAAATAGATATATGTACCATTCTCGTCCTCTGTCTTCTCTGTTTTGTCACTCAAGAGATTGCCACGCTCAAACACCAAGTGGCGTACCTTTCCCTCACGGAATGACTTCACCTCGAAATGAGAACTGAGGGCATTGACAGCTTTCACACCGACACCGTTCAATCCGACACTTTTCTTAAAAGCCTTGCTATCATACTTACCACCCGTATTCAGCACACTCACAGCCTCAACGAGCTTACCTTGTGGGATGCCTCGACCATAGTCTCTGACACTCACACGCAAGTTGTCCTCTATATCTACTTCGATACGAGAACCTGCGTTCATCTTGAACTCATCTATTGAGTTATCTATCACTTCCTTTAGAAGTACATAAATACCGTCTTCTGGCAGATTTCCATCCCCCAAACGACCAATATACATACCCGGACGAGTTCTAACGTGCTCCATATCGCTCAAGTGGCGAATATTGTCGTCGGTATATTGCACTACATTGTTATTATTTTCTTCAGGCATATTACCCTCCTATGTTTTTTCTCTGGGAAATTAAAGAAGTTAGAGAAGTTATCACTCCCTACGGTCGTTAGAAGTTAAAGACAAATGCTTTTAGCTGCAGACTTTAGCTGCCAAAGCTAATGGCTTTAACTTCTCTAACTTCTTTAAATTCTTTAACTTCCTCAAAAGATAAATTCTTTAAATTCTCTTCTTATAACATTTCCTGCGCTTATGCATCACAGGGTCCAAGGCTCCCCATTGCCCTTGCACACCAGCATTGTCCTCCAGTTCCACTTGGGTTTCTCCCCACTCAAAGCCATACGCTTGGTAACGAGGTATCAAGTCGGCAAAGAGAATGGCATTGGCACCCTTGGCACGATACTCTGGCAAGATGCCTATCAACAAGAGATCTACTATTTTAGTCTTGTGGAACTTCACGGCTCTCAACACGTGCCACCAACCGAATGGGAACAATCTACCACGGTGACATTTCTGCAAAGCACGGGAAAGAGAGGGCATCGTGATGCCCAAGCCTACCATCTTATGGTCTGGCTCATTCCAGTCCTCGATAATCGTAATCAGATTCAAGTCAAGGAAACTGAAATACATTTTCACATACTGATCTATCTGCTTTTGCGAAAGCTCGGAATAACCATAGAGGTCTTTGTAAGTATCATTGATGAGCTTGAATACCTTTTGCCCATAGCCACCCTTGAACACATCGCTTTTCGTGAGCTTGCGAACGTGCAAGTTGTATCGCCTCTCTATCATCGCTGCAATCTTGGTATATTTCTCTGGCACGGCATCAGGCACAATCATCTTGAACTCCACATACTTGTTGTCAACCTCAAAGCCATCCATTGCCTCAATATGCTCTGGATAATAAGGATAATTATAGATGGTAGGCATAGTACCCAACTGGTCGAAGCCCCATGTAAGCATACCTTCTGGGTCCATATCCGTAAAGCCAAGAGGTCCTACCATGTCTTCCATACCCTTTTGTTTACCATATTCTTCCACAGCTTGCAGCAAAGCCTTGGAAACCTCACGGTCATCAATGAAATCTATCCATCCAAAGCGAACAGACTTACGGTTCCATCGCTTGTTCGCCTTGTGATTGATGATAGCAGCGACACGCCCCACGACCTTTCCGTCCTTATAAGCGAGATAATATTCAGCCTCACAAAACTCAAAGGCTGCGTTGCGGTCTTTGCGCAGTGTGTTCATGTCGTCGCTAAAAAGATTGGGTACATCATACTTATTACCCTTGTATAGGTCGTAATGGAAATCTATGAACGTCTTCAATTCTTCCTTGGTGCCGACCTTTCTAATTTTTATTAATGACATCTTATTTCAAACTAGTTTGTTATATTAAACGTGCAAAGATAGCAATATTTGGAAAAACAACCAAATATTGCTATCTTTTTTGCAGTTTTTTAGGGATTGAAGACTTGATTTCTTATATCAATTTCTTTTTGCTTTTATCGTAAAGTGAAAGTGTAAATTTCATCATATTCCTGATCTGTAATAGCACCAGAAACCGTTTTTACAACAACACCGTCACGTATCACACGACAGTTGTAACGTGTTCCTTTCTGCCCTTTGCTGCAATACACCCTAACGGTATATTCACCGGGAACAAAGTTATTGTTTATACTATAAATATTTTCGACCGCATAACCTGCATTCTTTTCCCAATCACGATCAAGAGCGAGATTTCCACTTTCCTTTTGATTATAATATACATGAATACCATCTGGTCCATACAAATGGAGGTCATAATCAGTATATTTTTGCAATGAAGTATTTACCCAAGTCAATGTAACCTGCAAATCACCTGTACCATAAGACTTTGTTACAAGTCCCCAATCTTCTGTACGTCCATCATTCCATTTTACATTATCTAAGTTTATGTCTGTCCAACCATTATAATTCTCATAGCCACCATCGGCGCTACTTAAACTCTGGCTAACTGTAACATTACTTGTTGTGTAATAGTCCATACTCTCTGGCTCTGCTTCCCATGAAGCACGTTTTTCTCGTGAAATCGTGACAGAATAAGTACCCTTTGGTACATTTGCCATATACAAGTCATTTCCTTTAGATGCAAATGAAATTCTTCTGATGTTCTCCTGATTTTCGCCAAGTGGAGTCAAAGTAAGATAATAAAAATAATTATCATTCAACTTATCTTTCTTTACTCTCACACCACCTAATCCTTGGTCAGCATAAAGAGGTTTTACAAGGACAAAGTAACCTAACTCTATAATAGCTGCATCTGTGGTTCCATCATCATTACGACAAGAGTAAGGCACTACATCCCAGTTGCCTGTATTCTCGTTATAATGTAACAAGGTGGCATTGGAAGCCTTTTGGGTTGGAGAGCGTAATATCAATGGACTGTTGAAGATAAAGTTCATGGGCTCTATCTTGACACTGGCATTATCTATAATCTGGGCACCATTGGGCAATTTGTCAATAGCTGGCAAGTTGGCTTGGTCTACATAACTCATAGAGAAAGCAACATGACCATTGGTATTTTCATTTGTCGTTGGTACTGCACCACGAGGGATAATCAGAGTGAAACCCGACCTTTCCATACTTTTGTATTCATCAGAACCTACTACTGCGGCTTGGTCTTTTTCTTCCTCGTCTTCATTTGGCTTGTCATTATTACCCGGTTCGTCACTTGGATTGTCGCTTGGATTACTTGGGTCATCATTGGTACCTCCTGCTATTAGGTTCTCAAAGGAAATGGTTTGGTCACCATTGGGCAAGCAAGAGGAAAACTGCATACAGACCGCTGCAAGCAACAATATGTTCAGCTTATAAAATAAAGGTTTAAGAACGTTCATATCTTGTTATTTTTTATATACTATAAAATTCGTTGTCTTTTAGTTGTCGAGGATTGTAAACTCCACACGGCGATTTCTGGCACGCCCCTCTGGCGTTGTATTCGTTGAGATAGGACGGGTCTTGCCAAAGTAATCGTAAAACAGCTTGTTGCGACTGACTCCTTGTCCTACAAGATACTCTACTACTGCTTGGGCACGAGCACATGATAGTTTCAAGTTCAGTTCATCTGCTCCTATATTATCTGTATGTCCCTTTACTTGCACTCTCTTGCCTGTTCGGATGATGGTTCTGGCAAGTCTGTTGAGATAAGGATAAGATGCTGGCTTGATGGTGCTCTTGCCAAACTCAAAAGTAACATCGTCTATCGCACAAATAGTCTTTCCTACCACTGACTGGTTCTTGGCTATCAATGCATCTATCTCATCCAGTGTATAACAAGGTTTGTCTACTTGTTGATTAATCATATATACAACTGTATTTGATGCTGGCTGAACCTGTTTTGTTGTCGTTGGCTCCTTTGGTTTCTTATCTGGCTTTGCCAACAAGTCAAATGGCAAGGACAACAGGGCTTGGATCTCGAAGCCTGAGAAACGGCGACTACCACTTACTTGACTGTTCTTTTTATTGGGAGATGAGACATTGATTACCTCGCCATTCTTCTCTTTCTGTGCATAAGTATCGGTAAATCCATGCTCATAAGATACCTCCAAGCCTACGAAGCAAGTCGTATGTGCCAATGGGATGGCGTATTTCGCACCGACACCTATCTGACCAGCGAAATAAGTGGACTTAAGGTTTGCCTTGGAAGCACTTATCTCTTGTCCTTGGCTTGTGCTGTTCTCTTGCTTGTACTGAAGTTTGAGCTTACCTCCCGTAGCCAATCCAAACACTGGGGCGACATAAGCGTATGGGCGCAATCGCCATTCTTCATAACCAAAATTGAAAATCAATGGGATGCGGAGGTCTAAGTAATGGGCATTGAGGGTATAAGACATATCCTCATACTTGTTCTCTTGCGTATCGTTGCCCGATAGCTGCATATTGGACAACTTGCCTCCTCTGTTAAGGTAAGACAACTGAGGACGGATACCGAAATTTCGTTCTTCGCCGAACTCTCCATAGCCAAAGATAGAGAATACACCACTTGCTTTCATCTTGCCTTTGCCAGAGATGCCATTGCCAAGATTGGAATAACCCATGTCATTCAGACGGAAACCAAGTCCTGCCCCAAAGTACCAATCAATCTTACTTGCTATCTGCGTTTGACTATTTACCGTGCCTTGAGCGTGTGCAAAACACATGGGCAATAACAAAACGCCTGAGAATAGCATCTTGTTCAATGAGTTCTTATTCATAATTATCCTTTAAGTTTTGTTCTTGTAAAATATATGTTGTAATTTCCTTTATAATTAACTCCAATTTTATACCCAGCACCGCATAGTCGAAGCGCTATCAGGTACAAAAGTACTAATTCTTTTGGAAACTTTGCACTTTTTCGTAGATTATTTATCACTTATGGGATAAAAAAACGACTTATTTATACTATTGAACAAGTTATGCTGTCTTATTTGTTATAAAAAGTACGTGTTTTTCGTTGGATAAGGTCGTGGCAAATATATAGGTATCTCCCCCATCTTTCAGCTTGAGACGTTTGCGAAGTTCGGCAACGGAAAGTGGGAAGTTACGAGTGGTAATGTTTGCCTTTGTGATGCCTTGGAGATGATGCTTCAGCTCTTTCTTGTTAAAGGTTGAGATTGCCACTACCCGAAATGTTCTTCCCGGAAAGTTCCCGATGGCTTGATTGCTGATGAACAGGTGACTGTTCTGTGCCAACATCTTTACTCCATATTGCTCTGATATGGCTCCAAAGCAACCTGCTTTCATCAAGGAAGCATTGGGCTCATATAGATAAGTTTGCATCGTTTCACCTGTCATTAAACTATGAGTTGCAATGGACAAGTCATAGTTTTTATCTTCAAAAACTGAGACTTGCCCATCATTGACACAATATAGCTTCAATGTATCGGATGCGTTTTGCTCGGAAAGCACCAAGAGAAGTTCCTTACATTCATTGCCTGTTGATACGACATGGACTTCCCTCACACCTTTCAACTCACTCACGGCACGGTGCCAGTCAAGCATTGGCGAGAGTTTGACAATGGTATAATCTGCCTTTGCCAACATCTCATCCACCAACAGGGTTACATCTGGTGTGCAATCTTTCAAGGATATTAACTTATTGCCTGCATCATCTCGGCGAGCTGGGTCAATGAAGATTAGTCGCAAGGGATGCTTGCCATTCGATGGCTGTCCTTTCCCAATATGGCGGAGCACCTCTATCCCATTGCCGTTTTCCACCATCACCCGCTTCAGTCCCAATCGTTTGAAGTTCTCCTTGGCTACCTCACAAAGATGCGCTTGTTGTTCAACATACATCGCCTTGCAGTCCAGTCGTGCTGCGATATAAGAGAAGTCTACCCCAAAACCTCCTGTCAAGTCTATAAAAGAAACTTCCTCTTGTTTGATGCCAGAAGTAGTATCCAAGCCAAGCAATCGTTCTGCCAACTCCGCCTTATACTGTGCCGTAAATTCAGAGGAACATTGTTCCATTGATATATGTGGAGGATATACGATACCCTCTATCGCTGCCCATCGTGGCAACTTGGCACACGCCATCTGTCGTCCTCGTATCTGGTCAAGGGCGAAAGGCATATCTACCTCCGGCATCTTATTGCCGAGGAATGCGAGTTGTCGTACATCATCATCCTGATGTAGTCGGATAAAGTCTATCGTAGCTTGGTTCATCATATTAATCAAAAGATGAGACTATCCCACAACTAAAGAAAATCTCATGCCTAAAGCATTGGCTATTCGTAAGAATGTAGAAAGCTGCATATCAGTCTGTCCTTTTTCCAAAGACGACACATACTCTCGCTTCTTTCCTATTTTCTCTGCAAGTGCTTTTTGGGTCATCTTTTGTTTCTTGCGTTCATCTTTCAGTAATTCCGCTAAATACCAAGCCTTGGCTCTTGCATCAAATTCCTTGCGAGCCTCACTACCAGACTCACCTATTTCCTCTCGAAGATGATCTTCAAAAGTCTTTAACCTTGATAATTTTTCTTCGTTAAACTTCAACATGATATTATTCCTCCAAATATTTCTTTAATAATCTTCCTGCCAATTCTATCTCTGCCTTATATTGTTTGGTTCCTTTTTTCATGAAAGAATTCAATATTAAGATTTGTTTACTCTCCATAAAACTATCTTTATCCAAAGCAAAAAGTACAGAACGATATTCGTCCCTGCTTATAGAAATGCGCAACTCATAAAAATCTGTATTTATCAAATGCTTTACAAACTTCTGACTTACGACCTTTTGAGTAGAAACTATCTTTAAGGCATAACGATACTTATCCAATAGTTTTGGCGACAAACTTTTATAGAATTCTTCGAACTCATCGGAGAAAATAAGATTTCTTATGACACTTTCTTCTTCCATGCTACAAAAGTAAGAAAAATATGGATTACCGCCAAATATTTTGGAAGAAATTTATTACCCTACCATCTATTCTGTCACCTCGTCATGAGCAGTCGGCATAGTATGGCAATCCGCCATAGCTATCAGAGCAATGGCGTCATATATAAAGGAAGATATACGATGCCATCTTCTATTTTCAAGTCTTTATCATGAAGCACATACGGCGTAGCCAACTGCTTCTCATACTTTTTGATGCACTTCTTTAAAGATGTTATTGTATATTGTCTTCCCGATTTCACCTCTATCGGTGAGATATTATGCCGACTTGTTATTGTAGGCTTGGCTATCAAGAAGTCAATCTCCATTCGCTCATCTGCATTTGTCGCAGAATACTTGCTAAAGAAATATAGTTTGTGTCCTGCCGCTTTCAGCATCTGGGCTACAATGTTCTCCACCAACATTCCCTCATTTACCTCCAGCTTATCAAACATCAACTTTTGATAAAGCTCGGTGGTTACAAGCCCTCTCTCGTCAAAGGCATGACTGATGAGCAGCCCCGTATCACCCATATAGCACTTCAAGGTAGTTCTTTCCTCATTAAGTTTCAACCCTATACTTGGCTCTGTAGAGTTATAGCAACAATTGATGATCTTGGCATCGGACAACCAAAAGAATGCTTCCGAGTAATCACGCATACGAGCCTCTGATTGCAAGTCGGACAATCGGAATTTCTTCTCATGCCTTTGCAACTGCCCCGGCAATTCCTCAAAGATTGCAGCCACCTTGTTTTCTTGGTTGTCTGCATACTTGCGAATATCATTGCGATAGATACTCAAGATGTCCCTCTTTCTCTCATCTACCTTGTCAAAGTCATGCGTATCAGCGTATGCTTGCACTGCCTGTGGCATTCCTCCCACTATCATGTACTGCCGAAAATAATCCAATGCCCTGCGATGGAATGTACCCATGGGCTGCTGTTTCTCAAACTGTGCCTTGATAAACGGCATGAGCACCTCATCTCCCATTGCCCACAAGAACTCCTCGAAATCCATAGGGAACATCTCTATGGCATGCTCCTCGGATGGTAACATAATGTCCTTTACATTCTTCTTGAGGGAGATAAGCGAACCTGTCTCGATATAATCATAACGATGGTCTGCCACCAAATGCTTGATGGCTGCCCTTGCACGAGGACAGAACTGTATTTCATCAAAGATAATGAGAGAATGGGCTTCCTCCGACTTATCCTTACGAGGCATAAGCTTCTTCTTGCCATACAACTCCAAACTGGTAAAGAGCATATCCAAATCGTCCAAATAGAGGGCGAAGAACTCGATGACTTTTGGATTTACACGGCTAAAGTCAATAAGCAGATAAGAGTCATATTCGTTCTTGGCAAACTCCTCCACGATATAACTCTTTCCTATTCGTCGTGCGCCCTCTATCAACAGAGCGACATCACCACGTCTATTTCGCTTCCAATCAAGCAGTTGCTGATATATTTTCCGTTTCATAGAACTATTGCATTACACGTTTCTTAGAAATTCAAAAGGCATATTTTACACCTTTCTGAGAAATTCAACACTGCAAATTTACACCTTTCTGAGAAATTTGCAAACAATTTAATGACTTTCTTTCAAAATTTAACGTTTAAAATACTAAGCATTGCTACATCATTCTTAGTGGAAGCACATTATTTTTCATTAATCTTATTTACCAGTTCATCAGGCTTGAAGTCTTCCATTTTGGAAAAGGCAAACCATTTCTTGCCTAAGTCCTTGATGGATGCACCAACATGATATACTGTATCATCAATACAAAGGAAACGGTCGTGGGATTGGCGGAAAACAGAAACTTCTATCGGAGGATACTGACTATTATGTCGGTCTATATCAAGACGGAGTTGTCGGCTTATTTGTTGGGTATAGATAACAGCGGATACATTCTTCTTTCGTTTATCAAGCAAGGTCAAGACCGACTCATCCACATAATTATCTATCAAGATTATGCGTTGCTTGGCACTCTTTACCAATTCCGAGACAAAGGAATAAGCATCATAGATTTGATTATCGAAAAAGATGCCTTGCTTCTGCTGTACATTGCTCTCGTCCAAACGACGGAAGACTTCATCTATACGCCTATCCTGTTCTTCTTCGTGAGCTAAAATCTTTGCCTGCACCTTATTCGATTCCAATTGATTAAACTCTATTGTTTCCAAACGTTGGAATATAGCGGCATTATTTACCATGAAATGTCGCATAGAAACAAATGCTCGCATAATACGGATGTTCACCTCTACTGCTATTGGTGATTTCAAGACTCCACTAAGCATTGCTACGCCTTGCTCCGTAAAAACATAAGGAAGATACTTTATATTACTTCCACGTCCCTCGTTCAAGGTCACAATTTGTGACCTTGAACATTCTTCCTTTGTCAATTGAAACCTAAAATCATCAGGAAAACGCTCATTATTACGTTTTACCGCCTGATTTAACACCTTAGTTTCCACCCCATACAGCTCTGCCAAATCACGGTCAAGCATTACTTGTTGTCCTCTGATAACTCGTATCAGAGACTCCACTTTTGTTTCCACTGGTTCTTGCTGTCCATCAGCCTTTGCCACACCATTTTCTTTTACCATTTTCGCTTAATTATTAGAATAATTCGACAAAGGTACAATTTATATTTGAAACATACAAGAATTTTGTAGATAATTGTTCTTCAAAAACACAAGGTTGTACCTCATACTTCCATAACCTCGTTTTAAGGTCGCAATTTGCGACCTTGAACATTCTTACTTTGCCATAGGCTACTTATTATCTGAATAATTCGATAGAGGTACAACTGATATTTGGAACATACAAGGATTTCGGGGACTATTGTTCTTTCTGATGTACTGTAAATTCAAAGGAGGGTATGCCATATTATGGCATACCCTCCTTTAATATAAATGTAACAAACTATTGGACTATTCCCAAGTATACTTCTGTACATGAGTATATGTCTTTCCATCATACTTTTCTGTGACAGTACAACTAGAAACATAACCATCTTTTCCTGCAAATGTATAAGTGTAAGAATCAATTTCATCATCATATTGAACAGATGACAACAAATTCTTTGGTTGTTTGCCAAAGTAACCTAAGTTAAACAAAACGAAATCAGGCATGAGATCGTAGTAGATAGGAATTCCAAAATCAAGCGCAAAATAATTTACAACCAAACCTTTCGCTGTTGAATATGATGTATATTGGCAAGTATAAGTTTCTGGTTTAGAATCACTTGAACCAGAATTTGAGTTGTATGTATAACTGTCTATATTCCCATCTTTCCAATTAATGGATATATTTTTATCATCATAGCCATAGCGCTCGTATTTTTTTGATATACTTACAAGTTGCCCCTCTTTGTCATAGGAATATTTCATATTTCCAATTACTTCACCTTCATCGTTGGTTTCCACTCCTTCTGTTATCAACCCATTTTCTATAGTATATTTTGCAGTTATTCCTTCTACCCCATTATCATACTCTGTCATTTTAATTGTATTATTCTGATAGTCAAAAGTAACAACTTCATTCTGACCAGAAACAGAATAGGAATGGGACAATTTTATTATTCGCCCTTGTTCATCGTAAGTATAGTTGCTCATTTCTCCATCTCTCCACTCTACAGATGTCAACTTCAATCCAGAAGCAACTCCACCATTGTTGTTGTCATCATCATTAGAACAAGCCGTCATTGTAAACATAGTAACAACTAAGCCTAACAATCCAAATAAGATTTTCTTTTTCATACTTAATTTATTTTTAACTGTGTCCATTTACTCCCATCGTGGACAATTATTATTGATACACTTCTATCTTGGGAGAAAGATAGTTACTTTTATATACCAAAACTATACGAATGGTAAACAAAGATCAGACATTTTTTTCAAATTCTTCTCAATAACTCACCTAAATCCCAATCAGTAAGCAAAATAAATTAAACATGAAAGCGTGGGATCTTACCCGTTGCTCGTCCCACGAATCGAGGCCTTCACAATGCCCTACACAGTTGAACGAGCAACATCGAAGCCCACGCCGATATGGATACACTACCCCTTTACTAATATTAGACATCTTGCAACAACAATATACCATACTAGTAAAAGGGGATGCGCAAATAAACACATCCCGAGGGCATCTACCGTTGCCATGTTCATGACCGTGTACGAAGTTTGTGAAGTTCCGATTCGTCAAGAACAAAGCGTCAAGTAAACGCTCATAAATGTTACGATACCTTATCCCTCCCAATACCCGTCTCGGTTATGAATACACTTAAAAGCATCTCCTTAAACCTCGACACGGCGTGAGCGGAAACGGTATCTGAATGCAAAGGTAACAAAAAAACAAATAACTCGTATCGTTTTAGTGGATTTTTTTCTTGGAAATGGAAAATTATGGTTATTTGAGGCGGATAAATGGCTAACTAAGCCTACTGGCAAGACTAAGACAGCATACTGTCGGAATAGCGGACAGCCTACTACATCTCATAAAAAGCCAGCAAACTAAAATGATAATATATCTTTTGTAAAATGACGACATATCTTCGAGAGAAAATGAATATCCAAAAGGTATATCACACCTCACTCAACATATCATAACAAGCTAATATACAGCAGCTTAAACACTGTGAAGTATGCATGGTGACACCACACAAACACCACACACCTATAAGTGAGGTGTAGTGAGATGTGGGTGTGGTGTACAAGCCGACACCACACCCACATAACTATTTATTATCCAACACATTACACGATTTTCGTGTGGTGTGAGATACATTTAGCAAATCTATTTGCTACGCACGAATTAATCAGCCAACTTAGCTTTCAAGAACTCACGGTTCAAGCGAGCGATGTTAGCGATAGACTCGTTCTTAGGACATACAGCCTCGCAAGCACGAGTGTTAGTACAGTTACCGAAGCCAAGCTCATCCATGCGTGCAATCATCTTCTTAGCACGGGCAGCAGCCTCTACACGACCCTGTGGGAGAAGTGCCAACTGGCTAACCTTAGAGCTAACAAAGAGCATTGCAGAGCCGTTCTTACAAGCAGCTACACAAGCACCGCAACCGATACATGTAGCGCAGTCCATAGCCTCGTCTGCATTCTCCTTAGGAATTAAGATGGCGTTGGCATCCTGAGCCTGACCAGTACGGATGCTGGTATAACCACCTGCCTGGATAATCTTGTCGAATGCTGAGCGGTCTACCATACAGTCCTTGATGATAGGGAAACCAGCAGAACGCCAAGGCTCTACGGTGATGACGTCGCCATCGTTGAAACGACGCATATAGAGCTGACAGGTTGTAGCACCACGCTCTGTCTTGCCATGTGGAGTACCATTGATGTAGAGAGAGCACATACCGCAAATACCCTCACGGCAGTCGTGGTCGAACACAAATGGTTCCTGACCTGCCTCGATGAGCTCCTCATTCAAGATGTCAAGCATCTCAAGGAATGAGGTATCGTCTGGGATGTTCTTCATCTCGTGTGTATCGAAGTGACCCTGCTCATGAGGACCGTTCTGCTTCCAATACTTGATTGTGAAACTTATATTTTTTGCCATTTTCTTGTACGCTTATTAGTTCTTGTAATTTCTTGTCTGTACCTTAATTGCCTCATACTCGAGAGGTTCCTTGATAAGCTCTGGTGCCTTGGTGTCGTCACCTTGGTACTCCCAGCAGCCTACGTAGAAGAAGTTCTCGTCGTCACGCTGTGCCTCACCCTCTGGAGTCTGGTATTCCTCACGGAAGTGACCACCGCAGCTCTCATTACGGTGCAAAGCATCGTAAGCGATCAACTCGCCCATCAAGATGAAGTCACGCAAGTGGATAGCCTTATCCAACTCTACGTTCAAGC
>CAKQXI010000005.1 GCA_934281565.1 uncultured Prevotella sp.
GTACCTTATAAAGATACAAAAATAAATTTACATAAGCAAATACATTATGTTGATAATCAATAACTTACGACATATAAACACAAGTGTTAATTAGTAAAAAGTTTAATGCGTTTGCCCTGTAGGATTCAGATGCGTTATATCTTATATATAAAAACATTAAAACATAAGTAACTGTTGTCCATCATAGGCTTTCGACCTTGTCCAGGGCGTGTTTCCAAGCCTTTGATACCATTTTCTTCATAACGTTTTATACTGTTGGTACAGTCACCTCTAATTGCTCGGCTATCTGGGAGGCTGTTTTTCTTTCTGACTTCAGCAATATGGATTTGCATCTGATACGATATTGATGAGTTGGACCATTGTAATAGCCTTTCTCTAACTTGAGGCGATCAACCGCTGTCAATTCAAAAAGCATTATCATACATTTTTTAGTTGTATAATTCTTGTCTCATTTTCTGTTTAAAAAACATTACTCAATCTTCCAATCTACAATATTTCCTTTCTTTGCATCAAAGTTGATACCAACCTTTACTATTGGCTTGCCACATCTTGCAAAACGTTGGTCATAGTTTTTGAGATTGATTTGCTGTAATGCTGTTTGGGCATCTTTGTTGAGCTTCAACTCGATGAGATAGAGCGTGTCCTCCGTAAGCATTACAATATCTACCCTACCATTTGGGGTATGTACTTCCACATCCACCACAAAGTGAGTCAAAAGCGTAAAGATGATAAATAACTCTTGCTGATAATGCCCCTCATAGTTGGTGTTATTGCAATATGGAACCGTACCCAAGAACTCCTGTAGCAAGCGCAAGGCTCCATCCATATCACCCTGGCGTATCAATACAGACATTTGGGCAATGGCAACATCACCTTCCTCAGCATATATGCCATCCAAATAATTAGGCAAAAGGTTCTCAAACAGCCCCACCTTGATTTCCTTATTTGGTAAGTCAAGGGCAAAGAGTTGGCTCATCTTGTCATATCCCTTGATGGTAATATAACCACTCTGATATAGTAAAGGCGTGATTGTCTTCATATTCTCCGTAGGAGCATCAAAAGCAGATGAGCGAGCATACATTTTTCCTAACTTTGTAGGCAAGACCTTAAACTTCCTGAGCATATTGATAAGATAGGTCGGTGTACCCGAGCTAAACCAATAGGCACCGAAGTTCTTATCATCAAAACAATTGAGCAAACTGTATGGATTGAAGACATCAGGAGATGCAGGCGAGAAATGATAACCATCATAATTCTCCTTGAGTTTTGCGATGGTTTCCTCTCTTGATATTTCTTGTGCCTTTGCCAGCATATCTATATCGTCCGACATTTGAGTCAACAGTTCCTCCTTGGTAATACCGCAAATACCTGCATATTCATCATCCATGGAAATGTTCTTAATATTATTCAACTCGCTGAAGATGCTCACTTGTGAGAATTTGGTGATACCAGTGAGGAACACAAAACGAAGCTTTGGCTCACACATCTTGAGTGGGCTATAAAAATTGCGCATGATATTGCGAAGTACATCCAATGACTCTTTTTCATGGGCAACATCAAGCATTGGGGCATCATATTCGTCAATGAGCACAACTACTTGCTTACCAGTCTTCTCATAAGCGGTATCTATCAAATCAGTAAGACGATTATTGGCTCCTTCTGTTGGATTCGTAATTCCCCATTTTGTTTCTTGCCTACTCAAAATGAAGCTAAGATACTCCTCCAACTGTTCTTTCTCCATGTGTTTGCCACCGCTCAAATCAAAATGAAGCACTGGATATTCAGTCCAATCCTTTTCCAGTTTTTCAATAGCAAGTCCCTTGAATAGTTCTTTCTTTCCTGAAAAATAACTTTCAAAGGTTGACACCAAAAGCGACTTACCAAAACGGCGCGGTCGTCCCAAGAAGAAATAGCATCCACCACCATGTGTCATACGGTAAATGTATTCCGTCTTATCAATATAGAGCTTATCTTCCTTGCGAATTCGCTCAAATGTCTGGATTCCTACTGGATATAATTTTAATGCCATAGTTACTTCGTTTGAAATGATATTGCAAATTTAGGCATTTTTTCCGAATTATCCGTCAGAAAGATAGAATATTTAACAAGCATGGTTCTGACAACATACAAATTCTCAGCAATACTAACATATTTGTGGTATGGCATCTACCACAATGGAATGAAATAAAATACTCCATTCATGTGATTGCATAGAATACAAAAGCGCAGTACCTTTGCACTCGTAAACATTTAATAACTTAAAGTAATAAATTTATGAAACAAATGCGTAATATCTGCAAACGAATGTGTTGTTGCTCACGAATGTGCATGGCAACTATCAAGAGAGTCTATCAACAGTTAAGTAATCATATCAAGTTAGTAAACAATGAAGAAATTATATATCGCAATATTTACAGTAACATTCAGTTTAGTAGGCAATACAGTTTGGGCTAACCCTCATGTGGAAAACAATGCAGAGAGAAATAGCGTAGAAAACAATAATACCGTATCATCTACCTATTATATCAATGCACCCCGTTTCGTTCGTCCTCTCATAGAGAAATGGATTAGCGAATATCGGAAAGTAGATTCTCGTGCTAACTTTGCCATTGCAAAGACCGCAGAGACCAAAGGCAAAAGTTCACTCAATATCCAGTTGAAAGAAACTTCTGCCAACAACGACTTGGCTAAGCGCACCATTTATTTTGCTGAGTATGCCATTCTTCCTGTGACTGGCAAGAACTCAGAAGCTGCCAAGACACTTGCAAAACAAGAACTAAACAGTAAGAACATCAAAAGTTTGTTTTTTGAGAAAGACGACTTTGAGGAACCAGACAAGACCGACAAGAAAGCTGCAGCTTATGTAGTCTATACAGGCAATAGCAGCCAGTCCATATCTGCAGAATTTGCCTCTCATTATGGCAAGGATGCCTCCAGTTTTAGGGGGAAGCGTATCGTTGGAGACGATTTATTTTTGAACACTGCCATAGTGAAAGATCCTCAAGGCATCACATTCAATGCCATTCCAAACATTTATGATTTGAACACTCGCAAGCTCAAGTCTGACCTTGCTCTCTTACCCATTGATGTCGAAAAGAGCCAACGTTCTGCATTTGCAGAAGGATCAACGATTGATGATCTCATTCGTGTGCTCGAAGCCAATAGGGGGAATAGCATCCCAATAGAGCGTGTAGGGTTCTCTTACCAAGATGGCGACAGCAATATTACTAATTTTATTGCATGGATATTGACGGAAGGTGAAAACTATAACCATGACTTCGGCTTGCTCAGACTTGATGCCAAGCTCGTGGCACAGCAAGCCAAGCAATTATCGAACAGACTTACCGCACAGAAGTAATCGTATTTTTGTAAATCAATAGCGTATATGAAAACAGTTAAAAGAATTGTTTTAGGGATAGTTGTGTCTATACTTCCAGCGATAACATATGCACAAAATGTGATTACGGGTCATATTGTAGATGCCCAGACCAATGAGCCACTGATAGGTGCATCGGTTATCGTGAAAGGTGAAAAGACAGAAGGTGTGGTTACTGACGTGGATGGTAATTTCAGTTTGCAAACCCATCATGCCGCCCCATTGAAGTTGAAAGTGGAATACATTGGCTATCGTCCAATAGACATAGAAGTATATGATGCCGAAGAACCAGTGGACATCAAGTTGAGAGAGAAGCACGACTTCCTTGGTGAGGTGGTTGTGTTAGGATACACCACAGTGAAAAGGCAAAACTTGACTGGTGCCATCGCTTCTGTCAAAGGGAGTGATGTTGTATCAACGGCAGCCACAGGATTTAACGAGCAAATACAAGGTCAAGCTCCAGGTCTTATCATTTCTGGTACTTCTGGCACTCCTGGCTCCAATGTATTTATCCGCTTGCGTGGAACCACATCCATCAACGCTGGCAATGATCCATTATATGTAATAGATGGTGTGCCTTTTAATTCGCAGCCTTTGCAAACTATCAGCAATGGTGGACAAACAATAAACCCATTGTCTGACTTGAACCCAAATGACATAGAGAAAATAGAAGTGCTGAAAGATGCCAGTGCCACAGCCATTTATGGTGCACGTGGTGCGAATGGAGTAATCTTGGTAACAACCAAGCGTGGTGCTCGTGGACAGAAAACACGTGTTTCTTTCAACGCTGAATATGGATTTGCCAAAGCAGCGAAACTTTGGGACTTAGCCACTGGTCCTGAGACTGCACAAATATTGAATGAGGCTTGGGTGAATGATGGAAAAGACCCTGCGCTCATTCCTTATCGCTCGAAAGAAGCAGGTGGACTGGGAACACCAGCAGAGCAACAGACTTACGATAGGCAAGATGTGTTGTTCAGAACAGCCACTGTACAAAACTACAATATATCTGTGGGTGGTGGCAATGAGCGCACACGGTTCTACGTCGGTGGCGAATATACCAATCAAGAGGCTATCGTAAAGACCCAAGACTTCCAGCGATTGAGCCTTAGGGTAAATCTGGATTACGATATTAACAAGCAACTAACTCTTTCCACCAGTACATCCTTGTCGTGGACCAAACGTTCCTTGAGCAGGATAGGCAATAGTCCGAAAGGTATATTGCAAGCATCGGTCCATCATAGCACGCTCCTAAATCCATTTAACGAGGATGGCAGTTATGCTCGATATGGTATCTTCGACAATATCTATGCTTTGATAGAGAATAGCAATCACCATGCTTATGGATTGAGAACTGTAGACAATGTCAACCTCACTTGGAAAATTCTCAAGGGACTGCGCTTTAAGTCTTCGGCAAGTCTTGATTACAACAATTATCGTGAAAAAAGATATTTCAACACCAACCTTGCGGATGGTCAGCCCAGTGGCAACGCCACAGATGCAACTTCTCTGAATTATACCATTACAGCCGAGCAGTTGCTCAACTACAATGCTGATTTCGGAAAAATCCATTCTTTGGCAGCCTTTGTTGGAAACTCCATCCAATATACAGGATTGAGGACACAATCTATCTCAGGTTCCAATTTCCCCAGTGATAGCTTTCAGGAAATATCTTCTGCCGCAGTAACCACAGGCACGACAGCTTCCTCTACCTCTACTTTGGTATCATGGTTTGGCGGCATCAATTATAGCTTGCTCAATCGCTACGCTTTCGATGGCAATCTCAGAGCCGATGCCTCGTCTCGCTTTGGTTCAAATCATCGTTGGGGTATCTTTCCATCCTTGGGTTTGTCTTGGACACTTTCTGAGGAGGAGTTCTTGAAAGGAATAAAGTTCATTGATGCCTTGAAGTTGAAGACCAGCATCGGATGGAGTGGCAACCAAAATATAGATGACTTTGCCAGCCTTGGCTTATGGTCGGGTGGCGGCACCTATAACAATGAGTCGGGCTTACTCCACAGTCAGTTAGCCAATCCCGACTTAAAGTGGGAAACAACACGCCAGTGGAACATTGGTCTGGAAGGCTCATTCTTGGGTGGAAGACTTTCTTTTGAACTTGATTACTATAATAAATATACATACGATTTGCTGCTTTCTACTCCTATTCCTGGCAAGACAGGTTTTTCTTCCATTTATAGCAATGTTGGTGAGATGAGCAATAAAGGCGTAGAGTTCCAGATTACTTCACAAAACATCAAGAGCAAGGACTTTGAATGGACTACATCTTTCAATATCTCCCATAATGTGAACAATGTTGAAAAACTCCCTGTTTCTTTCTCACAGTATGATAGGGACTGGGTGCGACTGGAACAAGGAAAGCCTATGTATTCATTCTGGTTATACAAGCAATTGTATGTTGACCCCGAGACAGGAAATGCAGTATATGAGGATGTGGATAAGGATGGCAAGATAACTGTCGCCGACCGTCAGATAGTAGGTAATGCTTGGCCTGATTTCACTGGTGGACTGAAGAACACCTTCAAGTACAAAAACTTTGACTTGTCCTTATTCTTCTATTTCTCCGTTGGCAACGATGTGTTCAATATGAACCGTTTCTTTCAAGAGCACGGAGGTATGCGTGGTACCAACTGGGGCTTTTTGAAAAGTCAGATGCGCCGTTGGCAAAAGCCCGGAGATATTACCGACATTCCAAAAGCCTCAACACTTCCCAATGCCGATGGAAGCTATAACAATGGTTTTGCGAGCAGCAGGTTCTTGGAGGACGGTTCGTTCCTCCGCTTACGCAACTTGTCTTTTGGATATACATTGCCGAAGATATGGATTGTAAGAGCAGGCATCGAGAACCTAAGGGTGTATGTCAATATCACCAATTTGTTTACTATCACCAGCTATTCTGGTGCAGACCCAGAAGGAAACACGGCTGCCGATTATACTCATGGCACTGTGCAGGGACTGGACTTTGCTATTCCTCCACAGCCTCGACAGATTGTTTTCGGATTGAATGTTACGATGTAGTTGAAGTTTCGCAAAGGGAGTGATAACTTCCCCTTTGCAAAAATTGAACAACGAAAAAAGTATTTTAAAGGAAAAGAAATATGAAGAAGAAATATATAAGCATCCTGGTTCTGGCATCTTTGGTATTCTTCCCCTCTTGCTCTGACTTTTTGCAGCAGGAACCTGCCAATTATGTGTCAGATAAAGCGGTCATCGTAGATGAGAGTTCAGCCAATTCTGCCTTGAACGGAGCATACCATACGCTGGGAAACAGCGCATATTACGGAGGACGTTATTTTGATGCTGGCATCAACTTAGCGGGTGACAATGTGACTTGGACTGGTTCGCTTAATTTTTATTACGACTTTGATACGCATCAGTACAGTGCCGAAAACCAATTGTTGGCACAGGCTTGGTATGGTATCTATGCCACCGTAAACCAAGCCAACCAAGTAATCGACAAGACCAATGCCCTTACCAATATATCAGAGGCTGCAAAGAAACGCATAGTGGCAGAGGCAACAGTAATTCGCTCTCTGGCGTTTTTTGACTTGGCAAGGACATGGGGCAACATTCCTATCGTCAAGGAAGCGACATCTTCACCAACTCAATTTGACGGAGTAAAGCAGACAGCAGCCAAGGATGTATATGCCGATATCGTGAAAGAAATCTTGGCAGTATATCCCGACTTAAGTTCTCCTTCCGACAAAGTGCATATCAATCAAGCGGTGGCAGAGGCTTTCCTTGCAAGAGTCTATCTCTACCTAAAGGATTATGACCATGCCGAGGAATATTCCACCAAGGTTATATCCAATCCATATTATCAGTTGGGAAGCATCCAAGACCTAATAGATAGCAAGCAGACGAGCGAGAGCATTTGGGAATTGGCGTTCTCTACTTCTCGCACTAACGACCAGAGTGCTTATTGGCGTTCACCCAACGATGGTGGTAGACATGAGTGGGGACCATCCAAGGACTTAGTCAATCTGTTGAAAGACCCTAACGTGGGAGGCGACAGAAAAGCATTCTTCGCCGATTACTCTACTTCTCAAGTGCCAGATTATTATGTAGGTACACTCTATCATCGTTCTACAAGCGATGATGATGTGATACTCTTTCGACTGGCTGAACAATACCTAATTCGTGCAGAGGCGAGGGCAAAAAAGCAATCTCCCGACTTGAGAGGTGCCTTGGTTGACCTAAATACCATCAAGGCTCGCTCTCATGTTCCAACCCTTGATGGAGCACCGCCCCAATCAGAAATCATACAAGCCATAGAAGATGAGAACAGAGTGGAGTTTGCGCTTGAGCCACATCGTTGGTTCGACCTTGTGAGAACGGGAAGGGCTGTAGAGGTGTTGAAAGTAAAAGATACCCAGACTGTTTTCCCTATCCCATATAATGACATCTTGGCGGACAAGGACTTGGTACAGAATAAAGATTATTAGTATATAGGAATTTAAGAGAAGTTAAAGGAATTAAAGAAGTTAGAGAAGTTAAAGCCAAATGCTTTATGGCTTAAACCAGGTAAAATAAGGTAATGCCTTTAACTTCTAACGACCGAAGGGAGTGATAACTTCCGATAACTTCTTTAACTTCTGAAAAAATCAATAATCAACAGCAAAAAATCAAGAGATAAAATGAAAAAGATCTTAACATTATTGGCAGTGGCAGCCTTGGCTGCACCTACTGCGTTTGCAGCAGGAAAAGGAAAGATAGACAACAAGAATGTGGCTATCAAGTATTTGAATGATAATTTTGACACTTACGATAAACTACAAAAGACGATTTGGGCAAACCCAGAACTCGGCTTCTTGGAGTACAACAGTTCCAAACTCTTACAAGACCATCTCAAGGAGAATGGCTTTCAGGTAGAAGCAGGTATCTCTGGTATGCCTACGGCTTTTGTTGCCACTTATGGTAGCGGTTCGCCAGTGATTGGCTTCTTGGCAGAGTTTGACGCGCTTCCTGGTTTGTCGCAAGATACCGTACCCTATCGCAAACCTCGCATAGAGGGCGAACCGGGACAAGGTTGTGGACATAACCTATTGGGTGTTGGTTCCACATCTGCGGCAGTGGCACTGAGCAAGTGGCTAAAAGCTAATCATCACCAAGGAACTATCAAGATTTATGGCACTCCAGCAGAAGAAGGAGGAGCTGGTAAGGTATATATCGTGCGTGATGGATATTTCAAAGGAGTAGATGCTGTGCTCGATTGGCATCCTTCCTCACAGAATGGCGTGTCTGTCAACCCTGGCACAGCGATGCAGATGATTGACTATAAGTTTTATGGCAAGGCAGCTCATGCGGCAGGAAGTCCTTGGAAAGGTCGCTCTGCCTTGGATGCTGTGGAAGCACTCGACTATATGGTCAATATGCTTCGCGAACACGTGTTGCCATCCAGTCGCATTCATTATGTGATAGCTGATGGTGGTTTTGCTCCCAATGTAGTTCCAGAGTATGCACGTGTATCTTATTACATCCGTAGTCCTCATCGTGATGTTCTCAAAGGACTTACTGAATGGATTGACTCTGCTGCTGTAGGTGCTGCCAAAGGAACCCAGACAAGAGTGGAAAAAGAAATCGTGGCTGGCACTTACGAGCGACTGCACAACAAAGCCTTAGCCAATGTGGTTCAGAAGAATTTTGAGCTTGTGGGAGGTGTGCAATACGATGCCCGTGAACGTGAGTTGGCAGAGGGTATCATCAAAACCTTGGGAGTAGGAGATACTATCCTTGTCCAAGCAGCCAAGGTTCAGCCTTTGGCTCCAGCTCCTAAGGAAGGCTCTGGTGGTTCATCTGATGTAGGCGATGTAAGCTGGTCTGTTCCTACGGTAAGCATTGGTACAGCCACTTTCGTTCCGGGTGCTCCGGGTCATAGTTGGCAAAACGTGGCTGTGGATGGTACTACCATTGGTACAAAGGGAATGCTCAATGCTGCCAAGGTATTTAGCTTGACTGCCATCGACTTATTTACAAATCCTAAACTCTTGAAAGAGGCTAAAGCGGAGTTTGACCAAGTGAGGGGCAAGGACTTTGTTTATAAATCGTTGCTGGGCGACAGAAAGCCTGCGCTCGACTATCGCAAGAAAAATAAATAGCATTCCATTGCACAAATCTACCTCACATCTCACTATATATACATAAGTAGCTGAGAGAAAGGAAGTTGAAGCAGTGAGGTGTCTGGGTTTACACCACACTAATACCTCACTCACACCTCACTATATTATTTATACAACTCTCGTGTAAGATGCCAAAGTGCAAGCATAACAATGCTGTCCTCTATCTTGACAGTACCCTGTCTTTCTTGGACAGCAGATTGCCTAAGAAAGATAGGATGCCGAAACTTATAAAGTATAGGCTACACATGATAGCTACATAAATGTAGTGAGGTGTCTGTGAGGTATTAGTGTGGTGTAAACCCAGACACCTCACTGCTTCAACTTCCTTTCTCTCAGCTAATTATGTAGATATAGTGAGATGTGAGGTAGATTTGTATTTCCCATTTCCTACGTTTTTATTTTAATTAATACACTAATAAATAACATAATTTACAATCATAACGGATGAAAGCAAGCCTTTTTTATACAGACCAGAAATCATGACAACATCTCCGCATTGCAATCTTTCTTTAACAGGAATTTCGTTACGAACTATTAGTGCAACCATTTCATTATCCAATTTGAAGAATAGAGAAGCTGGTGAACGATACCCACTAGATGCCGCTCTTTCTATCTTGGACTCAAAAGAACATATATTCTGTACTTTATTTGTATATACAACATTTACAATCGTATATAATGAAAACGTTATGCAAAATGTAGCCCAAAATGATATATGCAAAAGTCCTTTTTTAAGTTTCTTTATATACTTAAAATATAATCCTGCAATAAAACATATAGGAAGCACTATTAAATACAAAAAAGAGAACTCTAAATAATATATGCTATAATATTGAGGGAGATAAATCTCAACAAGTAAAATGATACAACAATATACAAAATACTTGTAATAGGCTCTCTCTCCTTTTGTAGATTTAGGTTGTACCCTATATGAATGTCGTTTTTTAGAACTCATCTCTCATCATTTGATTTATTTAAGATATTGCCAGTACCCTTTTTCTAAGTGCAAAATTACGAAAATATTTAGAACAAAATAGATTGTCTTAACTTTTTTCAAAGAAAACAATAAGAAACTCAAAAAAAATATTTATATTTGCACATGAAATAAAAAATACTATAGTATGGAATCAATGATAAGAACACCAAAACCAGACAAATTAGCTTTTACGATATTGGCAATAGAAGTCTGTGCAAAAAAAAAATGAATCTATCTCCATCTTTGCATACAGAAAGTAAAGAGGCTGTTGCCAATGATATTGTTGAAGCATTACATAATTGGGAGAAGGAAGAATGTGTATGAAACAACTTTATTGCCGATGATAGAGTCATTGATGCGGTAGAAGCATACATTAAGTAAGTTGATCTATCACAAGCCCAATTGTCTAATTTATATCTTAAACCAAGAAATTCCTAATATGGAAAATCTTGAACAACTTTTTGTAGTTCAAGTGGTTATAACAATATTAATTTATCGTGTTATACTTAATTGATGTTACATTCAAAAAACAAACCAATTATAACTCTTGAAAATGGTATCATAGTTCCATGTCAAGAACCTGTGATTGTTTCTGCAAGCAGAAGCACGGATATTCCTGCATTTTATTGCGACTGGTTTTTCCATCGTTTAAAAGTCGGGTATTCAGCATGGACAAATCCATTTAATGGAGTGAAAATGTATGTGAGTTATGCCAAAACACGATTTATCGTATTTTGGTCAAAGAATCCCCAACCTCTTATCCCATATTTAGAAGCATTAAAAGAAAAAAATATAGGGTGCTACATACAGTATACTTTGAATGACTATCAAAAAGAAAGATTAGAGGCTGGAGTGCCGAGATTAGAGCAAAGGATTGAAACATTTAAGGCTCTTGTTAGAAAGTTAGGTGTGGGACATATCATTTGGAGATTTGATCCGCTTATTCTCACTGATAAAATAAACATCCCATCCTTGCTTGAAAAAATAAAGAATATTGGAAACCAATTAAAAGGCTATACAGAAAAGTTGGTCTTTAGTTTTGCTGATATTGGAATCTATGCCAAAGTAAAACGCAACTTGGAAGACAATCACATTAATTATGAGGAGTGGACGGAAGAAAAAATGCTTTACTTTGCGCAAGAATTAGTAAAACTGAATAAAGAACTCAATTGGAATTTTGAGTTGGCAACATGCGCAGAAGCTATTGATTTAGAAAGTATAAAACATAATCATTGTATTGATGATGAGCTGATTATTAGATTAGCATATGAAGATAAGAAACTGATGGAGTTTCTAAAAGCAGAGATCTTACCTTTGCCTCCAACGGATTTGTTCGGCTACTCGGAAGATCTGCCTGATGATGTGATATTATTGCCAAATAATCTTTATGCTATCCATGGCAACAATAAGGATAGAGGCCAACGAAAATTCTGTGGCTGTATAAATGCAAAAGATATTGGGCAATATAACACCTGTATTCATCAATGTGAATATTGCTATGCCAATACCTCAAAAATGTTAGCAAAAAAGAATTTTAAATGTCACTTAGCCAATCCAAAAGCTGAGACTATAACGGGAAAGTAAGTCTGAAATCGTTATGAAACCGATAATATATGAATTTGAAGAGTTTGACCACAGAGATGCAAAACTCAAGTTCGACTACTTGAAAGAGGTAGTTGAAAAGTATGTTTCCTTAAACAATTTACCACAGATTCTTCTTGGCAATCATAGTTTTAATGGTATCCAAACGGATGCCATGGTAATTACAGCAGATACAATTATCATCTTTGTTTTCAAGAATTATAAGGGGACAATTGTTCCTGCACTTAAGGGTAAATGGAAAACGGAAGATGGCAAAATAATAGAAGGTGGTTATGGAAGAATTAGTCCATATCATCAAGCCTATTATTTAAAAGTACAGGCAGAGAAATGGATTCATAAAATACTTTCCAAAATGATCGTAAGAATTTGCCTTACCTTTGACGAAGATGCAACGATTTCTCCTTCCAACATGGACTGTGTCAGTAACTGGTTAGACATTATTAGCATTTCCGATATTAGCAATTACTTATCTTCGCAATTATCTTCTGCAAACAATGGCGATATCAATAAGATAGAAGATATATTGAATCTCAAAAGACCGTACCATGAATTACAAGACAAGCTGATACCCATAGAAACGGTTTCAGAATATTATGATGAGTTAGCCAATATACCAGAAAATCTTCCTATTAGGAATAAATATGCCATATTAAATAAAGTCTTGAATCATGTTATTGATCAAAAGACAAGAGAAATAAGTCTTAAGTTTACAGGACCTTTTTCTAAGATACAAT
Source organism: uncultured Prevotella sp. (assembly GCA_934281565.1). Lineage (GTDB taxonomy): Bacteria > Bacteroidota > Bacteroidia > Bacteroidales > Bacteroidaceae > Prevotella. The sequence goes on from CAKQXI010000005.1 coordinate 12,826, forward strand.
ACTTGATCCGTGAGTATGGCATAGATAAGAGTTTGGCATTGGCAATTAATGATACACGAGTTCGTTTAAGATCTTTAGCCCAAAAAGAAGAGTCAGAACTCGTCTCATGTTATTTCATAGACTTAAAGACATTATGTAAGTTCATTAGTAATATCTATGAAGATGCGCAGATTCCGGAAATCTTATCAAGACTATTTCCTGTTGAGACAGAGAAGTATACAAGGAAACGCCTGAAAGATGCATTTGGTACGATTATAGATTATGTTCGTTGTGTGGTTAACGAATGGGATGATTCGTATATCTATGCTACTGTTGAACGTACTGGTGAAGATATAAAGATAGATTATACCACCAAGCAAAAATATAATCTGAGTGAAGAATGGTCATATATCGGTAAGCTCATAGAGGAAGGTAGCATTTTGAATTTAGTGAAACCAAGAATTGAGAATGAAATCATATATCCAGAATTGATTATTCTTAATCCCGATTACCTAGTCAATGTAACGGTCATTGCTAGTTGTTTTGAGGAATTTGGTGAATCTTACAAGATGAATCTCATCCATAAGATAAGCCCCAATGCTAACACAGTGCCAATACTTTTAGGTAATTTTGCAGGGCAATTGCTTGATGAGACTTCTTTTCACAAGGAGCAGTCTTATAATGATAGCATGAAGCATTTCTTCAGAAAAAATGCATTATCATTTGCATGCTGTAAGGATTCTTTAATAGGATTTCATGTAGATGCACAAAAACAAAAGAGCATCATAGAAAGAGTTATATCACAAGAACATAGAATTCATCAAAAGGATGGAAAGCCAATATCTTCTGAGGAATTGATATTGGAGCCTACTTATTTTTGTGAACCTCTCGGCTTACAAGGTCGCTTGGACTTTATACATTTCAACAATAGAACGATTATCGAGCAGAAAAGTGGAAAAGCCAAATGGCCAGACAATCCCGATGCAATAACACAGCAAACGAAACATTACATCCAGCTTTTGCTATATAGAGCTATTTTTCATTATGCCTATAAGAAGATTGACTATAATAAGTTAGCTGCATGGTTGTTCTATTCCAAGTATGAAAATGGATTATTAGAGATAGGCTCGGCACCAAAATTGCTGTTTCAAGCCTTTAAAATCAGAAATTTGATTGTATGGAGCGATATGCTTTGTGCAAAAAATGGTATGAATTCTTTCTTAGACTCACTGACTGCCGATAAGATTTTCCCTAATACAGTGGATGGAAGATTTTGTAAATGGGTTAAACCGAGAATAAATAAACTGCTGTCACAAATATCCAATGCATCTGATTTGGAAAGAGCATACTATTATAGATTTATGCGATTTATTGCCAATGAACATATGCTTTCAAAAGTTGGCAATAAAGAGAAGGAGGATGAAGGGGTCTCTAGTTTATGGAACAGTTCTCTTCTCGATAGAAAAGAAGCAGGTAATATCTATGACCATCTGGATATGAAACTGGAGACAGAAGATAAAGAAGTGGAATTGATAAAATTCTACTTTCGTGAAACTGTTGACCAAGATGTCTCAAATTTCAGAGTTGGTGATATTGTTGTGTTCTACCCTTATGATTACAATTCGGAGCCAATCGTTACCTCAAACATCGTCTTTAGAGGAACCATTACGCAAATCAAGTCGAAGTATGTAGAAGTAAAACTTCGCTATCCGCAACATAGGAGAATCTTCTCATATTTTCGGGAAGATTCCAAGTGCTTGTCGTGGGCTATAGAACATGATTTCATGGAATCTTCTTACTCTTCACTGTATAGAGGCATGCAAACTTTCCTTTGTGCTAATCAAGATAGAAGAGACCTCATCTTGGGGCAAAGGAAACCAGTGATAGATACTTCTATTCAATTGGTAGGTGATTATAATTCACCAGAGTTCAATGATATGGTGCTTAGAACCAAGCAGGCTCAAGATATATATATCATTGTGGGACCTCCTGGAACAGGTAAGACTTCTTATGGTATGTTGAATGTTTTACAAGAACATTTGACAGACCCTGGTGTATCAGTTTTACTAATGGCATACACCAACCGAGCAGTAGACGAAATCTGTAGTAAGTTGGTGGAAAATAAATTAGATTTTATACGTTTGGGAAGTGAGCTTGGTTGTAGTGAGGAATATCGAAAATATTTATTTGACAACAAGGTGGCAAACATGGAGAATATCAAGGTTGGCGATGTGAAAAACTTGATTTGTCAGACTCGAATTATTTGTGGAACCACCACGGCATTGAATAGCAAAATAGAAATCTTCAATCTCAAGAAATTTGATCTTGCGATTATCGATGAAGCTTCTCAGATTTTGGAACCTTTCGTACTAGGACTACTGAGTGTTCCCCATGAAGAAAATGGGAAAAAAGAGAATGCCATTGCTAAATTTGTGCTCATTGGTGATGAAAAGCAGTTGCCAGCTGTGGTACAACAATCAGCCAACGAATCTGCTGTAAATGAACCTTTGCTAAATAAAATTGGCTTAACAGATTGTAGACTCTCCTTATTTGAGAGATTTGAAAAGTTATTAGGGAAAGACGACGAAAGATACTGTCATGTACTTACCAAACAAGGTAGAATGCATTCAGAGATAGCAAAATTTCCGAATTATACATTTTATCAAAACACGCTCAAGATTGTACCATTGGAACATCAGTTGCAGAAAACTCCAACCGTAGGTTTGGGGAGAAATGGCATTGAAGACTTGTTGCTAACTCGAAGAGTTGCTTTCTTGTCTTGCCGTCCTTCACGAGCAATCAATGCAAATGAAACAGACAAGGTAAATAGTGCTGAGGCAAAGATAATAGCTGCAACTGTAATTCAAGGCTACGAAATGATAAAAGATAATTTTGATGTCAATAAGTCTATAGGAGTAATTGTGCCTTATCGCAATCAGATTTCAGCAATCAGGAATATGATAGATAATATGAGCAAAGCAAAGGGAATTACATGCTTGCATGATATAACAATTGATACCGTAGAGCGTTACCAAGGCAGCCAAAGAGACCTTATTATATATGGTTTTACAGCCAAAAAGAACTACCAGTTGAATTTCTTGACAAGCAATGAGTATTTTGATGAAAATGAAGGTGCTATTATCGACAGAAAATTGAATGTTGCAATGACCAGAGCCAAGAAAAACCTTGTCATGGTGGGTAATGACTCTCTGTTAGTACAAGATATTACGTTTTATAAACTCATTGAGTATTGCAAGAGCATTCAGAGTTTCTTACAGATAGAACCAAACACATATGTCACCGGTAATTTCTCCATTCCCAAAATAGAGTTTTTGGATAACTCTGCTTTTGTAAATTCTGTTTTTACTACAGACACAAAATTTCAGAGGGCATATGATAAGTTGGTGATGGAACCAATTAAAAAGGCAACTAAGACAATTTGGCCAAATATTATCTTAGGCAATGAAATGGATGTCAATATGAGTATTATCGGTTATGGAAGAATTGAGTTCTCTAATCAGCTATCCTTGTTCTCGACAGAACAAGGTAACATGATGGCGGTGTCGCCTCAAGAACAAGTATTGCTCTATGCCTATTATATTATGAGACAACATTATTGTAGCTATAAAGCCATTCTTACATCCTTTAGGACATTTTTTGAGAAGGAGTTTATGGCATGTAAAAAACGTATTCATTATATAGATATTGGTTGTGGTCCATCCACTTGCATTTCTGCATTGCTCAATACGATAGATGATATAGAGCACATTGATTATGTAGGTGTAGATATATCTACAGCAATGAAAAAGTTGGGAAATGATATGCTAAGGGAACAAGCATTTAACAACATGAATGTTAGATTTATGACTTCATTCAATGAGTTGTCTGATGAATATTGGGAAAATAAATCTCAAATATCCTCTTTGTTCATATTCAACTTTTCCTACTTCTTTTCAAATGTGAAATCAGACTTTACGGAGAAACTCGCTTTGAGAATCGTACATATAATGAACAAATATTCACTGAATAGATACTTGTTCATTATACAACATTCTAAAACAGACAGCAAAAACTTCATGTCTTATAAAGTCTTTAAAAAGATAGTTTTAGACAAGCCAAACGCTATTAAAATATTGAAGTCGGGAGAAGATTATTTTAGTTATCAATTGAATGGTAATAGTAAATCTTTGAATTTCTGTTTTGAAATATGGAAATCAAATTAAATAACCCCATGTAGATCTATATCGTTTGGGGGCAAAGAACATCAAATTGCTCTATAATAGGAAATATTCCTCCTAAAGGAATGAGTTTCTCAGATTTTATTTGTACTTTTGCTATGTCATCAGTGTTTTATATGTTTTTATGCAACACTAAGATAAGTGAAATTTCTGTAAATTCGACAATAAAGTGGATATGAATGAAGATAAGATATCAGTAGTGATTAATACCTATAATGCTTCCAAATTCTTGGACAGAATATTGGATTCTGTCAAGGACTTTGATGAAGTTGTCATCTGCGATATGGAAAGTACAGATGATACGGTGGAGATAGCAAAACGATATGGGTGCAAGATTGTTACATTCCCCAAAGGGGATTGTGTGAGTGCAGAACCTGCCCGTACGTTTGCCATACAAAGTGCTTCATACAAGTGGGTTTTAGTGATAGATGCAGACGAGCTTGTTACCCCAGAGTTAAGGGATTATCTATATGAATTGATTTCCCATGAGGATGCTCCAAGAGGATTGTATATTCCTCGAAAGAACTATTTCATGGGGCGTTTCATGCATTGTTTCTATCCTGATTATCTGTTGAGATTTTTTGTTAAAGAGGGGACGATATGGCCTCCTTATGTACATACATTTCCAATGGTTAATGGCAGGAAAGATAAAATTCTTGCTAATCGAAAGGACTTGGCTTTTATTCACCTCGCCAATGACAATATCTGTAGGCGTATTGACAAAACCAATCAGTATACGGAAAGTGAGATTGAGAAGAAAAAAGATAAAAACTATGGTATGATAGCTTTGTTTTATCGTCCATTTTTCCGTTTTTTCAAGGCATATATTTTGAAAGGAGGTATCCGTGATGGCAAGGCTGGTTTTGTAAATGCTTGTTTAGAGGCTTTTTATCAATTAGCTTTGGTTGCTAAAGTGATAGAATGTCATTTCCAAAAAGATATGAATGCCGTATAGTAGTATTAGTTTTTTATAAAATCATTTAAGTATGAACGATAATAACGAACAGAAATTTTCTATATTAATTCCGACATGGAATAATTTAAGTTTTCTGAAACTCTGTATAGAAAGTATAGAGAAGAATTCCTTTTTCCTGCATCAAATTATCATTTATGTAAATGATGGTAGTGATGGTACATTAGATTGGATAAAGTCTAAAAACTTAGATTTTGTCCATAGTCCTCACAATGTGGGAATATGCTTTGCCTTAAATGCTTTGCGTCCTTTGGTAAAAACAAAATATATCTTATATATGAACGATGATATGTATGTTTGTCCACAATGGGATAAGTATTTGTGGGAAGAAATAGAAAAATTGTCAGACAACAAGTTTTTCTTGTCTTCTACATTGATACAGCCTCGCCCTTTTTATTGTAAGAGTGTGATAGCACCTGCTAATTATGGTGAAAGTGTGGATAGCTTTGACGAAGAACGTTTATTGAAAGAATATGCAACACTTCCTCATACAGATTGGCTTGGAGCTACTTGGCCTCCTAATATTGTGCATCGCGACATTTGGGACCTTGTAGGGGGATATAGTGTGGAGTTGTCACCAGGAATGTATAGTGATCCTGATTTTTCAGCAAAACTATGGTTGGCAGGCGTAAGATACTTTAAGGGGATTTCTAAGAGTAGGGTTTATCATTTTGAAGCTCGTTCAACGAGACGTATCGCTAAAAATAATGGTAGTGCTCAGTTCTTGTTGAAGTATGGTATCACATCTTCTACTTTTATTAAGTATGTTTTACATAGGGGTGAGCCTTTTGATGTAGATAAACTTCTTGCAGTGGATGTCAAAAAAATGAAATCTAATTTATTGCGTAGTAAATTAAAGCGTTTCTTCTTCTTAGGTAAAGATTTTATGGTGAAGAAGATATGGGAAGTGTAGTTTTTCCAACATCTATTTGATTTTTGAGTATGATTTTAGAAGATAAAACGACTCTTGAACAGTGTGAATCCTAGCATTTCTGGGTTCACACTGTTTGCTATGAAATAGACAAATACAGTCAGATATGTTGCCAGGTATATTATCTTTGCACTGTCTAACAAAATAAAACGATTTGCTTATGTTAAAATATAACTTCAAGAGAATGTCCAATTTATCATTTTGTTATCTAATCTTTTGGTTTAAGAAACTATTTTTTTTATCTTTGCAACATCAATATGAATGTTAGCTATCATGGTAGTTACTAAATGAGAGAATATGAATGAGATAAAAAGCAGAAAACTTCCTGTAGGTATGCAGTCTTTCTCTGAAATACGTGAAGGAGGGTATATCTATGTTGACAAAACAGATTTGGTTTGGCAAATCGTCAATGAAGGTAGTTTAAAAATCAGTAGTAAAAAAGATACACTGGAGAAAGTGTTAGTAACCTGATTTCGACTCATTGTTGTATAGTGTTATATAGTTGTCTTTATACACTTGTTTATAATGGTGTTTGTTCATCCATATTCTTAATATTTTCTCGTTGGTTAACTCATGAGGTTCTTTTTCAATGTTGAGAATTGCAACCAATGGGAAAGTGCCGAAATGAGCTAATCGTTCTTCTAGTCTTTGCTCAAGACGCTTTCCTTGATAGATGATAGTTTGCACGTGTCCTAAATATGGCATTTTCTTTGTCGCATAATATAATTCTGATGCCTGGGAAGCAAGCAATAAATGTTGATTTTCTCCTGAATATTCTTTGATGGCAGTTATTGCCTTTTGATATTTTTTTGCTTTAGTCTTATCTGTCATTATGTTGAGGCGTGAAGGCTGAACCGTTGTAAAGCAGCGAATTCTTGGTTCTGACTCATTATATGCTTTATAGCTTAATTTATATATGGCACAGATAGCGCAGCTTATATAAGCTGCTTTGCAGCTTTCAGAAAAGATAGCTTCCTTGATGTATTTACTGTAGTAAACAGCAGGGAAGATGAGCAATCCGGCACACCAATTAAAAATACCTTGCAAGCCGATGTCGCTACCCATTGGGAAGCATAATGTTGCAATGAGCAAGAATAGTGTGATATGTAGCTCTGTACTTTGTATGTGTCGCTGTTTGTATGATACTGACAGGATGATGATGAGGGCACAGGATAGTGTGGTGAGATATACAGTGCTTGTTAATGCTATTATAAAGATAATAGCATAAAGAAGGTACTTAATATATATTTTGTATTTATATTTTTTCTGATTGTTTTTGAATAAGCAGAATGTGATACTTGTCAGTATCAATATCTGCAAGAGAACATTCTTCAAACTTTTAAGGTATCGAATAATCATTTCGCTTTTAGAGTGAGTTGCATCAGAGCGATCTAAAGTAGAGAAAGCATCGTTAAGTCCTGCCATATAATTATCAAAGTGACCACAGAGCAACATGATAATGGTGATTATCAAAATACCCCCCCCATATGCCACAAAGCATACTGCCACATGCTTTCAGCCTTTGTTGTTTTGTATGAATGGTAACGAGCAATGGCAGCAATGCTAAAATACAAAAAGAGAGGTTCACGATGCGTGCAAAAAAGGAAAAGCCTATCATTAATCCTGCAAAGAACAACCATTTGTAGCTAAAATTCTGTAAATATTTGGAATACATGAAAGCAGATATGGCTATAAGTAAGTAGCTGAGTGTATCGTAATGGAATGTTACGATAATAACAGGGAAAAGCATACTGAGAAAGATGGCAGCAACGGAATTTCTTTTACTCATTCTTTTCTTATATATAAGATATAGAAAATATACAGCAGTAGAGAGTGTGAAGGTTTCAAAGACTCTAAAACCAATTAAGCCAAAGCCCCCAAAGAGGTTTTCCCAAATACCTCCTAAGAGTCCTGTAAGATAATAGATAAAGTTGAATTCATTAGCATCTGGGGTATTAAATATGGCTTGATAGAATGTGTTGCAGAATCCTACGTCAGTAGAGTCTACCCCTTGTGTACCCATTATTAATCTAAAGATGATGGGAATGAGAAAAGCTAAATAGATTGATTTTTTGTTATGTGTAATATAGGTAAAATTCATAATTTGTTTGTTCTTTTGATTTTATTTTATATGTCTGAATAATTCATCGAACTTTCCAAATGATGAGATTGATAGTTCGATATGCTTATCTTCCATCCAACAAAGTGGAATATCGTGATACATACTGGCTACTAAGGAGAAAGTGCTCGGGGCACCTATGAGATAGTCGCATTCTGATAGCAGACAGAGATCATCCTCTTGTCCACCTTGTGGGAAAACAACTTTTATGCCTTGGAGGTTGGTCGTGTAAGATGAACGGTCTAATTTAGGATCATTGCTACAAATATATACCGTAATATCTTTTTCTGGGAAAAGAGACTTGAACTGTTGGATATAGTCTTGGTAGACATCATCTTCATAGTAATACTTCCCATTGTGCCAAGTTTTGTAGTCTCCTCGTCGAATGTGGATACCCAATCTTAGCTCATTGGCTTTTTTGTTGCCTAAGAATGTTAGGGTTTTCTGCTTGATGGCATCGTCGAAAGTAAATAAGTCGATGATTTCTTGCTTGTACTTGATGAAAAGGCTATAGAATCTGACGCACCATCCTTTCACTAAAACCATATTATGCGTAGACATGAAGCGAGCATTCTTTTGGATAGCTTCTTCCGAAATGTCATTAAAGTCTACGGTAGGTATCAGTCCCCATTTAGCTGCATACTTTGCCATAACATAGGTGAAGAAATTATGCCAACGAGTATGGCATATCTTGAAATATTGGTATTTATAGCAGAAACGCATGGATATGCTCTTTCTACCATGTTCACGAGCCCAAGCGTAAACATGACCATATTGCAAGATGTTGTTGCACATACGTCCCTTATCTGTTGCAAATATCATATTGAGTCTTAATTTATAGTTCCGTCCTCATCTTATGAGTTACAGGGTCAATGATTTTCAGCCATTCTTCACGAGTTCGTTTCCAGCGGTTATGTGTCCAAAGCCAGAATGGAGGTTGGCGACGGATGGTCTTTTCTAATTCACGGAAATACATCTCCGTGATGTCGAAATCCTTGCATTCCTTAGGTTTGTCGGTCAAGAGCTTGAACTCTGCTTCATAGTAACCTCGCTTTATGCGTTTCATGTCGAGGTAATATATAGCAAAGTTTGCTTTCTTGGCAATCTTTTCGGTTCCCGTAAGTACAGGAGTATCATGATGGAGGAAGTCAGTCCAATAATGGATGTTATTCCAGAAAGGTACTTGGTCGGCAATAAAACCAATGACAATCTGTTTGCCTTCCTGTCGCATCTTCACAATCTTTCTTAATGTTTCCGCCATCGGAATACTTACGGCACCCAGACGATTGCGCAATCTGAGGAACAGCTTGTCAAATGTAGGGTTTTCCAATACATGATATATCTGTCCACAAGCAATGCTTTCATCGACCCACAGTGGGAGGGAAGTTACCCATTCCCAGTTACAGTAGTGCCCAAGGTACACGGCACATGACTGACCATTGGCGCATGATTGATTAACCTTTTCTGCACCTATGAATTTCATCCTTTTCTTGATTTGTCTCTTGCTCATGGAAAAAAGCTTGATGCTCTCCACGATGTAGTCGCAGAACCAAGAATAAAATCCACGTTCTATCTTGTTAATCTCTTCCTCATTCTTCTCTGGGAAGGAGTCGAGCAAATGCTTCCTTACCAATGGTCGGCGATATTTTACCACATGATATATGATATAAAACAATCCATCGCTAAGAATATATAAAATGCTCAAGGAGAGCAGAGATGTCAGATACCAGATGCAGAATATCGTTCCATATAATACCTTTTTCATCATAATCCTACTAAGTTTTAGACACTTTGCATATCATGCAGCTTCCTGTAATAGCCATTCTTGGCTATCAAAGCCTCATGCGTACCACGCTCAACTATCTTGCCCTCATGCAATACACATATCTCATCGGCATTCTTGATCGTGCTCAAGCGATGGGCTACAGCAACGGTAGTGCGAGTCTTCATCAGTTTCTCAAGAGCGTCCTGTACCAATCGCTCGCTCTCGGTATCAAGTGCAGAAGTTGCTTCGTCAAGGATAAGGATAGGTGGGTTCTTCAGTATGGCACGAGCTATGCTGACACGCTGGCGTTGTCCACCAGAAAGTCTGCCACCACGGTCTCCGATGTTTGTGTCGAACCCATGCTCAGATGCCATGATAAAGTCATAGGCATTGGCAATCTTTGCTGCATTGGCTATTTCCTCGTCAGTAGCATCAGGCTTTCCAAAGCGAATATTTTCCTTGAAAGAAGCATTGAAAAGGATAGCTTCTTGATTTACATTGCCCATTAACTGGCGCAAGTCTTGTACGGCAAGGTCTTTTACATTAATGCCATCGATGAGCACTTCGCCTTCCTGTACATCGTAATAACGAGGTATCAGGTCGACCATGGTGCTCTTGCCACTGCCACTTTGTCCTACCAAGGCGATAGTTTTACCCTTGGGGATTGTAAGATTGATGTCTTTGAGCACATATACCAGCTCGTCATTGCGGTGGTCGGTATAGGCAAAAGAAACGTGTCTGAACTCTATCTGATGTTCAAAGCTTGCGATATGACAAGGGTTTTCTTTGTCTTGTATCTCTATCTTTGCTTGGAGAATTTTATCAACACGTTCCATGCTGGCAAGTCCTTTGGGGATATTATAACTTGCCTTGGAAAATTCCTTCAGCGGATTGATGATGCTATATAATATCACGAGATAGTAGATGATGGTAGGACCGCTGATAGACTGATAGTTCAGTACCAAGATACCTCCAAACCATAATACGATGACAATCATGATGGTGCCAAGGAACTCACTCATAGGATGTGCCATTTGTTGGCGTATATTAACCCTCATGATATTGTCACGATATTCACTGTTTACTTGGTCGAAGCGTCCGTTCATCTTACTTTCCGCACAGAAAGCCTTGATGATACGTAGTCCGCCCAATGTTTCCTCCACCATACTCATCGTATCGCTCCAAAGGCTTTGTGCCGTTGTACTTTGCGCTTTCAGCTTTCTGCCCACAAATCCCATGAACCAACCAAAAGGTGGCACGAAAAGGATAGTAAAGAGAGTAAGCTGCCAACTGATGCAGATAAGCGTGATAAAGTAGAAGAATATCAAGATTGGGTTCTTGAAAAGCATATCGAGTGATGACATGATACTGTTTTCTATCTCTTGTACATCGCCACTCATCCTTGCAATGATGTCACCTTTGCGTTCCTCACTAAAGAAACTAAGCGAGAGAGAGGTGATCTTCTGGTAAAGTTGGTTTCGGATGTCCTTGACGATACCAGTTCGGATAGGGATGATAGTTGCGGAAGAAAGGAAATAAGCCGCTGTCTTCAGGAAAGTCATGAAAGCGAGGAAGATACCAATGACCAATAAGGCTGTCGTAGCACTATATTCAACGATAAATTCTTGAATGTAGTAGTACATATTATTGCTGGCAACTTCCTTGATGTTGTTCCAGTCCCATTCCATCAGTTCGTTAGCACGTATGCCACCGTCTACTTGGAACAATATTTGCAGGATAGGTATCAAGGCTGCAAATGAGAAAATGTTCAATATTGCTGATAGAATATTGAATAGGATAGATAGTCCCAAATACTTCTTGTATGGGGGGACGAATCGGCGTAAAATTTGCAAAAAATCCTTCATAAGCTGCAAATATAGTGCTTTTATTGAAAACCGCAAAGCATTTTTGTGGTTTTCTTCTTTTTATTCAGTAATTTCTTCTCCAAAGAGGGTGGCAGAGGTAGAGCCTGTGATGCGAACCTTGACGAACTCACCAATATGATGATTGCCCTTGTCCATGACAACCGCCTTGTTTTGTTCGGTGCGTCCCATTAACTGGGCACGGCTTCGTTTGCTAAATCCTTCGATAAGGATGACAAACTCCTTGCCCTCGTCTTTCTTGTTTTGTTGGGCACTAATCTCTGTTTGCAACTTGATCAACTCATTCAGTCGTGCAATCTTCACATCCTCAGGTACGTTGTCTGGCAGATGTTTGGCAGCGTATGTACCTGGACGCTCGGAGTATTTGAACATGAAAGCACTGTCAAAACCTACTTCCTTGACTAATGAGAGGGTTAACTCTTGGTCTTCCTCCGTCTCATCGTGATAACCTACGAAAATATCAGTCGTGATACCGCAACCTGGGATGATGCGCTTGATGGCATCAATCTTCTCTAAATATTCCTCACGAGTGTATTTGCGGTTCATGAGCTTCAAGATCTTGTTACTTCCACTTTGGGCTGGGAAGTGGATATGGTTACAAAGATTAGGCTCGTCGGCAATGGCATGTAAGATGTCCTCGCTCATATCTTCAGGATTGGAAGTAGTAAAGCGGACACGCATATCTGGCACGGCTTCTGCAACCATTCTCAGCAACTGAGCAAAGGAAACGCTACCTTCCTCACGCTTGCCAGATGGTGAAAGTCCATAGCTGTTAACATTCTGACCAAGTAAGGTAACTTCCTTGAAACCACGGTCATGCAAGTCGCGAACCTCTCTCAATATGCTCTCTGCATCACGACTGCGCTCACGACCACGAGTATAAGGAACGATACAGTAATGGCAGAAGTTGTTGCAACCACGCATGATGCTGACAAATCCACTGACACGATTGCCACCAATACGTTGAGGTACGATGTCACGATAAGTCTCAGTCTTGGAAAGCTCAATGTTCATGGCATTGGTGCCATTCTCACATTGCGCAATCATGTCTGGCAAGTTGAGATAACTATCTGGTCCACATACCAAGTTGGCATAGTGGTTATTGATGAGGTCGTCTTTCACACGTTCAGCCATGCAACCCAGTACACCGAGGATAACCTTACGTCCTTTCTTCTGTTCGGCATGGAGGGTGTCAAGTCGATGATAAATCTTGTTTTCGGCATTTTCACGTACACTGCAAGTATTTAGGAAGATGGCATCAGCTTCTTCTTCCTTCTCGCAAATCTCATATCCAGCCATTTGCATGACTGAAGCAACAACTTCGCTATCTGCCACGTTCATTTGGCAGCCGTATGTCTCTATAAAGAGTTTTTTCATGTTGATTTGTCCTTTTCTTTTTTAATGATAATAATGATTGTATTTAAAGTTTGCTCTATGCTTCTTTCATATTACGTGAAATAAACATCAAGATAAAATAAAAGATAATGGCTGACACAAATCCAGCAAGAGCATCAATAAGATAATGTGCCTGAATGTAAACAGTAGCCATACATAGGAAAGCATAGAATGGCAACATGATATACACCAGCTTGCGGTTTTGGGTATGCCAAGCCAAGAGCATACATACAGTGCTTATCCCTACGTGTGAACTCGGAAAAGCTGCCGTTGGGCGTTCACCTGCAGCCTTGGCGTCTTCCACGAGTTGGTAGAATATGCCATCGGGATAACCCGGTGAAGGCAAGCAGTCTGTATGCGTATTGAAATAATCACCCATGACAGGGAAGATGCCTTTGGCAATGTCCTTGACACCTACTGCATCATAGTAGAACGTTGGTCCTACGACAGGAACGTAGATGAATATGATATAATAGAGGAAGAAAGAGGCGAGTATCACAAACGATGCTCGCTCTGCTTCTTGGTATCTACAGAGAAAATAGAAAAGTACTACTACCGCTATCATGGGATAATACATGAAATATCCCATGTCCATCAATTCGCTTACCACAGCCCATGGCAATGTCTTGGCAAAGAACAGGGCTGGTTGGCATCCGAAAAGCTCTTGTTCCCATTCGGCGAAAATATGGTCGAGATTGGGAAACATTCGGTTGATTTCATAAGTATCGGGATACCACCATGCGAGCAAAGCCATCTGCGCGATTATTCTCATCATCTTGGTGAAACGGCAGGGTAGCATCCTATATACTGCCCATAAAGCTCCTGTTATGACGAGCACCCTGAGCCGTCCCCATAACATCGACTCGGGATTGACCAGCTTGGTATAAGTGAAAAGCATGGTAATGATGGTTATTGCCATATAAGCCAGCATCACCCACTCTAAGGGCAAAAGTCCTTTCTTTGGGGTTTTGTCTATTTTGAAGTAATCTTTTATCACACTATGTTAGTTTACAGTTTATAATTTATAGTTAATAGGGCAATACAGCTTACGGCGCGAGCCTCTATAAACTATTAACTATCAATTATTAAATATTATTTACAGCCATCCGTTCTCCTTATACCATTCCATGGCGAGCCTTACGCCTTGGTCGAGCTTGTAGTGTGGATGATAGCCTAACTCATCCATGGCTGGTTCGATGTCGCATCGCCAATTGCGTTGCTTAAGGATGTTATACTTATCATTGTTTAGTGCGGACATCTTCCCTGTGAGCCTTCCGATGTGCTCGCCGAAGAATGTTATTATTTTCAGCAACCAGATAGAAGCCTTGATACGAACAAGCCATTTGTTCCCCAGTTCCTTATGTATCAAGTTGCTGAATGTTTCCGAACGATAGACCTCACCATCGCTTAAGAAATATTTTCGCCCATTCATGCCATGGTCAAGGGCAAGGAATACAGCTTGCACGACATCTTGCACATATACAAAGGTAATGTCTTGGCGTTTGAAGCCTACCGAGAAGTCAACGTGTCCTTTGATGCTTTTTGCCATGAGGAAATAGTCTTTTTCCCTTGGACCATATACTCCTGTTGGGCGCAGGATGATGTAAGGGAAACTTACGCCCACGCTGTCAAGAAATTGTTCGGCTTTCAATTTACTCTTGCCATAAGCCGTATTGGGCTTTGGCGTATCATGTTCTGTTATATCCTGATAAGGTTGCTGCTCGTGTATGGCACCAAAGATGCTAAGCGAACTAATGAATACAAATCGCTTAATCGGCATCTTGAGGCGGATGATGGCATTTACGAGGTTTTTCGTACCCTCGGTGTTTACCTGATAGAAATCCTCAACGTGCAAGCACTTGGTGGCACCTGCCGCATGTACGATATAATCGAACTCATGTCCTTTTAGTTCGTTCACCAACTCCTCCTCAGAAGAAAAGTTGAGGTTGATAAAATGGATGCGTTTGTCTTGTAGGTATTTCCTTGAACTGGATTGGCGCACTGCCGCCCATGTCTCCATGCCTTGTCGCAAGGCTTCTTCGACTATGAAGCTACCAATGAAACCAGACGCACCTGTTACTAAAATCTTCATTAAAATTGCAATTTCTGATTAATCGGGTGCAAAGATACGATAAAAAAATGAAAATCAAGTAATTTTATCTGAAAAGCTAATTAATGCGGCATCATTTCCCGTTTAAACCAAAGTTCAAAAACATGGTCGGCAAGGAATACTTTTATAAGAAGAAATGATAAAGTTCACCAGTTTGTGGACCACAAACTGGTGAACTTTTGATATTATTTAGTCTGTTGGCGGAACTGAAAGATAAATTAGTGTAAAAATATGCTATAGTTTTTGGGTTTATTTTGAGTATAAATTTGAGAATTTTGTAACATAGATTTGAGAATTTTGTGGCGTTAAATTGAGAATTTTGTTTGATACTTTTGAGAATTTTTCTTATCTTTGCAACCGAGTAATAAAAACAAGAGATTTGTTATGTTTAAGAAGAAAGAATTTCAAATATTGATGGAACGATTGTCTGAGCCCAGGACAAGAATCCAGGTTATATCTGGTCCAAGGCAGGTGGGCAAGTCTACTATGGTGAAACAGGTGCTTAAAGAAATAGACTTACCCTATCTGTTTGTTACTGGCGACAATGTTAACCCCAATGATACCCAATGGATTGCTGACTCCTGGCAGACGGCAAGAGCCAAGCAACTGATGGGTAAATATGCGCAGTATCTATTAGTTATCGACGAAGTTCACAAAATCAATAATTGGAGCGAAGCAGTAAAGAAAGAATGGGACCAAGATACTTTCAATGACTTGAACATGAAGGTAGTGCTCTTGGGTTCATCAAGGCTTCTGCTCAAAGATGGACTCACGGAATCGTTGGCTGGCAGATATGAGATAATTCGTATGACTCACTGGACATTCCCCGAGATGCATGAGGCTTTTGGACTGGATATCAATCAGTATGTATATTTTGGTGGTTATCCTGGAGGCGCTCCTCTGATTAAAGACGAGCGTAGATGGCACAACTACATAAAGGATAGTATTATCGCTCCAGCCATTAGCCAAGATATTTTAATGACAAAGACAGTTTATAAGCCTGATTTGATGAAACAGGTTTTTGACTTAGGATGTACCTATTCGGGTGAAGAATTATCGCTTAATAAGATGCTTGGGCAACTTCAGGACGCTGGTAATATTACTACCATATCCAATTATCTTGGCACGCTAAATGAAGCACAGCTCCTGGCTGGTCTTCAAAAATTTGCTTTTGACAAGGCTCGTAAGTATAATTCGGTACCTAAGCTGATGGTTTATAACACGGCATTGCTTTCCGCTCTGTCCAACGTCAAGTTCGAGAAAGCATTTGTCGAACCCAAAATGTGGGGAAGATGGGTGGAGAGTACGGTTGGGGCTTATCTGCTCAATATGTCAGAAGAATTGGGTTATCATGTCTATTATTGGAGAGAGCGAAATGATGAGGTGGATTTTATCTTGGAATACAATCGCAGTTCGATAGCCATAGAGGTTAAAAGTGGCAGAAGGACCACTAATGTTGGATTGTCTGTATTTCGTGAGAAATTCCATCCTCTAACTTCTTTTGTGGTAGGTTCTGGAGGCATCTCAATAGAGGAGTTTCTCTCTGCTGATTTGGAGAATTTATTGGAATAATTGGGGCAGGTTGACAAACCTGCCCTCCCAGTGCAAGCCTGCTCTACCGTACTGCTAAGACTGAAAATGGTGGTTACGCCATTGTTTTTTATTGTTTGAATATTATGCAAAGCGCAAAGCGACCGAAAGCGATCTGACTTTCGCTAAATCGTTACCAAAAATCATATTCTCAAACAACCATGCTGATTATTAATTACCTTTACCATACTATCAATTGGGACAATCGCATGATAGGAAGCAAGGAGGCTCAAGACGTAGGCAAGACCACCTTGCTCAAACAATATCTGAAGCCAATCATTTAATGAGAAGTCATGAAGTAACTTTTAGTGGTATTGGTGATTTTTTCGTGGATGAAAAGTTTACTTTTGAAGTGGGTGGAAAGAATAAGAAATTTGACCAAATTAAGGATATTCCCAATAGTTACTTAGCTATAGATGGCATCGAGACTGGATATGGACAAAGGATTCCTTTGTGGATGTTTGGATTTTTAGAATGGTATAGCCCATTATCAACATGGATAATGGGCTATTTACTTCGTTGGCAATGCAATTATTTTTTCCTATATACCAATTCATTCTTCGTCATGCGTTCCATATAAGACTGGATGATAGCTTTCACCTCTCGCTCCATTGCCCCCCTTACTTTTGGTTCTTGGGATGCCACATTGTGTTTCAGGAGCAAATCGGTACGGAAACGATAGAGAGCCTTGGTCTTCTGACCGTCAAACTGCAAGAGATAATCACCCTTGACATATTGATAGATACCATTGAGGTAATTTACCGCCCATGTATCCTTGGCAGGAGTGGTAAGTAAGTCGATGCCAAAACCAACATACTTACGGTCGTAACCGAGATAACTCAATACTGTTGGCATGATGTCTATCTGCTGGGCGATGGCATTGCGCATTCCGGGTTTGAAATCTCCAGTAGGGTCGAAGAAGATAATAGGAGAACAGAAGCCTCCCAAATCAGTCTGATAATACTCATGGTCGCTCAAGTTGGTATGGTCAGAAGTTAGCACAAAGAGCGTATTCTTATACCAAGGTTGTTTCTTTGCCTTGTTGAAGAACTGACGAAGTGCATTGTCGGTATAGCGGATGCACTTATGGATAACGATTCCCTCCTCCTTGTATATATCCTTATACTTGTCTGGTATCACGTATGGATGATGGGAAGAAGCGGTAAAGACTGCCGTCATAAAAGGTTGCTTGAACTCACTCATCTTGGTAGCGTAGAACTGCAAGAAAGGTTCATCCCATATTGCCCAAGTTCCGTCAAAGTCTTTGTCTCCCCCAAATCGTTTATCTGCATTAAACTCCGTACGACCGTAATAATCATCAAATCCCGTGGTACGGGCAAAAGCCTGAAATCCCATAGAACCATTCTCCGCTCCATGGAAGAAAGCAGAATAATATCCCTTGTGTTTCAATTCCCCAGCCAGACCACTGACATCGTTCATAGATGCAGGGGTAAGGAAAAACGGTTCCACGAACATAGGGATGCTTGACAGAATACTTGGCATACCGTCAATACTCTTTCTGCCATTGCAATAAGAATACAAATAGGTAGCACTATGTTGCATCAAGGAATCGACAAATGGAGTATATCCCTTGTACTTGCCACCTTCGAGCCATTTGTTGAAACCACCGATATATTCCCTGCCAAAACTCTCAATGATGATAACCACCACATTCTTTTTACGCTTCACCACAGAGTCATTAGGTATATGAACAGGAGAATAGATAGCATCCAACTGTTTTTCAGTATAATAATTTGGCACAACAAACACAGGTTTATCTATCGTCCTTATCAAAGAAAATGGAGTATTAAGCACAATGGCTGCTTCCAAGGGACGATCTACATACTGATTGGCATTGCTGATGGTTATAGGGCGCACTGCTGTTGTAAAACCACCACGCATACCTGCCACACAGAAAGGCACGAAAACCAGTAAGCAAACCAAATGCCAACCATAATACTTGAGCAAAGCTCTTGTCTGATAAGGGCGAGAAGCCTCAACAGGAACCTTACCCTTTGGCATGGCATAGAAAAACCATAAGGCAGCAATAAGTAGGATGCCTATTAGTACAAGATACCAATGATTAAGAACTTCCACACCAAAGATGCTTCCTAAATTCTTCTCATTCTTAAACTCAGAGAACACCGTAACAGTGGTACGACGAGTAGTATACTTGAAATAAACGCAATCTACCAAATTGGCTATGATACATATCGCATTACAAACAATAAATACCCACTTTGTAATCTTTTGGTATAAGTCTGTTTCCTTGTAATGAATAGGGAAAAGCATCAGCAAGGCATACAAGGCATTAGTATATAAAATGGCAGAGGTGTCAAACATCCATCCTCCACGAAGCATCTCACCAAAAGCATTCCATGTCATTGTATCTGAAAACATTCCCCAGTTGACCGCCAGGAATACCAAGCGACAAATCTCATAAACAATATAGACCAACGCCAAATTGATAACAAAACACAATGGCGTGGATAATAAATTTCTCTTGAGTTTCACCTTTATCTACTTTTTAAAATCTTCATTACTTATCTTTTTCTCGGCATAGTCTTTCACTGCCATCTCATACACCAACTTGAACCATACCAACACACAAGGCAATGCTTTCAATGCGTAAGGTTGCACATAGTTCTTGCGGATGAAAGCTGGGAACAGGTCGGAGGGCGACATACTGGTGAGAATGAATGCAAACACCATCAAGGCTATATCCCAACGATTGCGTTTCCAAGGAGCTGTAATATACCAGATTGCGACTCCTAAGAGAGCTATGATATAAGTACTCGACTCACTGCCAGTACTAAACAATACCACAAACATCAATGTTGAAGCAAGAAAAGCATAGCGAAATGCAATATTCTTGTATTGCTTGATGCGGAGATATGGATAACAAAATGCCAATATTCCTGGTATAATCAAGCATAAATCCGAATATGTTGGTATACGAGATATTTTGCGAACCAATCCGAGTAATGATTGATTAGTTCCACAACTAAACATATTATCCATATTTTTCTCCGACAAGCTGACATACCATTCCTTATATTGCTCGATGATATATTCAGGACTACTTATTGCCATCGGCAAAACAAAGAACAAGATTGCCCATCCTGCCAATGCCAGAACAAACTTCGTCTTATGCTTGGAGAAAAAGAAGAACGCCAATCCCACGATACCATACAACTTGACAAATGTGCCTATCATGATGAAGCAAGCTGCCATGATGTCTTTCTCTTTCTGGATACAATAAAAAGAAGCCACGATGATGGCAGCAATGATGATATTGAATTGACTCATAAACAATGCCGTAAGCAACTCATGGGCACAGAACCAATAGATGAATATCTGCTTGCCTTGTGCTATCGGCAACTTACGAATGGCACAAAACAATGCCAATGCCATCAACACGTGCCAGAATATCAGTCCCAAAGGATGGGGTAACACGGCAAATGGAGCTATCACCAAGCTAAAAAATGGTCCATAATGATTCGTATCGAAATACTCGGCTGGATAAGGAGCATACAATGATGTCTGCTCCCACGTATGCCAAAACACATACTTGAATATCAAGAAGTTATTACACTTATGGAACTTTGTAAGCGCGGAAATCAATCCCAATAGTAACCACAATCCCAACAAGGTACGAGGAACTCTGAAAAATGGGCGCATAAAGAAGTGCTTCACATTAGCTGTTACATTTCTCATTTCTATATCATATTTACATTTATTTCAGTTGGCAAAATTAGTTAAATCCTACGTAATGAGCAAATATTTCTCAACTTATATTTTGCGAAATCGGATTTTTAGCATAACTTTGTACCCAACTATATAATTT
The DNA here is from genome assembly GCA_934281565.1 of uncultured Prevotella sp. GTDB lineage: Bacteria > Bacteroidota > Bacteroidia > Bacteroidales > Bacteroidaceae > Prevotella. The sequence goes on from CAKQXI010000005.1 coordinate 33,656, forward strand.
TAAGGAAACGTCATGAAGATTGGATTTGATGCCAAGAGAGCAGCACAAAACCGTACAGGATTAGGCAATTATAGTAGGTTCATCATCAGGATTTTGTCGGAAATCTTTCCCGACAAGGAATATCACTTATATGCCCCCAAGCCTCATCGTATGCCCTATCTGGCAGAGATACCAACTATTGACAAGCTTTTTCTCCATTTTCCCCCTAAAGGATTATGGAGCAAACTACGTTCCATCTGGCGAGTTTGGGGCATTACCCATGATATACAACATGACGGCATCAATCTTTTCCATGGTCTAAGCAATGAGTTGCCACTTAACATTGGCACTCCAGAACAACGAGAGAAGCTGTATGGAACAAACCGATGTAAATACATCGTTACTATCCATGACCTTATCTTCATCCATACGCCCCAATATTATCATTGGATAGACAGACAAATCTATAACTTCAAGTTTCGCAGGGCTTGTCGTTGTGCCGACCGTATCATAGCTGTCAGTGAATACACCAAGCAGGAAATCATCCACTATTATCATACTCCAGAAGGAAAAATCGATGTAGTATATCAAGGATGTGACCCTGTATTCGCACAAAACATCGAACAAAACAAGCTGGACAAGATTAAGGAGAAGTATAACCTGCCCGATAAGTTTGTATTGTATGTGGGCAGTATCGAAGAACGAAAGAACCTGATGCTTGTTGCCAAGGCTATGGTATGTAACGTTACCAAGGTAGACAAGGATATTCATGTCGTGGCAGTAGGCAAGTACACACCGTACGTTTCCCAGATACAAGCGTTCTTGGAAGCCAATGGCATCGCACATCTATTTCACTTCTATCATCAAGTACCATACGCCGACTTGCCATCTTTCTATCGTTTGGCTCGTTGCTTCGCCTATCCATCTCGTATCGAGGGTTTTGGCATCCCATTGCTGGAAGCTATCACAAGTGGACTTCCTGCCATTGGTTGCACTGGTTCTTGTTTAGAAGAAGCTGGAGGAACTGGCTCTATCTATGTACAACCAGACGATGAACAAGCAATGGCTTCCGCTATTATCAGCACTTGCAATGATGAAACTTTACGCCACCAGATGATAGCAAAAGGCAAGGAATATGCACAACGTTTCACCGATGAAAGGCTATGTCATGACCTCATGGAAACATATAAGAAAGTGATGCCTATCTAAAATATTAGAACTTCCACTTTATTTGCAATTCCAAGTCTGTTTGTGAGGATTGGTTGATTTGTTGCAAGCCTGAGGAAATATGATCCCTATCAAAATAATCAGTAACTCCTATCTTGCAAAGAGCAATGAGATGCCGTCCTATTTCCGAGCGAAACAGCAAGGCACACCGTATGCCATCGCCATAATAGCTGGAGAAAGTCATGTTATACAGCAACCCTGGTTCATAACAATAAATACGACTATCGTAATCAGAGGTATGGAAATAACCCATGTTGGCACTTAGTCTCAACCAGCCACAATGATACCCGATGTTTTCATTCACCATCCAACCTCTGCTCTTTTTTTCTTGTTGGCAATAAGAGACATCAACGCTTGTACGCAAGTTCCAATGAGGCAATATATAAACATGGTATAGACGAGCATGCTGAAATGAGGACTGTTTCTGCTTATAATGGTAACGAACACCAACATTCCACTTCTCAACTGGTCGATAAAGCATACTCAAACTATAATCCAACGCTTGTGTGCTGCCCGTAGTATGATATTTCGGCCAAGCGAAATAAGCCATGTCAAGATAAGATGCTATCTCCAATTTAGAAAAAGGCAACCATTTCATTCCTAAATAGATGCCACTTTCATCCTGCACATCACTTCCCTCACTGAAAGCATTGCTATATAACGAATAGTAACGATAAGGATAGAACCTTTGGACGGCAGCAAGAGAGAAACGTTCTGAAAATTGATAACCAATACTGTTGACCGTTGCCAACACACCACAATCACCTGTCGCAATTTCGCCTGCAATCGTCCAACGATGAGATAGATAGCCATAATCAACGCTTGCATTCCAAAACTGACTGCCCTCTGGGGCAAACCGCTTATAGAGTTGTGTCTTGTTCGGTTTAAGAGGAATGGAGTACGAAGCTAAAAAAGCCGTAGTGCCAACATGAAACCCATGGGAACGATAATTAAGATTGCCACCTATTACGCTTGTGGATGCCACGCTCTGCTTTTCTATTTCTTTCAATGTGCGATGCAACCCAGAAGTAATAATCGTAGAGATACCTCCATCCTTGATAGTGGCATCTATCTTGCGGAAAGAAACAAAGGCACTCATGTCCAGTCCCTTGGCTAATGCTATCGTTGTGGCAGCTCCTTGCATGAAATTAGCTGCCGACTTTGAAGAATGTACCCTGATAGCATTGCCTTGGCTTCCCATATTGGCGAGAAAAGAAAGTTTGCCAAAGCCAAAGTCATTGTTCAGTATCAAGCCTTGTCCGAAATGCAAGCGATAACGCCCTACCGTCAAGTTCTTGACCTTGCCCCATTTCCTTATCTGGAGATAGAACGTATAGAAATCATATCCATACTTGTTCTTGCCAGAAAAGAATGGTTCCCCTGCATCTTGCGAACCCAAGAAACCAAACTTCACATAATCACTGAAACGAAACTGATAACGTAACCAATGCTTATATTTATAGCCCAAGTAACCATCATTGTCACCCTTGCGATCATAGAAAGGAATCTTTGCCATAGCCACCAGTTCTTGCTTCCCATATTGCACGATGTTCCTCAAAGAAGGAAAAGAACGCGGCTTATCTGCTCCTACATAGACCAAGTGTTCCAACAACTGGCGTTGATACCAAGACAAGCTGGTTATCATCGCCAGTTCACCCAGACTTTTCATCGGTCCATACTGATAAAGATAGGCTTCTATGTCTTCCACCTGTTGGGCAGAAAGGAAAGGCAAGCGTTCCAAGTCTTCCCTTGTAGCAGTATTGATGTCCATCGGATGCTCGGCATATTCTTGAAGAATATCCATATAGTTCTCAAACGAAGGATTTTCCTGCTCCCCAGACTCAACCAAGTTATCGAAATACAAGTCTTGCAAAGTTTCTGTTGTTTGGGCACATACTATCTTGGGATTGCCTGCCCAAAGCAATCCTACCCATACACCACACAATAAAGGAAAGTTATGTTTCATGCGCTTTCGTATATATTTTTGGCAAAGATACAGTGAAAAAATGAAAAAGAAGAAGAAAATAGCTAATATTTTTCTTTAAGTGGGAAATAATGGTTAATTTTGCCACTGATAACAATAAGAGAGTGTAACATCATGAAATATAAATTATTTTTATTAGTGGCATTGCTGACCGGCTTCTGTATACACACGATGGCACAGAACGATGTCAATGCTCCCGTGAACCCAGAAGACAGAGATGTGAACATGGATGCTCCTACTTTTGAGCCAATGGTGAAAGTGGGCAAGGTCTTGCTTGACAAGGACAGTATCCAATATGTACAGGTAAACAATGTCTATGTATATCCTACGCAAGAGTTCAAGAACGCAAAGGATCGAATGGCTTACAACCGACTGGTGTACAACATCAAGAAAGTGTTGCCCATCGCCAAGGAAGTAAGGCAAATCATTCTGGAGACAGGTGCTTATCTGGAAACCTTGCCAAACAAAAAGGCAAAGGACGAGCACATGAAACTCGTAGAGAAAAACATCAGAAAGGAATATACACCAAGGATGAAGAAGCTGACATACGCCCAAGGCAAACTTTGCATCAAGTTGGTGTATCGTGAATGTAATTCTTCTTCCTATCACCTCATCCAAGCGTTCCTTGGTCCGATACGAGCTGGATTCTACCAGGCATTTGCCTCCCTCTTTGGTGCCAGCCTCAACAAGAAATACGATCCCAATGGTGTAGATCGTCTTACGGAACGCATTGTATTGCAAGTAGAGGCTGGGCAGATTTAGAAAGAATTATTCTTCAGTATAGAGTACTTGTATAACAGTCTGTCCTACTGCTTTCAAGGTATTCTTGTCCAGATGATCCATATCATCGCTCACGGTGTGCCATGTAGGTCCAAAACTACTCTGCTGACAATCTGGATAATAAGCGATAATATCAACCGTAGGAATCTTGGCTTTCTCATTGACAGGGACATGATCATCCGTTATCATGCCACCATCGCTCTTGGGAAAATAAGAGCCGAAACCTGCTTGACGGGCAGCACTCCATATCTTCTTCACGATGCCCGAAGCATATTGCATGGACATTCCCTCACGGTAAAACTTGGCACCTTGACCTCCTACCATATCCAGCAAGATACCAAAGCGAGGACTATAATTGGCAGGTTTGTTCTCACTCCAATATTGTGCGCCAAGTGCCCAACTGTCACCACTGTCTTGTACATTAGCCCATTGTGGTGTACCCCAGTCTTCGGTATCGAAGCAAACGAAATCGACACCGATATTCGTCAATTTCTTATCAGCCTGCAGTTGGCGTGCTATCTCTAACATGACCGCCACACCACTTGCCCCATCATTGGCTGCCATCACTGGCTTATGCCAGTTGGCACTATCTGGGTCGTTATCTGCCCAAGGACGGCTATCCCAATGGGCGCAAAGCAGGACACGAGTCGTTGCTTTCGGATTGTGATGAGCTATGATATTGGTATTTTTCAGTATAGTACCATCATATCCTTTCAAATCTGCTTCTTGGGTTTCCACCTCACAACCAAATTGCTCGAACTTCGCAACAATCCATTCGCCACATTTATCATGAGCCTCACTATTCATCACACGAGGACCAAAGTTGCATTGTACTGCACAGTAAGCCAGTGCCGAGTCTGCATTGAAAGCAGGACCTACAGGATTTAGCTTCTCTGCAGCTTCCACTTCCTCTGCCTCTGGAGAGCTACCACCATTGGCATTTTTATAGCTGATGGCACCAATCACCACTCCAGCAGCCACTGCCAAGCCCAATATAATCTTCATTTTTTTCATTATTCACTTCTTCATTCTTCACTCTTCGTTCTTCACTCTTCACTTCCCAAAGTTCTGTACCTCTGCCATTACCCGAAGCCAGTTGCCTCCCCATATTTTCTCTATATCTTGCTCACTATACTTGCGACGCAACAACTGAAGGGTAAAGTTTATCAACTCTGAGGAGTCGGCAAGTCCACGGATACCTCCATCACCATCAAAGTCCGTTCCCAGCCCCACATGGTCGATACCCATGATGTCAATAGCGTGTTCCAAGTGGGCAATGGCATCCATGACATCAGCTTCGCCTGTCTTGCAAAGGAAACCATGATAAAGAGTTGTATGAGCCACACCTCCTTTCGCAGCCAAAGCGCGAAGCTGGTCATCGCTCAAGTTACGAGGAACATCACAAAGAGCCTTGCAACTACTATGGCTACAAACAATAGGGACCTTGCTGATTTCCAAGGCATCATAGAAACTTTTCTCACCACCATGGCTCAAATCCACCATGATACCCAGTCGGTTCATTTCTTGTATTACTTCCTCACCAAAAGCACTTACACCATTATGAGTGTTACAGCCACGGGCACTGTCGCAAATGTCATTGTCGCCATTATGACAAAGCGTGATATAAACGATGCCACGCTGGGCAAAGTGCTTTATGTTTGCGATGTCATGGTCCAAGGCAAGCCCATTCTCAATGCCAAGCATGATGCTTTTCCTGCCATTTCGCTTGTCATTATATAAGTCGGCAGGAGTACGGGCTATGCTCAGATAAGTACTGTTCTTGCTTACAATATCTTCTATCTTGTCGAATATCAAGTCGGCATACTGCGTCGGTCCATCTACAGGAAAAGCAACCTTGCTGCTAAATGATTCGCCCAACTTGGGTTGAGGAAGATAAGCTACCATCGCAACGGCATCTTGGCGACCGTCCGTCATCTTGTGCAAGTCGACAAGGATACGTGAATCCCGATGGTCGAAATGGATGCCTTGTGGGAAGAACATCGGTGTATCGCAATGAGTATCAAGTATCAAGATATGCTTATGGAGCTGTTTTGCCTCATAGAAATCATTAGCCTGTTCCACAAGCCACTTGAATATCTTGCACCCCTCATCTCCAAGCCATTCTGGATGCCATTGCACACCAAGGATAGACTTGTATTCGCTGCTCTCGATAGCCTCGACAATATTGTCACTCGACTTAGCTATCATACGGAAACGACCACCAAGCTCACTTACTGCCTGATGGTGGAAAGAATTGACAAATATCTTGTCTGTGCCGTATATACTATATAAGGTGGAATTCTTGACAAGCGAGACGCTATGAGTAGGTTCCGAACGGTCGGCATCCTGGCTATGCTTCACTGTGGCAGTGATATTCTGCGAGACCTTACCACCCAGGGCTATTGCCAAAGTCTGTATACCACGACAGATGCCCAGCATCGGTATCTGACGGTTGTAAGCCAACCTTGTCAACATCAACTCGGCTAAGTCACGTTCCCTATTGATGTTATGGAGTTCAGGCAATGGTTCCTCGCCACTCCACAATGGGTTATAGTCTCCACCACCAGTCAAGATAAGACCATCTATATGCTGGAGCGTATTAACCAGTACCTCCTTGTCGGCAACAGGCGGAATGATAATAGGTGTTCCTCCTGCCACTATCACTTGTTTGTAATAACGATCACGAAGCGTAGCATCAACACCCTCGTAATTGGCTGTAAGCCCAATGACAGGTTGATGCTTCGCTTCTGGAAATGTCGAATACACATCTTTAAGATGTGTCTCAAGATTAAAATCTTCCATGTTTCGTTTTCCGTTTATTAAATAGGTCAACGATCTTGCGATTATTCTTCCTCCAAGATGACGGGAATCTCTCGCTTGATACTCTGTTCGAGCGAAATAAGGGTTTCGGTAGAAACAACACCGGGAATGCTCTGCAACTTGTTGTTCAACAAGTCCATCAACTGCTCATTGTCACGGGCATATAGCTTCAGCAACATGGTATAAGGACCTGTGGTAAAGTGACATTCCACGATCTCGGGCACATTGACCAAGCGTTCCACAACTTTCTTATACATACTGCCACGCTCCAAGTTAAGCCCAACGTATGTGCAAGTAGAATATCCCAAGCTCTTAGGATTGACATCGAAGCCACTACCAGTGATGTAACCAGCTTCCATCAAATGCTGCACACGCTGATGTATGGCAGCACGGGACACGCCACACTCCGCAGCGACATCCTTAAAAGGAATGCGCGCATTCTTAGAAAGGATGCCTAAGATTTTTCTGTCAAGATTGTCTATTTTATCCATCTCTATCTGATCTTTTTATTGTTTACTTTATTTATATCAGATAGCAAAATTAGGAAAAATAATTGGAATAAGCAACAAAATGCACAAATATTTTGTAATATTCGTACATTTATCACTCTTCTTTGATTATCCAGTCACTTATTGTTCGTTGATTGCTATCAAAATTGATGCCCACCTTTACCAATCGCTTGCCATCTGCCGAATAAGGAATGAGATAACCTTTCTCATCTATCTGGCGGAGGGCTTCCTCTGCTGTCTTGTCATACTTCAACTCTATGACATATGTCGTCGTTGGCATATGGAGCACTGCATCCGCCCTACCTATGGCACTGTCTTCTTCAACCTGTATATAGGCCCCCATCAAGTTAAATATCAGATAGAACACAGTTTGGAAATCACGCTCGTTCTTATTGGACAAGCGATTGGAGATACTTGCCAGATATGCTTTCATCTTTTGCAAGGCTTCATCCATATTATCCTCATAGAGTTGCTCCATGAACTCTATGATAAAACCATTATTATTGATTGAAATCGGAGACAAATAATTAGGAGCCAAACTTTTGAGCATACCTATCCTTACCTCCTTATTAGGATAACCAAGTTTATATGTCCTCAATATAGGATTATATTTCTTAATCGTCAAGTAACCGCTCTGATATAAAAGAGGTAAGGCTGAGACCATTTGCTCTGGCGATACATCGAAATCATCAACTCCAGCACCTTTATTCTCTACATCCATCACATTCACATGATATTTCTGCAAACTCTTGATGAGATAACTTGGAGTACCAGAACCAAACCAATAAGAGCTTATTTTCTGACCATTCAATGCTTTTACCAAACTAAATGGATTAAAAATATCCTCTGAACGTTCACTGAAGTGATAACCATCATAATATTCTGTCAATTCTGCCAAAGTATCTTCGTATGTCTGGTGAAGTGCCTTTGCCAATCCCTCTACATCTGGCTTCATCACCGTTGTCAATTCAGTCTTGCTGATGCCACAGATAGCGGAATACTGGTCAAACATACTGATATTATCCAAGTTATTCAGCTCGCTGAAAATACTAAGTTGGGAGAACTTGGTTATACCTGTGATAAAAGTAAATTCCAGATAAGGATCAAGCAACTTGATTGGACTATAGAAATTCTGCATAATAAGGCGCAACTGTTTCAAATTGTCCTTTTCATGCACAACATCAAGCAATGGAGCATCATACTCATCTATGATGATAACCACCTTTTGCCCTGTTGCTTGATAAGCACGGCGCACGATACCCATAAGTCGATCATTCGGATTTTTTTCATCCTCAAACTTACCATATAATTGCTCGTATGGATGCAACTGAAGATTAAGATAACCCAAAAGTCTCTCTGCATCAAAATGTTTGGCACCACTCATATCAAAGTGAAGAACAGGATGCTTTATCCATTCTTTTTCATAATCGCCAAGAGCCAAACCCTCAAAGAGTTCTTTCTTTCCCTCATAATAAGCCTGCAAAGTAGAAGCAAAAAGTGACTTACCAAATCGTCGTGGACGACTCAGAAAGACATAACTCATTCCTTTTTCTAAGAAATCAACAATATACTTTGTCTTGTCAATATATAGATATTTTCCTTCTCGTATCTTTTGAAAAGTTTGAATTCCTACAGGATATTTGTTTACTATTTCTACCATAATTTGCACACTTTTATGTTTTACGCCGCTAAATTACAAATAAATTATCACATATAAAAGAATTCCGTTATTAAATTTTTGCTGATACCAATTCTTTTTGCTACTTTTGCAGCGTCATTTCATAGATTGCTGACAATGAGTTGTTAGCGTTAATCTGTGGTTTGGTTCTATTTATGAGATTTGACGTTTACGAACGTTTGCTTCTGGCACACACCGAAACTTAGGAACTTTCAGACACTGTTCAGAGGGAGATTTGTAGTAGACGTCTACAATACGTGTATATATACACGGCACAAGTATACCCTTTCAAGGAGGGGTATACTATGTGCTATATACATATACCTCGTTGGCGTAGGCGTATTCTTTTACTCTGTCCTTTATAGTGTGGGTTTCCTAAGACCTCTGTGTGCAAGGACAACTAAAGTAACAAGAACTCCTACGCCAATTTCTTGTGAATAGATTGAGCCTATTTTAATAATCATCTGCTTTTGGGAGTTCGGCGGAACATAAATAGCTATCAAGCAATGATATACATTAAAAGGAAAAGTACAAGTTTATTGTTGGCATTGGCATCTTTATCAGTAGTATCATCATCCTTAGTGTCATGTTCTGAAAGTGAGGGAATGTCAAGCATCACTCTCTCCGACAAGAAGATTTCTTTCACGACGACAGAAATAGATGGTTGGACTTCTAATTCTGGCAGCAGTAATGATGAAAGCTCTCGTGCAATCAGTACCATTGGAGATTATCATCCATTAATTGTAAAGAGTGACTTGGGGAAACCTTCGTATCTTCATCCTGTGGAGCAAGTGGGTACTTATTTCTATAATGACAAGGACGAGCTGGTTACTCATGCTGGCATTCCTCTGTCTGAAATAGACAATCAGAATAGCATATCCACCAGAGGAACCAAAGTAACGAGTATAGGCAATGAAATCTTTGTTAGTTCTGTTTTTAAGAAAAAAGATAATGTTGAAGCAGAGTTCTTTCCTTTTGAAAAGGCAACAAGGAGTGGCAATACTTGGCATACTTCCAATGATAAGTATTGGCCAACCGATGCTACCTTATCATTCTATGCTTATGCCCCAACTAATGCCAGTATGCTGTCTGAAAGCGGCAGTGGACTGTCGAAAGACAGGACAGTTCACTATGTAGCAGGGACAGGAGATGACATTAAGTCACAACCAGACTTCATTGTAGCAAAGAGTGAGAACAACAGTCGTTCTGCCACTGAGGCTGCAAGTGCCGTAGATTTGCAGTTCTCCCATGCTTTGACTGCTATCACATTTTCCGTTGGCAATGATATGGTCTTAGGAACTGTCAAGAGCGTGGCTATTCGCAATGTCAAGGGAAAGGGAGATTATGATATATCTACTGGTCAATGGACATTAAGTTCCGACTTGTCCGATTATGAAATACCTTTAGGTGCTGATAGCAATGGTATTGGCATAGAAACAGGTGTGGCAAAGGCATTGACAACCGACCCTTTAACTCTTATGATGATACCGCAGAAGTTTGATGCCAACAGTACGACCAAAGTTGAAATAGTATTCAACAATGGTGTTAGTGACCGTACACTCTCCGCTGAATTAAAAGGTACAGAATGGCAAGCTGGGCATACGATTAATTATAAACTCTCTGCCAGTGCCATCACTACACTTAACTTAGGCGATGTCACATTCCCTACTTCATGGAGTAGCAATATCAATGCAACAGCTACCAATAAGCTAAAGTCTGCTTATGCCAATGGTGACAAGATTGGTCTATTTGTGGTAGATGAGAACAAGAAAGTAAAGAATGCGAATATTGCCATTACTTATAATGGTACATCATGGTCTTTACCAAGTGGCGAAACTTATAAGTTCTCACCCCAGTACACTTACTTCGCTTATTATCCTTATCAGTCCAGTTTGACAGATTTGCCTACTGTAAATGCAACAGTAGATGTAAGCAATGCAACAACATTCTTCAGCAATGCCATCAGTACTTGGGAAACCAGCAAGTTAGCTTCCGACCAAAGTACACTTGCTAAACTCAATGCTTGTGACTTACAGATAGGCAAGGCTACATTCGACAACACTGCCAGCAAGATAAACTTTACAAATATGGCTCATGCCATGGGACTTGCTGATATGACAAGAGAGACCAAGACTTTGCCACATAGATATACATTGAGTGGTTACACCAGCTATACATGGACAAATGGCTCTACAACAGTAACGGCAAGCAACAGCTTGAAAGATAGCCGTAAACTCTATGATATTACTTCCGATAGAGGTGTAATGATACAGGGCAGACGCATTAAATATTTCACTTATTAACATATGTGTTGTATTATTATAACTTATTGAATATTAACAT